>JABGOS010000051.1 GCA_018645265.1 Deltaproteobacteria bacterium
TGATGGAGATCAAACTAGCGCAGCTGCCATTGACAGTTCTTTCATCACAGTCAATTTTCAGAATGAGGAAGGCGTCTGTGACTAATACAAGGAGAGAAATTCGATAACGGTCTACTTTCAAAACAAGGCGGGTGCATGTAGCGAATAGGGGACGGTTTAGATGTGTTCAATTAAAGTTAAAGACGGAGATCCAAAAAGCGCTGTGGAGCCCCACAGATATCCTGAAGGTGATCTCTTACGAACACCGGAAAAGGATGGACGTGAGCACGTAGTTCTAAAGGATGAACATCCAAGAATTGAAGAAATAAAACAACCCACAAAACAGGGGATTTGGAAATATGAGGATGCTGGTCAGAAAGTAACTGAAGAAAGCGGAGCATCTCCAAGATCAGAACTTGAGCGGGCATATAAGTCAGGTCGCCTTGCACATGCAGCGCTTAAGGCAGAGGCAGGCGAATCTCCTGTAGATCCAAAGCTGACACAACGACTCTCAGCTCTAGAGAAGAAATGGATGAAATTCTATGATGAGCATAAAGACCCCAGTCAAGAAGAGATGATGAAAAAGGTGGAGAGTTTTGCATTCATGGTTGTATTTACAGTCTATGTTGGAGACGACCGTGAAGAAGTGTCAACAGCACCCTGGAGTGATTCCGACATCAAGTCCCTTCTAAAAAATATCTCTCCGGAAGATCTTGCAAAACTATATAAGATAGCCCTGGTCGGCGAATTTATGCAGGAGGAAGGAATTGAATACAAAAAGGGAGCATCGTTCAGCGAACTCATCGGCGAAGATCAGGTTGGTGACTGCAATATGCTCTCCACATTGACGCTACATCTTGGGCAGATGATTGGTCTTGATGATATCGACGTACACACACCTCCGGGGCATGCGAACCTATCTATCAGGCTAAAGGATGGAAGGAGGATCTTTTTCGATAACGCCTCCAATTTTTTAAAAGAGGACGCCTATAGAGGGACTGACCAAAACTTCTGGGCTGGCGAACCGTGGGATATAGTTCATACCATACATTCTGATAAGGCATCCGTGCTCACCATGGAAGGTAAATATGCCGAAGCCATCGAGGAGATGAATAAGTGCCTTGCCCTAAGACCTACATGGAGGGCTGGTATAAGGTTCATGGGATCTCTCTACCAACGTTCCGGTGATTACAAAAAGGCACTTGAGTATTTGAGCAAGATACACACCCCAGGGGAGAGGGATTCAGTTTTGGAATATTACTTAGCGGAGACCTACATCGGACTGAAAAATCTGGATAAAGCCAAAGAGCACATTGATGCAGCTTTAGCAATAAGCGATTCAAGCGGGACTTTTAGATATATAAAAGCTAAGATACTATACCTTCAGGGCGACATCGAAGGTGCAAGAAGGGAATGCAAACAATCGCTCACAGAGAGAAACGTGCGACTCGCTGATGCAGAGAAACTTCTTAACGAGATTGAAAATAGTAAATCATAATTACAAAATTAATATAGATAATCATGGATCTCATCAAAATACATACAGCGTCAGATAACTTTGAGGCCGACCTGATCAAGGGGGCTTTGGAGTCAGAGGGAATCAGTACATATGTACAGGGCAGCAACCACAGAAGCCTGTACGGACTAATTGGTTCATTTATAGAGCTTAATATAATGGTGCCTGCGGAGGACGCCGACAATGCGCTTATGATAATTAACGAAACTAAAAATATTAAGGAGTCGGAACCCGCACCACAGGAAGTCGAGAAAAAATCAAGACCATCACAGAAGAAGAGAAAGGTCGCATTCATAATGGCATTCGTTCTGCCAGGACTTGGCAACTATTATGCCGGAAACAGGGAAGCTGGCGGTTGGATTCTTTTTTTAACAGCGATCTTCTATAGCATGTTCATAATGTTCTCACGGGTATATGGGGTCTACCCCCTGATAGGAATAGTTATTTTGATGACAGCAGACGCTACCACCTCCATCGTATCTATATCCAACAAGAAATCATCGCAGGATGTTGGATAAAAAAGTGTCCGACACTTTTTTCGGCCGTACAAATACCCCCAACAGAACCCCCGGTTAATATTCATATTTTCGTCGTGCTTTACGAGCGAAAGCGTGACGATACAGCGTTGAAATAACGGTCAATTCAGCCCAGCCCCCTACAAGTAAAGCGTTGCACTAGAGCATTATTGCGGGTAAGAAATTACATCTGCATGCACTTCAAATTATGGAATTAACACTGAAAGGAGAGCGACATGATTAAATTTGGTCCTGGAAATTTAAGGGTGCCCAAATGGACACGGCCGGTCTACATGGTTTCCGCCGGCATGACTGACTTCAGGAAAAAATATCCTGAAAAGAAGCTCGAGGAGTTGGTGTTGGAAGCTGTAAAGATGTGCGTAGAGGATCCTAAGCTCAAAAAATCGGCACAGGAAGTCAGGGATATGATCAACTTCGCCTGCTACGGTGAATTCGCCGATCATTTTCAAGATCAACTGCTCTGCGAAGCAAAGGTCCATGACTATCTAGGCTTGGATCCGCTCTTCAACGTTGGCATTAAAACTGGCGGCGCAACCGGCGGTTCAGCAATACTCATGGGCTCGTCAATCGTAGCATCAGGACAAGCTAATTGCTGTTTGGTAGCTGGATGGGAGAGAATGGATGAGGTCGACACATGGACCGGTAACTTCTACATCTCAACAGCTGCATGCAAGGACTTTGAAACCAGGCTGGCTCGTATATATGCAAGTTATTATGCACCGATGGCCCGTCGTTTTCAGCAGGTATACAACCTAGATGAAAAAGTTCGCGCAGCCGTTGCTGTGAAAAATAGAGGGTATGCGTGTTCATCACCTTTCGCTCAGCAACCCGGAAAACACACAATTGAAGAAGTTCTTGAAGGACCGGTCGTTTGCGATCCCCTGCGCATGCTCGAGTGTTGCGCTATGTCGGTCGGATCTGCTGCGGTAATTCTTTGCGATGAGGAAACTGCATTCAAACTATCCGACAATCCGGTTAAGGTGTACATAGCTGGTGGTTCCCACACGCTCAGGGTTTCCGATCGTCGCGACATGGAAATACCCCTTCTTCCCAACGAAGATGAGCATACCTATGAAAAACTCTACAAAGATATTAAATCGAGTGACGGACGCTGGCCAGGATTTGAAAGCTTTTTAGCGGCCCGCTTTGCAGCTTATCTGACATACCAAATGGCTGGCATAGAGAACCCAATAGAGGAACTCGATCTCGTAGAACTTCACGATGCATTTACAATATCAGACATTCAAACTTACGGCGACATTGGCCTTACGCGTTACGGTGAAGAGCCATCATACATCACTTCTGGCGATGCGTATTACGGTGGAAAATGCCCTGCGAACTTATCAGGCGGACTTATCGGTACGATGCATGCGGTAGGTGCAACTGGAATCTTTTCAGCTATAGAAGTTATGTGGCAATTGCAGAATCGTTATGATGAATTCCACGGAGCGGATGAAATGTGGAAAAAATTCGGCAAGACAAAACCAACCGACTGGAAGAGTCTGCAGGTTGAAAATGCCAAGAAGGGCCTTTGGGTATCACACGCAGGTGTAGGAAGCCATGTAACCGTGGGCGTTCTCGAAAAGGGATGGTAACGGAATATCACATAAATTGAGTCTCAATATTTTATGAAAGTTTATCTGAAACCTTGAGATAAAATTAAGGAGGATAAAATGTCTGAAGAGCAAGTCGTTAAATATACAGGGGAACCCGCGAAGGTTAAGGAAGTCAATGGCGCCTGGGTAATCGATTTTCCAAGAGCTTTCACACACCATCATACCTACGGAAAACTTACACCATATTTCAAAGGTCTCACCGAAGGAAAGCTGATGGCCACTAAATGCACAAATCCCAAGTGCAATATTTCCAAGGGCAATGGTGAAATGTGGTTACCCCCAAGAGCTGATTGTCCAGATTGCTACGCAGCAATGGAATGGATCGAGTTAAAACAACCGATAGTAGGCACCATCTATTCATACACCGAAGTCAAACGCGGTGGAACTGGAGTGGAGATTGAAGTGCCTTATTATCAGATCGATATCAAATTCGAGAATTGCTGCACGATACCAAAGGGATATCTCTGTGATTCTCGCGATGAACCTAAGATCGGCGCGAAGGTAACCCCCGTGTTCAGAACGGAAAACCCGTCACACACGAGCCTCGACATCTCATGGAAATCACTTTGACCAACATTTTAAGCGAATACTGAAAACCCGGCATCGAGAGATGCCGGGTTTTTTATTGAAGATACACCAGCTCACATCATTTGTAACTATATGGTATTATTTAGTTATTATTTGTAAATCTCAGCAACTTTACCTATTCAAGCTGCCGATAATGATAAGAAGAGGAACTATACTAAGGATATTAGCCCATTATGGTTGATGCGATATGCACATCTGAATCTGCTCCGGTTTTTTCCGAAACCGAGGAATGTTTACCCCCAAGAGATGAGACAAGCCCTACCTCCGATATCACTCCTTCACCTCTTAGTGATGACAACATCAAAGGACCAAACCTGCCCTCCACTCCTACGGATGCATGGACCTCAGGTGGTGATGACCTGAAGGAGAAGTCCTCCAAACTTCTTGAACGCTGTGAAACCAAACAAAGTTCATACGGAACCGAGTTCTGCAAAGACAGTAGAGGGGAAATGCTCATCGGTGAGATTAGAGATCAAATTACATCGGGAAATTTCCAAGGAAACGATTTTGTAGTTGTACTCGTTGGTGAAGGGCATCTAAATCAAGCGGAAGTGATGCTTGGTTCGCTCGCTAACACATATTACTTCTCAGAGCTTGCAGCGGATGGAAGAATCGATCGTGGAATATTGAGAACTCCATTTGAATCGCTTGGCACCTGTGCGTGTAAGTGGCCGGACAGAACAGCCGAGGCTCATGATTCAGATAAACCAACCATTCTAATATATGGTGATGATCATTTTGCAGATATTCCATTTGAATATGACATACCTACCGCAGAAGAAATTGAAGAAATGGGTTATGACAGGTTGGTGTTTGCAGGTGAACACTTTGATAAAACAACAACACTTAGCACTACAGAAATGTACAGTCACAAATACCCATCCTATAACCGATTTGCCAGTTTCATAGATAAAGCAAGATCTCAGGGTATACACACAGCTCTAATGGGATTGGAATATTACAGAGGTGGAGATGACATAAGCGGATTCATCCATGAGAAGTATAAGAGCGAAATGATGTTACTGAACTGATTGCGCTCAACCTATCACCGTTCAAAGATTACAATTCATTCTTCTTATCGGACAGCGCTGCTTCCACATCTCGAAAAGCCCTAGCTAGATCCCCAATCTCATCCTTCCTAGCAGAACCTGTTGGTGGAAGACTGAAATCACCAGCTGCGATCATCTTGGCACTTTCAGTGAATCGATGCAGTGGTTTTGTAAGATAACTTGCGGCAAATGCCAAAATCACCCCAAGAACTCCCATCCCCACAACCCCAATTAATATCATCCTGTAATATAGAGGTGCTATGGGGGCCATAACGAACTTCTCTGGAAATGACACGCCAAGCGACCACCTTCTGCCAGGCAGTGAACCGTACGCTATCCAGGCATCTTCCTTGGTGATCGGGTCCTTGATCTTCGTAAAACCACTTTTCCCGGACATCATCCTTATACCCAATTCTTTAATATCCTCTATGCCGCTCTCCTTGGCGATATCCAGTATAGTTCTTTTCAGCTGCCAATTCTCCCTCGGCTTACTGAGAAATTTCCCAGAGTTTCCAAGAAGAAACACAAAACCTTCATCTCCGGCACCCTTCGTTTCAACTGCCTTTGTGATTTCATCCAGGCTCAGATCGACGGTGGCTACTCCCCAGAACTCACCATCTTTAAAAAACGGCTGCGAATAGGTGACCATCGCAATTTCACCGCCACCCTCGTCAAAATATGGCTCATCCCACGAAGCGATCTTCGTGTTCATGGGGATCTTATACCAATCCCGTTCCGGATAGTTATAGCTTGATGTGCCCAGCTCTACAAAAACCAGCGAGTCACCCTTCCTATAATAATAAGGTGCAAGAAGTAGACGGCCCTCCTGAAACTTTCCAGGTTCAAATGCTACGGTAGAACCGAATATGTGGGGATTAGCTTCCAATGTCCTCTTGATCAGATGCTTAACATCATCCACGGAGTTAGGCTTAAACGTCTCCATAGCAACGGCGATCTCCTTCGCCACTGTCTCCGCTGAACTTATAGTAGCACCCACCTTCCAAGCGTACCCAGTCAAAAGCTCCTTGGCACGCTCCTCAGTTTCCTCAACCAATGTCGCTTTGACCGTCACAACACTAAATGAAATCAGAGCGAATATTATTATCGCACAGAGCGATAGGACAAAGACTAACAGCTGGGATCTTATCTTCATAGCCGATGATGTTATTATAATATGAGGATATTAACAACAGTGATTTAAACCGCACCAGCTCTGAATCGCATTAGAAGTGGTGCCACAGAACCAGAAAGATCCCCTGCCCCCTACTGACCTGCCTAGTGACAAAATCCACGACAGTACAAATCTGTAGCGATGTATCCGAATTGAATGCTATGAGGGCAGCTGGACCTGTATAAGCCCTTAAGCTCCTCGGCAATGAGTTGCCATTACCATCGTCTGAGCCGATGATATTTCCAAGAGTCAAACCAAAATCTATACCAAGATAAACTTTTTCATTAATTTCATAACCAGCACTTCCACTCATAAGGGATAGGCCTAACCCTGCCATCTGATTTGTATTATCGTCCCTAAAGCTCCACGTCACCGATATTGGGTTAATGGTAAGCATAAACGGCTTATGATAGACGAAGTTCTCCTGGAACCAGGTAATGGAATAGTTATCTCCCCCAAGCTGCACGCCATTATTTTGCGTAGCTGTCGGGAAGCCTACGACGAGGCCGTTATCGAACCAAAATTTAGTCTCACCATCATCTATAATATTGTAATAATACTCTATTATGGCGTTGAGATTCCCTATTCCTGTTACGGAACGTCCCACGTTATTCGCATCCTTCTGATATCTATAGCCCACAGGAAGATGTAGGGCCCACTGAAACATATCCTTCTTTATGTCGCCGGTGAAGGCCTTGGTATAATACTGTGTTTCAAAATCAGTTTCGACATCGCTCGCCGTTATACTGTTTTGATAATAATAGCTTTGAAATGTCTTGAGAGCAAAGCCGGTGCGCGAGGGGGCATTCGCATTCCCGAGATATTCAGGATTGAAACCTACCTGGGCGGATGCCGTCCCAATCTGCATTAGAAGGATACAACAGAAAGCGAATGTTGCTACTAGCCATATCTTCATAATTTTTATATTATCTATTATCTCGAACAAAACACAAGTGTGTAAAAGGAGGCGTTATGCAAACCATAATATTTGCACTTATACTCGTTCTGATAGCTGGCTTTATCAACGGATCCTTCGCAACACCCATGAAATTCATGACCAAGTGGAGTGAGGAGAACACGTGGTTTGCATTTTCATTTTGGGGTTTCCTGATATTACCCTGGATTACAATCCTTTTCATGGTTCCACATACGTTCAAGGTGGTAAGCTCTCTTCCGTCCAACCTGCTTTCGTCAATACTGGTAGGTGG
Source organism: Deltaproteobacteria bacterium (assembly GCA_018645265.1). Classification (GTDB taxonomy): domain Bacteria; phylum UBA10199; class UBA10199; order 2-02-FULL-44-16; family JAAZCA01; genus JABGOS01. Next base: position 7,664 of record JABGOS010000051.1, read on the forward strand.
AATCGTATTTGGTCTTGGGCAGATCGCATTCGCACTCTCCTTCAGATATATAGGCATCGGCCTGGCATTCGTCGTTAATATTTCAATGGGAACGGCAGGCTCAGCGTTAATACCACTTCTCTGGCACAAGAACCTGCTTGGAACAGAGTACACCTATATGCAGATCGCTGGAATCGTTATTTTTGTATTTGCCGTATCATTCGGAGCTGCGGCTGGAGCAGCCCGCGATAGGAATAGGAAGGAGGCTAAACCTCAATCCACACAAGGCAAGGCGGTAAAAGAGATAAAAACCGGCAAACACCTATTGGGCATAGTACTTGCGATGCTGGCTGGCGTCGGTTCAATATGCCAGGGAGTGTCATACATATGGGCAAACCCCAGCATCTCCAAGATAGCGACTTCGGAATTCGGCGTTGGAACCCTCGCGGCAAGTATTATCGCCTGGGTGATAATTTTTTCCGCGGCTTGGATTCCATATTGCTGTTATTTCTTAGTTCTCAATTTTAAGAATAAGGGTTTTTCAAATTTTAAAATATCCGGAACAGGCAAGTACTGGTTCATAACGATACTTATGGGCGTTGCCTTCTGGGGGTCACTGATCTTTTTCAGCCAAGCATCAAATGTCATAGGTGGAGATTTAGCTCCAACTATCGCATGGCCCTTATTTATGGTTTTCATAATTCTCACCTCGAACTTATGGAGTTGGAAATCGGATGAATGGAAAGGTGCCGGAATCAAGGCCTCCAAGAGGATGATTGTTAGCTTATTACTATTCGTAGTAGCTATAATTGTGTTCTCGTTCAGCAGCCGATTCGAGCCCAAACATGAGGTGCACTACCAACACATCAAACATAAGGCATATCCCAGCTACCAGCACGGTGATAAATAGGTTTTATGAAGGTAATGATCTAGCTGGCGGCTACAGCTGCAACGACTGCCACTCCAATTCCAGAGCCATCCTTTGCCCTGGTGAGCTTGATATTTTTGCTGCTGCGAGAATGGATCTCGCGCAGGGCGGAAATAATATTCCTTCGAAATCCAGGATATTTTTCATACATCGTTCCATCTATGGCAATTGTATGTTTATAATTTAGCTCAGGATCCATCCATGTAAGGATGGATGATATACCTGCAGCGCTAATCCTAGCAGCGCGGCCTGATACTATACGACACACATCCTTCATAGCCCTTCTCTCCGCAATGGAAGAGGCTATCACACCCATGCCCTCCAGATAGCCATTTATCTTCGTCAATCTAGTTGTATTATCTGATTCAATCAGAGACATATGCCTCGTAAGAAAATTTCCCTTTGCAAACTTCATCTTCGCCTTTGAGAATATCAGTTTCTTTGTAATCATATCTGAGAAAATTAGTCTGGCTATCTCACCAACATACATACCAGATATCATCTTCTCCATTCTCTGTTTTCCAGTATTGTTGGAGACTTTATCCAATTTCATGTCGTAATCAGTAGTTGGCACCTTATTGAAGTTACCCCACTCAGTGTTGATTATCATATAGTCAGATTTATATTTCAATTTACCCATCTTCTTAACTCTACCGACATTTTCAACATAGCAGGCGTTAGTACCCGTACCAAATATCACGCCAACATCACATTCTCTGTCCTCGTAGGATTTTGCAGCAAGCGTGCCAACCGTATCATTTGCAAGAGCGGACACCTTTATGTTACCAAGATCATACCTCTTAAGAGAGTTTTCCAAGAGTTTAACAATGTTTTTTCCCATTACGCCGGTAGCAGAAAAACCTTTCGTCCAGTTTATCAATATGCCACTTGCGATATCCGTCTGCTTTATGGGAAATGAAAATGTAAAACCCAACCCCCTCTTCTTCATGATATCCACTTTGTAATCCAACATGAATTTTTTTATGGATTGAGCTATAAAGTTAAAGAGCTGAACACCTGTTCCATGCATAACCGCCTTTGGAATCACGAACTTCTCAGATTTGATAATCTGAGGTTTGCTGCCTCCCGCAAGTTCGACCTGAAGCACTCTGAAATTCGTTCCACCAAGATCGAGTGCAATATATCGCCCTCTCTCCTTTCCAGAAGCTCTATCGACATAGGCTGGAAGCATTTTTAATGAACTTTCTACACCCGCCAACCCCCTCTCCATGTCACAATGAAAATCTGCAATTATCTCATGGATAGAATTAGCATCGACCGCGAATGAATCCTCAAGCGATTTAATGAACTCTGATATCTGCATTTGTCACCTCGAATGCATTCTATGTGATTGTCCCAAAGTGATCAACTCAGTTGGTATTTTTTTACAACATAGCAGCGAGCTTATTTATGTGAGCTAGCAAGCCAAGAAGACAGGAGCCTGCAAACACCATATCTACTGTATTTGGGGGTTCATCACCCCAAGACGTTGCAAGACCAACTAAAATATATCCTGCAATATCAATAAGATATAAGGATGACAGTTTTGGCAGAAATTTTGCATAACTACTTCATAGGGGCAAAGACTGTGAGGTATGAATAATGAAGAAAATATTTAACTTATCTTTCTTAACACTTCTAACATTAACTCTCGTTATAATGACAAGCTGTGCAGATACCGGAGAGGGTATAGGCGACGACATCGTAGTGGACGATGATATCTTTGGAGAAATCGACAATAGAGATATCCCCGATGATGATACGGATATTTCAGATGGAGCAAAAGATGATGATGGTTTAGATGCAGATATGTCTGCATGGAGTATCGATGACTTGGAAGAGGAATCGGATAATACACACGATGACCTTCTAGATCTCGATGATTCCCTTTCAAACGGTCAAATTGATCCAGCCATTTATGATAAGCTCAAGGATGCATTGGAGAATAAACTAGATTACATCAGCAGTCTCATTGAGAGTAAGATCAAAAATGAGGTCATTGTTAATCCCAAAAAGTTTATGGAAATGGGTGAGGATTGGAAGGTAAAAATTAATAAGGGTTATACTGATCCTTCTCCAATCGATGATCACGAAGCACAGATCAACGAAGTCCAAATCATCTATGATGGGGTGGAAGGTCACCCATCGCAGCATTACGAGGTGGTCAACAGTGTAGAGGACCTTGATGATCGTGATCAGATGAGTTCTGCGGCAATAAATAATATTCCAGAACAAAACGCAGGTTTTGAAACACAGGTATCATTCAACTAATATTACCTTACTACTATCAGGCGTCGGACGCTTATAGAGAACATCTTTGATAAGCATCCGGCGTTTTTTTATTTTCCTGTTGTCTTTTATCATAAAATTGTCGACCTGTTATGGCATGGGAAAGATTGAACGCATCCGCAATTTCTACACGCCCTGGATAAACGGCACTGGCAGTAATGCCCGTAGGCTTGCATGGGACAGCACCTACAATCAATATATGCGCTTTGAAGTGCTCAGAAAGAACGTGGACCTCAACGGAATGTCATTGCTTGATGTTGGATGTGGATTCGGCGATCTACTGGATTATCTGAATAAGAATGAAGTGTCTGTCAATTATACCGGAGTCGACATACTGCCAAGAATGATACTTATCGCGAGAAACATGCATCCCAAATCGGAATTTCACAACATCGATATATTTAACAGTGATGATCTCATGGAAAAGTACGATGTTGCATACGCCTCAGGGACTTTCAACCTGGACATGGGAAATAACGATGACTTCATAAGAAGGGTAATTGACATCTTCTACAAAAAAACCAATCAAACGTTTTCATTTAACCTTTTGCATGAAAGATTTAAGGACAAGGAAAAATACTATTATTACACATCCCCAGAAAAAATCATGGGTCTGCTGGGCGATTACAACTGCGATGTAAAGATAGTAGACGACTACCTGGAAAATGATTTTACTGTAATTTGTACAAAAAAGACCTAACCCTTAGTCACCGACGTACATTCTATAGATTGAACCGCTAGCAGATAGATACACATATTCATTGACACTGTCGTACGTCAGCCCGATTGGACTGTTGTTAGGGCTATCACCTACTGAGAAGGCGACTCCGCTCGCTGGATCGATCTTAAAGATCTTATTAGAATAATAATCCGTATGCCAAATGTGTGTGCCATCATATGTCAGGCCTTCAGGACCACACCCTGGAGAGGTATACTCACTTAACAATGACCCATCTGAAGGATCAACCTTATAGAGATTGTCATTAAAACCGGCATTCCAGATATATCCGTCAACGAAGGTGAGCCCAGTCGAATCGCCTCCCGGCGCCCTGAAAGATCCAAATACCGATCCGTCGGATGCATCCATCATATATATCATGCTCGGGCCGTCTGTCTTAGCTATCCAAAGATTACCGCCCCCATCGAATGCAAGTCCTGTAGCTAGCAAACTGCTGGAGTTAGGATATGTAATTGAACTCTCTATATTTCCAGATGCATCCAGTTTATGAATTTGTCCATTGCTGTTGTCCACACTCCATATACTTCCATCATAATACGCTAGACCATGTGAAGCGTTAGCGGAGCTCGACCATAAATTCCAAGTTCCCCCGATATCACTGCATCCATCACAAGTATAGCTTCCGTCACAACTATCATCATAGCTGGACTCACTGCTCTCGCTGGACCTCTCATCCTCCATACAGATTGCCATATCATTGGTAATGCAGACGCCATATTCTTCTATGTAGTTATCTTCATCGCACTCATCTCGATTGGGAGAATCTTCAAAAAACAGAGCACCATCGACACAATAGTCAACGCAGTCATTCATAGCCACTGAGGTACATACCCAATCCACACCATCACCGACACAATCACCACTACCCTCACCACTGCGGCCATTATCACAGGTCTGTGATGTATCAACTCCGGCATATTCATAAGTTACACATTCTCCAAAATAACAGAACGTTCCAGGTTCAAGCTCTGCACAGGTCGTACTCGTCGTACATGAAAGGGTGGAACTTATATCAGGCAACTGTACCTCCAGATATCCATTAACGATAAAACCCGCTGATGAGCCATCCGAATCCATTGAAAGATCCAAGCTGACCTTTACCTTTACCAAAGATCCTTCGGATGGGGTAGCTGCAGGAGCGGTATATGTACCAGTTCCATCAGCGCATATTACAGTTCCGCCACCATCATCAGAAAATTCTACATTGTCAGAATCAACGACTGCACACTCAAAATCCAAGCTATTATCTCCGTTGTATGAAATTGAAAATGTAAGCGTCTCACCATAGCCGAGCGATATTGCGGAATCGACTGAACCTCCATCTATGACGAAGCTCACAGCCTCTCCAGTCGAACTGGACTCAGAAACCGTCAGGGCTGAGTCGGGACAACCCACCATAAGAAAAGACACCGCTATTATAATGATAACTGAGCAAAGATTGGAAATCCTCTTCATCGCTTGCCCCCTATATAAGTATTAATTAGCAAAAAGCATACCATGCCTGTTTCTTACAACTCGCTGATAATGTTAGTTATTTACTTTGAGCAGATTGTAAAAGTGTCATTATTCCGACGTTATCGTCAAAATGTTAGCTTCTGCACAAAAAATGACGCCTAAGCTTGAAATTTAATGAAACTCTGCAATATACGATATTCATAGCTTCTACGAGGATCTTCGTGGAGAGCGGCAAAGCAGCGGTTAAAAAATGTGAAAAACGGCAAGGGGTTATGATGGATTCAAAATTGATAGAGTTCATGGGGATGCCAAGGAGTGGAAAAACTACTCAGATCAATTTTTTAAAAAAGAAACTCTTAAAAAAGGGATTCTCGGTAAAGGTTCTCGGCGACAGGGTCCGTGCAGCGAGAATCCAAACTCCCCCCGCAGAACGCATAGCCTTTGAACTCATTTATTTCTCAAAAGCACTTGAAGAATATTTTAGATATAACGGCAAATATGACTACATACTCATGGATAGAGGGCCAAACGATTCAACTATATGGTTCGACATCGAACGCATCCTAGGAAATTGTGCATCTAAAAGAACGTCGGAACTCAAGAAGACGTACTGGGATTACAGGGGTGCGGCTTACCAAACATTCTGCATGATGATTGACGTGGAGATGGCGATCATAAGGCACAGCAGAACAAAACATATGAAAGTGGATGATCTTGCCATGAGCAAAAAATACCTCACGGCCATTCATAAGGCCTATCTATTAAATAGAAAGAACTTTCATAAATGCACTTTTCTAAATGGAAACGATTCAAAAAACGACGTGCACAAAGCTATTCTACAGCATTTACATTTATAGATTCAAAAATTAGCAACAAAACCCATCAAATTTCCGCACCATCCTCCGCGGCAATCTGAATATCATCGTTTTGAGCAGCACCTCTGTACGAAAGAAAAACAATCGCCGCGATGATTATCGCAACAGCTATAAACTTATTTATTCCAGGATAATTCTCGCCATACAGAATCGCTATTAAAGTAGTTGCAACTGTACCAGCAATAACACTCATGGAATGAACCGCAGATACACAGAAGGTATTCTCCCTTTTATCCAAAAAAACTAGAGTCCCGAATATCCCGGCACCGACAGCCGCAAGGCCTATAAGGATGGGAGGTAAAATAAAACCGCTGCCTGGCAAAACCACGAACCCCCTATAGACTTCGTACAAAACATTCTCCCCGGGTAAATAGCTACCTATAATACCCATAGACCCAAGAATTAACGATAGAAGGATTACAATCACTATCTGTTCCTCAACTATGAATCTTTTTCTATCGTCAGGATTATCGTTCTTAGCCCAATGGCTCATGATCAAAAGTCTTATAAAATAAGAGATTAGATATATGAATATATCAATCGCAACTACGAGAGTAATGACGCTTCCACTTCCGGAGGCTGCCACAATAAGAGCAATCAGACTAAATGACGCTGCTACCCACGAGGGCCAATAGATTTTTCGCTTTCTCTTTTTTATTAGAAGATCAACGGTTGGCGCTATCATCAAAACACCGCCCTTCATCAGAAGGGCAGCGAATACGATACTGATACCACTATGGGCATAGGCCCATAGTACCGTGAAGATCTGTATCACTATGCACAACCCAGAGACGACGGTGAACCAACGTGGCAGAGGAACGCTGAAGCCTAGGAAGGACCGTCGATTCATAAGCCTCCACCAGCCTGAAATATAGAAGAAGGCAAGCGAAGCTACGATATCACCCACGGCGTACATCGGAAGTATTTCAAAAGTCCCAACCGACACCCCACCCAATGAAGCGAAGAGCCCCCTCCCCGCCATTTTTGTAAACATCGACAGGGGGATATAGCATAAGAAGCTTCCGGTTAAAAAAATGGCTACATCGAACGACTTCACCCTCTCAAATATTTTAGCAATAGATGACATCAGTCGTATCTACCTATAGGCGATACCGGAATTTGCCAAGCTCTCCTTCCGGCATTTATCTACTCATCAGATACGTTCTAGAAATAGTAAGTGAAAAAATTGTCAATATTTTGACGCGACTGGGTAAAATCGGCCTTTTTTTTGCTCTACAAATCGTAAATATCCAATAATTACATGTAATTAATTTTGGTCCTTCGATTGCATATCATTTAATGTACCTGCTTAAGGGAGGTTGGGTGAGATGCAGCGACTTCTGAGATCATCAATCGTCTTGATCGTACTGGCCACAATTTCCGCATGTGGCGGTGGTGCGATAAGAGTTTCCGGCTCCTCTGCAACTGGAGGTGTAACACCACTCGGAACTGTTCTCGATGTTTCTGATCTTGATGGAGCAACTTCGGTTCCAGTCGAGACTACGTTCAGACACATATTTGATGAAAACGTAGATCATCAAACTATCAATACGAATAGCTTTTTCATTGCGCCAACATCATCCGCAGGTTCCTCTTTATCCAAAGCGGCATCCGATTTTGCACTCGGAGATATTCTCGCCTCAACTGTATCGATATCTTCGGATTCAAACTACACGTATTATCTCGATCCAGCTGATTTTCTTGATGAGGCAACCCTCTATACGGTTTGCCTGACAGACAACATAGATCTCAGCAGTGGCAATCCATTTTCCGAAACATGTGTAACCTTCATGACTGAGAGCAGCGTCTGCTTGGCCAAAACAGATGGGGACATAAACTGCGACGGCTATCCCGATCTTGTCGTTGGAGCGCCTCTTAGCGAAGAGAGAAAGGGCAAAATAGATATCTATTACGGTTCGAGCGATGGAATCGGAGCTTTCGCCGGTGCAACCTTCCTAGGAGAAAACGACAACGAGTCGATTGGATTTACAACGGCTATAGGAGATGTGAATGGAGACAAGTTTGAAGATATCATCGTGGGCGCTCCTTACTATGAAGATGACGAAATTGGAACAGGGGGAAGTGACAAGGTATACATATATTTTGGATCATCGGACCTCAGTGAAAAGACGACTCCGGATGTAACGCTTTCCGCCTATGATGGTGATACCGGCTTTGGGAACGTCATAGGTTCTGGTGATTTTAACAATGACGGCTACGATGACATACTTATAGGTGCTCAGGATACCTCAAGCACGGTATATACTGGCAGTGCATATCTATTTTACGGTTCTGAATCGATCTCTGATTCTTCAACACCACACACCACCTATTCGACTTCAGACTACCTAGGTTCCGCCATCGCTGTTGGAGATTTCAACGGCGATGGAGTCGATGATGCCGTAATAGGTGCAGAGGATTATCCATCAACGTATGGACATCCAGGCAGGGCGTATTTGTACACGGGATCGACAACGGGTGGACTCTCAAAAAGCCCATCTCTCACTTTTATTGGATCCAGTTCAGGTGAACACATGGGAACGGATGCCGCAAGTGGAGACTTAAATGGAGATGGATATGACGATATAATAATCGGTGCAGAGCAGTACAGACTGGACGAAAATCCTTCAGAATGGGCTGGCAGATGCTACGTTTTCTTCGGTGGTGCAGATGTAGATGCTACAGCTGATTTTATTCTACAGGCAGACAGTGAACAGTCATTGGGATCTAATGTAGCATCAGGAAACCTCAATGGAGATGAATATCAGGATCTCATTGTGGGAGCACTCGACTACCAAGATAGCAGGGGTGCTGTTTACGTCATCTATGGAGCCTCTTCACTCTCTGGCGAAACAACAAACGCTGACCTACTTCTCACCGGTGAAAATATCGACGATGCTTTCGGCGAAGCACTTGCAACGGGAGATTTAAACGGTGATGGATATTTGGAAACGATAATTGGAGCACCTGGGTACAACTCATACACCGGAAGGGTATACGTCCTTGACGGTTCCTCTGATGGTTTAATTCAACCACCATCGCTCATCATCGATAGTGAAATTTCTGAAGTTCTATTAGGGGCTAGCCTTGGAAGCACGAACTAGACGATCAATCTTTTTTAAATAAAATTGAAGCGGTATAAAATATTCCCCCGCGCGACACCTTTGCACCAGCCATAGGCGTCGTTACACATTTAATATCCATCACCTCGAAATCCTTGTATTCAGGATCCGCCAAGGCCTGGTTTATATACTTCTCAAGATCATAGGGACTGGCCGACTCAACGACCTTTACTTTATATTCCATATTTTCAAATCCTATCTGAAGATTTTCTCTATTCCACCCATATAAGGTTGTAACGCTTCCGGAACCAAGACGCTTCCATCTTTCTGCTGATAATTTTCCAATATAGAAATCATGGCACGACTCACCGCTACGGCAGTGCCGTTCAGCATGTGAACGAATTGAGGTTTCTTCTCACCCTCTTTCCTATACCTAACCTTCAGTCGCCGCGATTGATAGTCGGTACAATTCGAGGTGGATGTCACCTCACCCCATTCCCCTCCATCGCCGCGACCAGGCATCCACGCCTCCAGGTCAAACTTGCGGTACGCTGGTCCACCCAAATCTCCGGTACAAATATCGACAACACGATATGGAATGCCGAGCCCCTGAAAGATTTTCTCCTCATGACCCGCGATCTCATCATGCATCTCGCTCGATTGTTCCGGAGTGGTAAAGGCAAACATCTCAACTTTGCTAAACTGATGTACCCTATAGAGTCCCTTGGATTCCTTACCAGCCGCCCCAGCCTCAGTTCTAAAACAATGGGATATACCAACGAACTTCTTAGGAAGATCCTTTTCATCGAGAATGCTATCCATAAGCATTCCGCCAAGCGTTATTTCCGCTGTAGCGATAAGACAGAGATCGCTATTCTCGATAGAATAGATCTGCGTCTCCTCACCCCTGGGGTTAAACCCTATACCGTCCAATATCGATTCCCTTGCGAGATCGGGAGTCATGACTGGGGTAAAACCCTCCTTCATTAAAAGATTTAATGAATAGTTTATTAGCGCCTGTTCAAGAAGAACAGCTTCATTCTTCAGATAGTAAAATTTTTGACCGGCGACCTTTGCGCCTGATTCAAAATCCAGCAGATCTAATTTTTCTCCAAGCTGAACGTGATCCAGAGGTTTGAAATCAAATTGTGGAACATCACCCCACTGCCTTATCTCTCTATTGCCGTCCTCAGTTGCAGCTATAGGAGATTCTGGGTGTGTCATGTTTGGAATTTGACGAACCAGATTGTCAAGCTCCTCCGACATGGCTTTCAGTTTATCGTTCGCCAAGCCTTCTTCTGATTTAAGTTCCTTTCCAATCTCAATAAACTTTTTTCTATCCTCATCGGAAAGTTTCCCCTTCATTCGCTTTGCATTCTCATTCTGCTTCTGGCGAATAGCCTCTATGATACCTATGTTTTCACGCCTTTGTTCGTCCAGATGGACAAAGTTGTCCAAGCTCACATGAACGTTTCTGTTATTGCAGTTCGCCTGAACCGCATCCTGATTATCTCTTATGAATTTTAAATCTAACATAGCTTGTTCCGATGGTTGAAGTTGTAACGCTTTAAACGTCAATCGGTTGCGTGAATAATCACGCAACCGATCGAACACCTCTGTTCAAACTTAATCTATTAACGATTCAGCTCACCCTCAATAACCTCTTTAAATGCGGTGTGAGGCTGTGCCCCTGAAAGCATAATGCCGTTTATAAAAAAAGCTGGGGTACCGGAAACTCCAGCGCCCACGCCTTTTGACATATTCTCCTCAACTGTCTTGGCATGTTTTCCGCTATCGAGACACTTGTCAAATTCATTGGTATCAAGATTCAACTGCTTTGCATACTTCTTGAGCTCCTCCACAGAAAGACTCTTCTGATTATCAAAGAGCTTTCTGTTGTATTCATAATACTTACCTTGATCGCCAGCACAGCGCGCCGCCTCATGCGCCTTCTTGGCCTCGCGATGAAAGGAGAGTGGGAAATCCATGAATACGTAGTTAACCTTACCCTTATACTCATCCAGCAGACGCCATATGGTTGGGCGCACCCTCTTGCAGAATGGGCACTGATAATCGGAAAATTCGACTAGCGTAATCTTTGCATTCTTATCACCCAAAATCTGAGCTTCATCTATCTCCACCTCTATTCTCGGTGGTTCCAGTATGATCTCAACATTAGCATCGGTACGAAGCTTGCTGATAAGATCCCTTCTGGCCCTGCTCTTTCTATTCTGCTGTAGATATGCGGTAAGCTGACCTTTTACCTCTTCGAACGGCTGTTTAAACTTGCCCTTCCTAGCCTCGTAGAGGGCCTTAACTTCCTTCTCGCTTGGGTCTTCCACCTTCTCATCAACCTCACTCTTTACGTACTCATCCTTGCTCTTTCCAACCTTCGCAGCAGCAGATTCGAGAAGCTTCTCCTCAACCAGATTATCCAAAGTTCTCTTTTTTATCTGATATATCTGGGTTTGAACCTTTTGAAGCTGACCACTAGCTGCATCATCGAGCTCGGACATAGTTATCGCAACACCTCCGACCTTTGCTGCATCGCCGGTAGCTTGTGAACCTGCGCCTCTCTTACACGGCCCAGAACAAGCTGCTATAGCCATGGAGATCAACAGGCAAAAAACTATTATGGAAAACTTCCTCATTACTTCCCCCTTTCACATTTACATGTTCGAAATTCCTGTGAATTTATCATCAGCTAAAAGGGGCATGCAAGGAAAACTGACGTGCACTCCTTGACTTGTGGCCTATCTCCTAGTAAATACGCGCCAAACCTTTCAAATATATGAACAAATAAGGAGGAGATAATGGTAAGAAATAGATGGTTTGTGGTTGTAGGTGCCATCCTGATTCAGCTTTGTCTGGGTGCAATCTACGCATGGTCGGTTTTCACAAAACCCCTTGTAGATGCGGGTTGGACGAAAACTGAAACACAGGCGGTATTCGCAGCGGGACTTGCTGCCTTCGCAATCGTCATGGTGATTGCTGGCAGGCTGATGCCAAAATGGGGTCCGCGCAAACTGGCAATATCGGGCGGCTTGGTTCTTGGTGCGGGCTATATACTCGCAGGACTTTTCGGCGGAACTAATTTTCTGCCAGTATTTTTCTTCGTTGGAATAGTCGGTGGTTCAGGAATAGGCTTGGCATACGTCGTACCTATCGCTGTTGGCATGCGCTGGTTTCCAGACAAGAAGGGTTTGGTCACCGGTCTTTCGGTTGCAGGCTTTGGTTTCGGTGCGATGCTCTGGGTAAAACTCGCTGGTTCCTGGGCGAGCCTTTTGAATCCTGAAGTGCTAGGGCTCGGCGGAACATTCATACTCTACGGTGTGATATTCCTCATCTCAGTTTTAATCGGAAGCATATGGATGACATTTCCCGCTGAGGGCTGGAAGCCCGCAGGCTGGACAGCTCCTACAACAACCGCTGGCACGCAGGCAACCGGTTCAGTGGAGTTCAAAAGCAGTGAGATGCTTCGCACACCTCAGTACTATATGATACTGCTAACCTTTGCCTTCGGTGCAAGCGCAGGCCTTATGAGCATTGGTCTAATGAAGCTCTTCCCCATGCAGGCACTTACAGCAACGGGAATGGACACAACAGCAGCTAGCGCAGTCGCTGGCACAGCCATGGCAATCTTCTTTTCGCTCGCAAACGGAATCGGACGTATCGCCTGGGGCGCAATAAGCGATAAGCTGGGGCGTAAAGCTTCGATAACGCTCATGATGGCCACACAGGGTATCATCGTGATCGCCTTCCAGTGGATGGCTGGAACGCCCTCACTTCTATATCTAGGTGCAACACTCATCGGTTTCAACTTCGGTGGAAACTTTGCGCTCTTCCCCTACATCACAGCTGATACATTCGGAACAAAATCAGTTGGACAAAACTACGGCTGGGTCTTCCTAGCTTACGGCGTAGGTGGAATAGTTGGTCCTATACTTGGTGGCAAACTCGGCGACATGGGCAATTTCCCATTAGCGTTTACGATCTGCGGCGTAGCATGTCTTATAGCTGCCGGAATTATTTCTGCAGTTAAGGCTCCAAAACATAGCTATGCAACTGCCAATGCACAACTCGGAACACAGACTTCGTAAATAGATCTACTAAAAAACTAAAACCCCTGAAGCGAAATTCGTTTCAGGGGTTTTTCTTTATAAAAACAATCCGTTGATCGAGAATCATCAATATTAAAAGAGTTATGAGAAACCACGCAACAAATCACAAAATCTGCCGATAATGAAGGTGAGAGCAGTCCTTACTAGGGGGTTAGGGGGTCTTGTGAGAATGGGGAAATTTCTATTATCTGCGTTAAGCTCTATCCTAATTGTATTAGTATTATCAACATCTTATGCTGGTTCGAAGGTTGATCCTTACATAAAAGCGTCGTCGACTGGTAGCAGCTCCATGGGAGCAAAAGCTGCCAGCTTGAATTCTTCAATAAATATCTCCGAATCATCGGAAATGAGAAGTATCTTTATAAAAACTGCAAACGCAGAAGCCGTTAAAGAAATAGTTAAAAGCAACGGCGGAATGGTTCACACTGTAGCCGGAAACATAATGACCGCATCGGTATCGATGGCTTCAATAGACATCATCGCCGAATCAGATGAGGTCGAATTTATAGAAGGTGGAAAACCGATCGATCTTTCAAATGACATGGGATCGCTCGAGACGAACACTCCTGAGGTTCACAAAGGAACAAATCTTCCTGCAAGTTACACAGGTGCCGGCACAATTATCGGAATAATCGATACGGGAATTGATTTTGCACATCCCGATTTCTATGACGCGGAAGGAAGAAGTAGAATTATCTCTATCTGGAATCAAACTAGAAGCAGCGGACCATACCCGATGGAGATCGATGATAGTTACGGAACGGAATGCAATTCCGATTCAATAGTTGATGGATCATGCCCACTCTACGATGCAAATGGACATGGCACCCACGTAGCTGGTACCGCCGCAGGAAGCGATGAAAAGTACAGAGGTGTCGCGCCTGACGCTAATATAATTGTAGTAAGCTACGATTCAAGCGTCAGCCTAGACTCCGGTTATGCTGAGCCGATCTTCTCAACCAAAATATGTCAGGCCGCCTACTACGTTTTTAGTAAGGCGAGCCAACTCGGAATGCCTGCTGTAATAAATTTAAGCCTTGGCACTCACATCGGAGCACACGATGGAACATCGCTCTTCGAGGAATGTCTCTCCGAACTCATACAGGATTCGGCTGGACGAGCAATCGTTGCCGCCGCTGGAAATGAATATTATACCGAAGGCAAATACACGGGAATTCATGCTGGAGCAGATGTAAACGGTTCAGTAGCTGCAAACTTTGAGATAAAGAAAGTTACGAATGATAGAATATATTACCTGGATGTATGGGGAAGCCCAGGAAGTGATCTTTCGGTCGGCCTTGCCATTCACGATGGAGACCCCTCAGGTACTGCAGTTAAGTACTCCGGTGATATCGCGATGGGTGACCAATCGAGCGGCGAATTCTTAGGCGGTGCTATAGAATACTCGATCAACTTCAGTGAATCCAGCTCCGTCCTCAATGGAAAACCACATGCAGGAATAAGAATAAGACTCAATTCTTCCTTTACGGATGTTGACGGTTATAGTTTTGACCTGGTCTTATCTGGAAGTGGAAGTTTTGATGCCTGGCTCTTCCCAGACAAGGACAGGGAGACATCTAAACCTATCCTTTTCACAGACCAATCAGGGCCCAGCTCTAATGGATGGAACCACATACCAGGTGACAGCTTAAAAACGATTGCGATACCAGCTACATCGCCGAACATCATAGCGGTTGGAGCATACACGACTCGCAACAAATGGGAACAAGGTCCTGGATGCTGTGAAGTGGCCTTCGATATAGATCAACTTCTCGACTTTTCAAGCGCAGGTCCGACACCATCACCTGAATTTACCGGCATA
>JABGOS010000113.1 GCA_018645265.1 Deltaproteobacteria bacterium
AGGGCAAGCGGCGCTCCGCCCGAGACGAAGAAGCGCATCTTGCCGCCGAAGCGGTTCTTGAGCTTGTTGAAGACCAACAGCTCGGCGGCCTGGAAGGGCAGGGCCAGCCACGGCGGCACCCAGCGCCCCTCCTGCTTTCGCTTGCTGACCGCCTTCCCAATGTAGAAGTAGGCACGAGCCTTTGGTCGCGCAATATCCAAGGCATGTTCCAGGTAGGCGTAGGGGTCGTCGATCTCGTCTGGCCTAGGCCAGATCAATCCCCATTTCAACACGAACGAGTGAACGCTAATACTGAGGGCTATGATGTCTTTTTCCTGCAACCGGTCTTTCACCTGCTGCTCAAAGCGGCGGAGAATAATGTCAGGATTCTCTTGTTCGCATTTATCGTTGATTATGTCATACATTGTGTTCGGTTCCCCCTGCTACGTCGAGTATGGTTTGGCTGAAGAACTCCTCGGTGTAAATCTCAGACGGCGTGTAGACTATTAAGTGGATTTGTAAACCGAGTTTTGCGCTCGCTCGGATCTTTTTCATCCACACCTTCAATTTCCGCTTCCACGTGTCTTCCCTCTCCAGCTCGGGAGTGGCGTAATACTTGAACTCTCTATAGGAGTCATTGACTAAGTGCTGGATGACCTCCTCCATCGTATCCCCGTCGGTGCCCGTGCATCTTTTGGCTATCGCCTTGTCCAAGAGAAGCACCTTGGCAAGATACCCTTGTCGGATATCTTCTTCTCCGCAGTATGCCTTGATCGCGCTCTTGTGCTTCTGGTACATGCGATAGTAGCTTCGATAGTTGTATGCAGTTGATTTGAGGAGGCCTATCCGCTCCATGGTCTGCTCCATATACTCCATCGCTGTCGTGACTCCTGCCGCTGATAGAAGGTCTTGGTTATTCGTGATGGCGCTAAGTCTTCGGCCGACGAAATAAGGGATATCCGTTTGATCCGGATCTGCCTTCCTGATTTCATTCTCTATCTGAGCAAGATCTTCTCTTGCTTTGTCGAAATTGAGTGAGTTTGGTTTTGCTTGATTAGGCGCTATCATCGTTGGTCTCCTTGTTTTTCCTATGTCTTACGGGGAACGGAATAACATTCACATCTTTGAGAGCCAATGTAGGAGTCAAAGGTGCGCCCCAAGCCTTCGTTCCGAGCAACATCTCGATGAATTGCCCTAAAGCAATCCGTTTCTTGGTCTGGGGAGTATTGGGGTCCGCAACATGCGCACGGACAGGACAATCTCGATGTCCACAACAACAAATGTGAATAACTTCTGACATATGCCTACGCTGCATTCGAAACCCTCCTTCGTTTTCCACCTACCGGTTGAACGGTGTGTGCCTCAACCCATTCTGCCAACATCTCGAGGTCAAAAATGACCCGAGTGCCGATTTTCATGAAGGGAATGTCCCTCCGTGATACCATCTTGTAGATGGTAGATTCAGCAAGCCGCAGGTATTCTGCGGCCTCCTTGACCGTCAGTAGATGCTTCATAAGCACCTCCTTCAATAATGATTTCCCCTCGTTACTGAGGATCTGCTTTGAATATGACTCATCTATATGGCTTGAGCCGTAAGATAGAATGGTGGATGTCAGAGGATGTCAGTAGGGTGGTTGAGTTGAATGATTATCCGATCTTGAAGAGGTCTCTACATAGAGCGTCTACGATGGCTTCATAGGACTGACTATAACGACCCCTGGTGAAGGCCTGCTGGATCGAGTTGCTGGTAAACTTGCCATCCTTGCTCTTTCCATCAGGGGTCTTGGTAAAGTGCCTAAGAATCAAAGGCGTATATCCGGTGTCTTTCTCCGTAGGTGCATCTGGACTTTCCGAATTGTGCCTGTATGTCGGTTTGTTTAAATAATGGATAATGCGGTCCTTCCGAAATCGCCGAATTATTACAGGCAATAAACCTATATTGCCTATCCAGCGAATGTGATCCTGTTCATATTCCAGATTTATGTTCTTCTTTATGCTGAGGTACTTCTTGGCATCCTCCACAGAAATATTCGTTTCTGTTTCATCAAGGAAGTGCTTGGAAATAAGATCAGGAATGGCCAGGCGCGCTACCTCTATCCATTGCCTGTCGTGACCGATTTCTATAAACCTCACAAGAGCTTCGATACTCAGTTCCCACTGAATCTTCTTGGGATCAACTATCTTCTTTTTTCGCAACGCTCTTCCTCTGCTCTGTATTTCCGGATCAAGACGCTCCCGTAAAAACCGTTTGATAACTGGGATATAGTCTTCTGCTTCCGGCTCTATCTCGTTGTTGGTCTCCGGGTCTACGAGGATGAATTCACCGGTAGTCATCAGGTCAGCAATGTATTGACGCTCTCCCACCAGATACTCGATTTGGTCCCCGATAGACTCAATCGTCGCACAAACTGCCAATATCTCCCCGGCATCTAGGCGGAGAGTCATTTTGGCAAGAAAATGCTTCTCAAGAGCTTCGAACCGCGTTATCCATTCTGATTCGATTTGAAGGTAGGCCGCGGCCCGCCGAATAACTCGTAGATGTGTAGCCAAGAGTGGGAATAAATGAACAGGCCATGTATGCACAATGGAGCGACTCGCGGATACAATATCCCTGTACTCCTCTCCACAGTGTAGTATGACTGCATACTCATCGCTTCGGTTGCGTTGCAGCTTGCCTGGATTAGTGGCGCGGAATGTCTGCCAGTTACCTGAAATCCAGAGATACCTCTCAGCCTGGATGATCAGATAAGCAAAGAGTGTTTCTTGCCTGTCAATCGTATCAATATCGGATTTAATATCTCTATACGCAAAACGGAACTGCCATTTCTGATCGAAGATTTGATCCATAGATTGACACTACTTGATCCCCGAATGTGAATCAATCATCAATCCCACTACCCCTCATTATCCTCGGCTTTCGCGTTACATGAAACGTGACATTAACTTGGGGTATAGCGAGGCTTATCACGGCATATGCAAGAAAGTGTATATAATATAACTCTCTACGCTGTAGTAATATACGACAACGACGGACAGCCAATCCAGCACTGACCCCGGTCTTAAAATCCCCCGGGATAATATCCTGTACCGGTTCAAGTCCGGTCTCCGGCAATCTGGTGCTACACGGCGCTTTCTTTGTAAGACCCATCGTATTTCTTGATTACGAGCTTGGTGAAACAGCGCAAAAGCGTATCCGCGTGACAATTGCGGCGAATTGCTAGAGGGTTTTCCTTCCCGAAGGTTTGGCCTTCACTCTCAACCTCCGCCGCCGCTCGTCAGATCTTTAGTGCCGTTCAAGCTCATCCTTGAGAAAAAGGATTGTCTCTGATTTTAGTGATTTTCTTATTCTCTTGAAAACAGCCGGAGGAAGCAATACGTTTAGATC
>JABGOS010000090.1 GCA_018645265.1 Deltaproteobacteria bacterium
ACCAGTTACATTTCCACTCTTGAGATCATTGACTGCTCCGCCACCCTTCTTGATGCTGCCAAACTGGGCGAGTGCGCTGCCGGCTAACGCCATTACCGCTAGAACTACCACTGCTGTCATAAGCTTCTTCATCTTTCTCCTCCTTTTGGTTAATAAGTACTTAAGTCCTTTAAGACCTCTTTCGAGATCATCTTGAAAGATTCAAATACGCCATCTCCACTTGTTGCTATCGTTTCAAACTCCGGGAATGTACCATCGTTGAGATAACTGCTCAACTCCTTTGTTGGAACAGCGCTCTTCAAATCCCTCTTGTTATACTGAAATACACAGGGGATTTCACCCCATTCGGAGCCCAAAATCTCCTTGAGATCCGCAAATGCCTGAATATTTGATTCCATCATTTCCAGCTGTGAATCGGCCATGAAAACAAGGCCATCTACACCTTTGGAGATGAGGGCACGGCTCTGCTGATATCCCACATCACCGGGGACGGTATAGAGATGCAATCTGACCGTGTAGTCATTTATTTTTCCCAGATTCAGGGGAACGAAGTCAAAATAGAGTGTCTTGTCGTTGCTTTGGCTTAAGGAAATCATTTCGCCCTTCGAGCCTTTTTTGATTTGTTCGTAGATATAGCGAAGGCTGGTGGACTTACCGCATCTCGGAGGTCCGTAGTATACAACCTTGCAATTAATTTCCTTGGTTTTGTCATTTATGAACGACATGACTTCCTCCAATGATGGATGTTTTTATTTGGGTACTTTTTCCCAATCCTTTAAAAATTTCTCCAGTCCAATATCAGTGAGAGTGTGCTTCATGAGCTGCTGTATTACAGGGAATGGAATCGTGCATATGTCAGCGCCCAACTGTGCAGACTCAGATACGTGCAATGGATTTCTAATACTGGCAACGATAACCTCCGTGTTAAAATCATAGTTGCTGTAGATGCTGACTATCTCAGCTATGAGATCCATGCCGACATGTGAGATGTCATCAAGTCTTCCTACGAATGGGCTTACATATGTAGCGCCGGCCTTGGCGACGAGCATTGCCTGGTTCGGTGAAAAACAGAGTGTCGCATTTGTCTTTATGCCCATGTCGGTGAGCGCCTTTATGGCTTTGAGTCCCTCAACTGTTGAAGGAACTTTGCACACTACATTCGATGCTATATCAGCCAATTTTTTACATTCCTCTATCATTCCGTTTGCATCGAGAGCAGTCGTCTCAAGGCTGACTGGGCGATCGGTGATCTCCGCGAAGATCTGCTTGATGACGGTTTTAAAATCCTGTCCGGTTTTTGCCACCAGGGAGGGGTTGGTCGTAACACCGTCTAAAACCCCCATGGCGTTCGCTTCTTTGATCTCTTCAATGTTCGCTGTGTCTATGAATAGCTTCATGTTTCAGGTCTCCTTGTTATTGATGAATGTCAGTTGCCCTTCCAGCACCCTTCACTACAATAGATCCTTCCACCTTTTCTGATCGCCTCAGTATCCAGGATGAATGTTCCGCATCTGTCGCATGCGACCATTTCGCCAGGGAGTTCCGATTGCTTGTCGGCAGAGGGTTTCCTCTTATGAGGAGCCTTTTGCCAGAGGCGCCAGATGATGTAAATGATGATAGCTGCAAAAATTATTCGAATCATTTCAATATCTTATCTAGTTTAGTTTTTAGGTCGCCAACGCTCATTCTGAGGGTCGGGTGCATTAAGGTAGGAGCTATATCATATAGAGGTTGGAGTACAAACATTCTTTTATGCAGTTCAGGGTGTGGAATCGTCAGATCAGCAGTTTTTATGACCAAGTCTTCGAAGAATAGGATGTCCAGATCGATGATTCTTGCTTCTCCGGATTTGCGGGGTAGGGGCCTGCCTAGCTCGATCTCGATTTCCTGCAAGAGTGAGAGGAGGTCGCTTGCGGCGAGAGTGGTCTCAATTTCGATTGCTCCATTTAAATACCAGCCCTGTTCCCCCGAGCCCTCCTTCAGGAGAGGTTCGGTATCATATAGTCTCGATTCATTCGTAACGGTGCATAAAGGATTAGATCTCAGCGTGTCTATAGCCCCTCTGATATTCTGTTCTCGATTGCCGAGGTTGGAACCTATCGCTATGTATGATTTATTTAGCATGGATTAATTTTTAGATAATACATCGTTCATATTATAAAAACCCGCTGGCTTTCCCGCAATCCAGCGCGCCGCTGTTATTGCTCCGCGAGCAAAGATCTTTCTGCTTTCAGCGTGATGTGAAATGCGTAAAATTTCATCGTGGCCGGAAAAGGTTATTTCATGATCGCCAACAACCTCACCTTCCCGATGTGAATTAACTTCAGTGATTCTGTTGGAGTTGGGGACCATATCGCACATCCTCTTTGCCGTACCGCTTGGCTTATCTTTTTTGTGGATGTGATGGGTTTCCTCTATTCTAATTGTGTATGAGTCATCAAGCGCTGCTGCTGCTTCCTTGATCAACTTGAACATAACGTTTACACCTATGCTCATGTTGGGGGCGTGAAGAACGGCTGTCGATGATGCTGCTTTTTTAATTTGTGTTTCCTGTACATCATCAAGTCCTGTTGTGCCGATCACGATGGCTTTCTTGTGTGTCGCGGAAAGTTCTGCATATAGAACGGAAGCGTCAGGTGTGCTGAAATCGATGATAACATCTGCTCCGTCGATTACATCGGCTAGGGAATCGCCGATATCAATACCGGCGGCAAGCTCAAGGTCTGATGATTCAGATATAAGCGAGATGATGTGTGAACCCATGCGCCCCTTGGCACCAGTTACAATAATTTTTATCATTGTTAAGCTCCTTCCGGACTACAGACCACAGACCCTTTTTATTAACAAGTGCAAAAGGGGTGTGTCACTAAAGCATGAAATTGTTATGTTAGATTGTATTTCGCTAGTTTGGACTCTAACTGATTTCGTTCATCATCTCCCATGGGTGTGAGTGGAAGTCGAAATTCCTCCCGACATTTACCCATAAGTGCGAGGGATGTCTTTACTGGTATGGGGTTCGTTACTAGAAACATGGCATCGTTTAAATCCTGAAGATAGTCTTGAATCTCGGTGGCTTCATCGATATTTCCCTTGATGAACTTATCCCATACAGTTGAGATTTTATCAGGAACGATATTGGCTGTTACGGATATACAACCTTTTCCTCCGGCCTTATAGATTTTCAAGTTAAGGGCGTCCTCTCCCGAGTATATCCCGAATTCGTCAGGAGTATTCTTCACAATCTCTCGAACTTGATCCATATTGCCGGATGCCTCTTTTACGCCAACGATGCTGTCTATCATCGAAAGTCTTATCGATGTTTCGGCAAGCATGTTTATTCCAGTTCTGGACGGTACATTATAGAGTACTACAGGTAGATCAATGACTTCAGTTATTGCACGAAAATGTTGATATAGACCTTCCTGGGTGGGTTTGTTGTAATAGGGCGTAACATGAAGGAGGCCATCTGCACCGGCTTTCTTGAGCGTGTGAGAAAGATGGATCGCATCATCAGTGGAATTGCTTCCTGCCCCGGCCATGACTGGTACGCGGCCAGAGACTTCTTCCACGGCAATTTGCACGATGCGCTCGCGCTCCGTGACAGTTAGAGTTGCTGCTTCTCCTGTGGTGCCACAGACAACAATGGTATCGGTGCCGCACGATATCTGCCAGTCGATCAGCTTCCTGAATGAATCCTCATCGATACGTCCATCCTTGAAGGGTGTTATAATTGCGACCATCGAGCCAGAGAAGAGCATTTATTACCTCTTTAAAATTTATAAATTCGAAATAATGCCTAAATTTCAAATCCTAATCTAAATTTCCGTTTCGAATTTGGAGAATTGGAATTTAGTATTTGTTTAGAATCTAGAATTTGATCTTTCGAATTTAAATCGCAATTTCACCCTTGAATATGATCTCAGCAGGACCCTTCATATATATATGATTATCCTTCTGTTTCCAGTCGATTTCAAGTTTGCCACCAGGAAGGACAGCTGTGATTTTGCGGTCAGTATAGCCATTTAATACTGAGGCTACAGCGGAAGCACATGCGGCGGTGCCACATCCTAATGTTGCGCCTGCACCGCGTTCCCACACCCTGATATGGATCTCTTTTTTGCTGAGGACATTTACAAAGCTTGCATTGATCTTCTTAGGAAATATGGAATAGGTTTCGAGCATAGGGCCAAGACGGTCGAGTGGAAGCTCCTCCAGATCATCATGAAATGTAACGCAGTGAGGGTTGCCCACTGAGAGACATGTGATGCGGAACTCCTTCGATTCAGTCTTGAGCGGGCGATTGACTATTCTGCCGGAAAGATTAACTGGAATCTCCTTCCCCTTCATAATTGGTTCACCCATATCGACTTCAACATTCTTGCCAGCGAATTTGATTTTTTTAAGACCGGAATTCGTTTCGATTATGAGTTCTTTCTTGGAGGAAAGCTTGCTCTCCTTCACGTAGACAGCTAGGCATCTGATTCCATTTCCACACATCTCCGCTTCACTTCCATCCGCATTGAATGTTCTCATGGAGAAATCGCCTTTACGCGATTTGAGCAGCATGATCATCTGATCAGCCCCAATGCCGGTATGGCGATTGCACAGTTTCTTTGCCGTATGAGATGGGTTGGCGATCTGACTCTTCAGGCAATCGAAGAGTATCATGTCGTTGCCGACCCCGTGCATCTTGACAAAAGGGCGTGCTTTCGGTTTTTTCTTTGTGGTGACCATTATTTCCTCCGGCTATTCCGAGTTGGGTGTCGCTCTAACTACTTGTAATTTAAATATAATTTAGAGGAGACTATCAGCTGGCCCGTTCTTTGTCAAGAAGAGCAAGGCTTTACCAATTACCTTGACTTGACAGTGTTTTCTGGATACATATCAGCCACTTATCGAGGAGTTTCGGAACATTGTCAGGCAATATCATATCATAAAAACTCTCCAAAAAGGAGTTTCGGACAGAGGTTGAAGTCTAGTCATCCATAAAACCCCATTTTCATATGTACATGTATAGGAATTGCGTCGTTCTTTTATGAACTCTCAGATGAATCGCTGAATAATTGATTTAGTCTCCTACGGGTCGCTCTTGATCTGTTGGGTTGGTTTTTTAATTTTAATTTAAGGATTTTGTATGCATCTCAATGAACTGAAGAAGAAGAAAATTGGTGAACTGATCGAATTGGGCAATGAGTTTAAGATTGAAAACGCCCCCAACTTGCGCAAACAGGAATTGATTTTTGCGCTTTTGCAGGCGCATTCTGAAAAGAATGGTGCGATCTTTGGAGAGGGCGTTTTAGAGACCCTTCCCGACGGTTTCGGTTTCCTGCGTTCACCCGACTATAATTATCTGCCCGGTCCCGATGATATCTATGTGTCGCCATCGCAGATAAGGAGATTTGGGTTGAGGACGGGTGATACGGTATCCGGCCAAATACGTCCTCCGAAGGAGGGAGAACGCTACTTCGCTCTTCTCAAAGTTGAAAATATCAACTTTGAAGGCCCGGAGAAGGTGAAGAACAAAACCCTCTTTGATAATTTAACACCTCTGTATCCTAATAAGAGGTTATCACTCGAATTCGATGAGAAAAACTATTCGACGAGAATCATGGATCTATTCACGCCTATTGGAATGGGACAGCGTGCGTTGATCGTGTCACCACCTAGAGCTGGTAAGACTGTGCTCCTTCAGAATGTTGCAAATGCTATTACCACCAATCAACCGGACGTTAAGATGATAGTGCTCTTGATCGATGAACGTCCGGAAGAGGTGACAGATATGGAGCGTTCGGTGAATGCTGAAGTCGTAAGCTCCACATTTGATGAGCCAGCCCAACGCCACGTTCAAGTTGCCGAGATGGTTATTGAAAAGGCGAAGAGGCTTGTTGAGCATGGTGCGGATGTTGTTATTCTTCTCGATTCAATTACGAGGCTTGCACGCGCATATAACTCTGTTGTTCCCCCTTCAGGAAAGATCCTGTCAGGTGGTGTTGATTCAAATGCACTTCATAAGCCGAAACGCTTTTTCGGTGCGGCGAGAAATATAGAGGAGGGCGGTAGTCTTACAATTATCGGTACCGCTCTCATCGATACAGGTAGCCGCATGGATGAGGTCATCTTCGAAGAGTTCAAGGGTACTGGCAACATGGAAATCCATCTCGATAGGAAGCTGATGGAAAAGAGAATCTTCCCATGCGTCGATATCAACAAGTCCGGTACGCGTAAGGAAGAGCTGCTGCTCAATGAAGAGGAACTCAGCAAGGTCTGGATTCTCAGGAAGATGTTGCAGCCTCTCAACCAGATCGATGCTATGGAATTCCTTCTTGATAAGATAACGTCTTGTAAGACGAATAAAGAATTTCTGATGTCGATGAATCAATAGAGCGCACCCGCGCTTTGCGCATCTTGGTGCCTGCGAACAGGCTAAAATAGGCTCTCAAATGTTCAAACGTATCCTCCATGAACTGAAGGACCATGCCCCCTTTACATCCTTGGGTGCAATATCGGGTATAGTGCTAATGGTCTATCTCAAGTCGATTCCACACGAATTGGCTTATAAGATCTTCTACATCCTTCATCCACTACACGTGCTTTTAAGCGCAATGGTAACGACGGCAATTTATAACCTGTACGAATGCAGGCAGCCTGATGCCAAGTGTAAATTGTTAAAGATTATCGCTATTGGTTATGTGGGGTCCGTGGGAATTGCGACATTGAGCGATTCCCTGATACCGTATTTGGGTGAGATGCTGTTGGGGCTACCGAATAAAGGGCTTCATATTGGCTTTATCGAGGAATGGTGGATAGTCAATCCGCTTGCATTCATAGGTATTGCACTTGGTTATTTTAAGCCGACCACAAAATTTCCTCATTCCGGTCATGTGATGCTGAGCACATGGGCTTCCCTGTTTCATATGATAATGGCCTTGGGGCTGGTTACATATTGGTATACCTATCCGATCATATGTATCTTTCTCTTCATATCGGTATGGATTCCCTGCTGCGTCAGCGACATAGTATTTCCCCTGCTCTTCGTCAGTGGGGATAGACGAAAGAAGCTTAAGCATTCGTGCTGTTCCTGCGGCTCGAGTTCCAAATGTTCCTGATATTGAGCCAGTTCTAAATTTACTTAATTATATGTATATGAATGCTAATTATATGTATGTTTATGTTAATATGTATATAATTAGCATTAATTAAAAATCTTGCATAACTGTATATTTATATGCGATCTATCCTGTCGTTAAGCGGAAAGGAGATGGATGCCATGGACGGTGCCGATCACAGATACGCGATTATTCTGGCTGGAGGGGAGGGGACGAGGTTCGTTCCATACAGTACCCCGGATAGACCGAAGCAGTTTTTACATATAACCGATGATAAGAGAACGATGATCCAGCATACATTTGATAGGATCAATCGTTTGATCCCTGCCGATAAAATATTCGTTTCAACGAACGATCGCTATACGAATATTGTTCAGGAACAGCTTCCGAAGATTCCAAAACAGAATATCATCGGTGAACCGAAGAAGAAAAATACGGCGCCAGCAATAGCACTTCTATGTAGGTTGATAGATAAAATAGATGCAAATGCGGTGACGCTCTTCGTTCCGGCCGATCACTACATCGATGATGAGGATGGTGCTGTGAAAATATTCGAAAAGGCTCTTCACTTTGCATCGCGGAGTGACAAGTTGATCACCTTCGGTATTCCGCCAACATATCCCTCCCCCGATTATGGATATATAAGGAGAGGTGGCCCCCTTGGTTCTGGGGAGTATACGGTGGAAGCTTTTGTAGAAAAGCCTGATGTGGAAACGGCCCAAAACTATATTGCGGATGGCGATTACTATTGGAATAGCGGAATGTTCATATGGAGGGCCACTTCACTGCTGAGTGCAATTGATGCCCATATGCATGGTATGTTCAATTTGTTGAAGAATGTTGGGGTGGATGATGATGGAAGCATCTCAAGGGAATCGATAGAAAAATATTTCGATGACGTCGAATCGATATCAATAGATTACGGTGTGATGGAGAAGGCGAACAACGTAGTTGTATTTCCATTCGATGCCCCATGGTCCGACGTTGGTACCTGGAAGGGCCTTGCCGATCTGGCCGCGCGTTTTAGAATAAAACTTCCTGGGATAGTTTTAGAGCACCTTAAGAATAATTCCTGAGATTTAGGTCGTTCCTTTGTAGGAATTCGGAATTTATTTAGGAATAGTAATTTTCATTTGTTCTAGAAGAGATCTCACCATGTTTTCCCATGTGAAATGTGGAATGGTGATCTCATGGCCGGTTTTTGCAATACTCTCTCTCAGTTTATGATCAGAGATCATTTTATTTATCGCACGGGAGAATCCTTCAACGTTGCCGGCGGGAACGACTACTCCACCTGATCCCCATCTGATTGTGCACCAACCCGCTTCCGTTTCCAGACTCTCCATTCTTTCATCCTGAAGGAGATATTGTACTGCGAATGGCGTCAGGTCAGAGGAAATGGTAGCCTTCCTGGCAGCACATGCCTCCTGGACTGAGCTGCCAAAGCCTTCCATTTCAGATGTACATACGTAAAGGTCGCTGATTCCAAAGATCTTAGGTTTTAGTTTTTCGGTCAGTCCACCTACGAGGATTACATTATCCCTGATATCCAGGTCTTCTATAAGATCGACGATATTGTTGTATACAACCTTATTGGTAGGATCAAGTCGTAGCAGCAGCATCGTGTCAGGATGCTCTGCAAGACAGTTACCAAATGCTCTAATTAGGATATCTTTGCGCTTTGTCGAATCTGTTCTGCTTATTTCAAGAATGCAGAAACGACCCCTGGCATTCTTGCCGCTTACAAAATCGGTATCCATTAGAAAGTCGTAGATTTCCTCAGGGTCGTTCTCGCAGTTGGGATATATGCCATCTGTTCCTACGCAAGGTGGACAGAAAAGCTGAGGGATATAGTCGTAGAAATCCTCGAGAACCCTGGATATGTCCCCAGATGTCGATGCGACAGCGTCGACTCTCAGTAAGGCATCCCTTTCATATGCTATCCTTTCATCGAGATGGAGGTTATCCATCTCTTCGAACAACATATCCTTAGAATTTTCCATCTTGAGTGCACCTAGAGAATGAGGCACCCATGCATGTTTCGCATCTAGGTTCATTCGTTTCTTTATTATGGAGCCAAGCAGTGCGCCATCCCAGTAGTGTGAAATGATCAGGTCGATCGGTGTTCCTTCCTCACTGAGTATCATCTCGGCGTGTTTCGCTTCATGCGAAAGCGTTTCAATATCCATATCTTCTTTTCTGATGAACTCTTCAAGGCCGCCTTTGAGATATGCGATTCTGGAATGACCGTCCTTATATTGAATTCCGGAACGCATCTTTTTGGTGAGAGGGTCTAAAAAACCACCCCTGTTAAATGTCGTGACTTTGAATCCTAGGGCAACGAGGGTATCGGACAGCGATAGCACGTAATGATTTTGGCCGCCCGTATCAATGAGCCCACCACGGATCTCCCAGTCATGAACGCCATGGTTGGTTATCAGTAGGACGTGTGGTCTCTTGGAATTTAGAAATATATTTTTCTGCATATCGCTCTTTATATCTTATATTAAAAGGTTTAAGGCCTCATCTATATTTTTCTGAGCTTCCCTGTTGTTTTTACAGTCTGAGATAATTCTTAACATGTCGGATTCAGTTTTAGACTGCCTGAATAGTAGAAAGGATCTCTCCGAGAGATTGATCTTTATTGCACCTGGATTGTCCTTATAAGTCGTCATTGGATAAGCTTTGTAGAACTTTTTGATATTCTTCATAAGCTTGTTGAAACTCTTGGGGTCGAGCCTTACGTTTTTCTGATATGTGTAATATTTTGGATATGAAAGGACTATCTCCTTGAGTGGTTTCTTCCTCTTCACCATGAGTCCAAGAATTTTCATGAGCGTCAGTACACCGTCACGACATCGGCTTGGAGGGATGATCCCACCGCCGCATGCACCCTCACCGCCGACAGGTGCTCCGATCTCATACATCTTCTTCACGACGTTTGCCTCGCCGGTATCTGTTTCCACTGTGGTTGCACCGTGACGCTTGGCTATATCAGAAACCAGACGCGAAGTGGCGTTGCTCATCACTATTACATTGCCTTCCACATGTTCGCTTAAAACTTCATCGACTAGCAGGGCAAAGACATAGTGTCCCGATATCTGTTTTCCGTTAGAGAGAATGACCTCCACACGGTCGCCGTCGCAGTCCCATGCGACTCCAAGATCAGCACCTTTTTCCTTTATGATCGGTCCTATATGTACGAGAGCATCCTCGGTAGGTTCAACCTTATGTCTGAAAACACCCAGATCCATGTTGATGTCTACAGTCTTTATATTGAAGTGTGCGAAGAGTTTCTTGATGAGGACTATCATCGCGCCACCGTTAGGATCAACCACGACCTTTAACTTTGCCTTTCTGATCTTCGCTAGAGTTTTACGATCCATCGTGTCATTGACGTATTTGATATAGTGATCGAGTTTAGCTCTTTCCTCCATCTCCTTTTCAGAATGGAATCTCTCTATCAAATCCTCCATTTCTGATGGTTTCAATACACCTCCATCTCGCCATAGAAATTTAAAACCATTCCAATCTGGTTCGTTATGGCTGGCGGTAACTATGATGCCTCCATCACAGGAGTTGTTTCTGACTTCAAACTGAATCATGGGTGTCGTTCCAACGCCCACCCGATTGATATGGCAGTGCGCTCTATCGAGACCTCGGACCATCGCTTCGATAAGGGATTTTCCAGAGGGTCGGCTATCCATTCCGATGATCACGCTTGGATTTGAGGAAATTTTTTCGCGGAGCCAATTGCCATATGTGTATCCATAGTTCTCGGCAACCTCCTCGGTAAGATCGACACCGTAGATCCCACGTACTCCAGACAATGACTCTACGAGTTTTTGATCGTGCGAGAATCTGGAGATTGCGAAGACCTCTGCGTGAAGCTTTAATTTTGGTGGTGTCTCACCGTACTTGCCAAGGACCTGCTCCGGTACGGTGGCACCTCTGACGACAGCCAGTGCCTCAGCTAGTTTGTCGTAGGGCGTTCTTGAGGTTTGAGATCTGTGAGCCTCTACCGCTTTTACCTTGTTCTTCACCGCTTTATCACTCAGCTGGACGAATGCGTTGAAGTCACCAGGTTGAAATAGCCACCACGGACTTTCATAGTGCCACACTTCTATCACGCGTTTCTTTTCCGATACGAGTTTTCGAAGTGCCGATGTTACGAGCTCCGTACTCATCTGGTGAGTTGGGTGAAGGTCTTTCGGCGTTACCTGAAAGATTATATCCGGATCCAGTTTTTTTAATGTGCTATAGATTTTTTGTTCGTCACTTTTATCTATCTTGTTCGCTTCATAAAAATTGAGGTTTAGGCATTTATAATCGACACCTAATATATCAGCTTCCTCCTTCGCCTCATCCCTCCTGATTTTCGTTCTCTGAGTCTTCGTCTTACCCTGAATCTGAGCTCTGTGACCGGAGGTCATTACAAGTGTTGTTACCTTGTTGTGCGGGCTGAGCATCGATACGATTCCCCCGACACCAATAGCGCTATCATCGGGGTG
The DNA here is from genome assembly GCA_018645265.1 of Deltaproteobacteria bacterium. Lineage (GTDB taxonomy): Bacteria > UBA10199 > UBA10199 > 2-02-FULL-44-16 > JAAZCA01 > JABGOS01. The sequence continues at coordinate 11,618 of JABGOS010000090.1, forward strand.
TGGCGAGATTATGACGATATTCTTATTCGTGGGTAGCGTCTTCTCATCGTAGATTGTAAAATCAGCGCTTTTCACATCCGTGTAACCGGCCTTTTTGAGCTCGGTCGCTGCAGCTTCATCTATGACCAGTGTTACGTTGTTGTGCGTTTGGAGTATTGATGCGGGAAACTTTCTTGTCAGGTGGCCGTAGACAAGATTGTAAATAGCATGTGCTTTTTTTGGGCCGCTCGCCATCAGGATGATTTCATCTGAATTCATGATGGTCTTGACCCCCATCGTAAGGGCCAGTTTTGGCATCTCCTTAGGACTTCCGAAGTGATGCCTGTTGCTATCAATAGTATTCTTCGTGAGCTTGGAGATGTGGGTCAAGGAGTTGAAAGGAGTTCCCGGTTCATTAAATCCGATATGCCCATTCATTCCGATACCGAGCAGTGTCAGGTTTAATCCGCCGGCAAGGGTGATCTTTTTTTCGTACCTTCTGCACTCCTCTTCCAGATTTTTCGCGATGCCATTAGGAATATTCCACGAACCCTTTGGGAGATTTACGTGTGACAATAAATTTCCATACATGTAGAAGGCATAGCTGCCCGTATGTGTGCCTGAGAGGTTTGCATACTCATCAAGATTGAAGATCTTTGCTTTCGAAAAATTTACATTTCCTTCGTTATATTCCTCCACCAAGTTTTGATAGAATCTGAGGGGCGTGTCACCGGTCGGCAGCCCTAAGGTCACCGAGGGGTTTCTCTTGATACGGCTGACCATGAGGTCAGCCACCTTCTTACATGTCGAATGATAGTCCGGTGTTATGACGATATGCACAGCAAATCTCCTGCGGTGTTTTTAACTTCATAATGTTAGCGAAAGCACCATATAGTTATAAAGGCGAGAATAGTAAAGCATGGCATTTCGAAAGATCAGTAAATTGGACGACTTTTGGCGTATAATTTGTTGATGACTTTATTTATAATGCTCTATAATTATTATAGTAATTACAATTCAATAAATAGCTTTCCCGCTGTATATTGATGCGCAATTATCGGTTATGAGATCATGCGCTAAAATAAGGGGATAGATCAATGTCAGAGAGCAGTGATTACAACACCATTTTGAAAGATGCAGTTCGTAGTAGTTCCTTTGTCAGGGTGCCAGGGGATATCAGAGAGAGGGTCTTTCTGGATTCCAAGGGCGATAACCCTGACCCAGAGCTTCTATCCTTTCTGGAAAAGTGTATTTTGCATTATAAGGCGGAGCTTCTCTCAAAACCGATTATCTGTGATGCAAAGATCGTTGAGCAGCCCACGTGGGGTGGGACTGCAATTCTCAAGAAGAAGGGGTTAATAGATAAGCCGGAGTGGGTTGGAAAAAAAGCCGGTCAGGCGTATGAAAATCACGCTCATCTTCCCGTCAAGACCGATGACGGCTGGAGCTTTACTGTCTTGGATGTATCGCTGGTTCTGGGAGAAGCATTTCTCGGCAAGGTTGCATATAGAATCGTGCCGGCAATGGGGCAGTTGAGAAAATATACCGAAGCATTTGGCAATTCATTCCAGATGCATCTGGATCATCCTGAGCGGATAGAGCGTGATGGGAGAAAAGAGCTCCTGATCCCGAAGGGTGAGGCTATGAGGTACCTGGACCAGCCGGGCCTTCTTACATGTGGAGTGCGGTGTAACGGCGATGCGGATTGGCAGGATTATGAAAAGAGACTCAGGAGGATTGAATCGGAGATGAAGGAGTTAAGTCAGCAGGTTCTCTCCGGGAAGATGGATTTAGATACTGCTAAGAAGGAAGCAACTGAAGTTGTGCATAGAAATAATCCATATAGATGGGTCAACCTGCTTCGTCCTGAGCCGGATGATGTTGTCGATTTCAGTGTTCCAAAAAGGCATCACAGTTGGGAAGAGGTAAACGAGCTTACACGCAAACTCTTTAATGACGCTTCTCATGAACTGCAGAAATACGATGATATTCGGATTAACAAATTGGATGAGATTCAAACTGGCTTATATGTTGACTTGGATGGAAAGTATTTGGACACACCTTCCGTAACAATCGACGAATTTAGTAGGAAGAGCCTTACGGAAAAGAGAAAATCTGTTCTGGTGCTGACCGATGACAATTCATCTATAAGAGGATTTGATAAAGGGAAGTTTAGGAATGATGGAAGTTTGCGTTCGCTGGATCTTGATTCTTATTTTAAGTTCATAGCTAGAGAAAAAAAGATGAACTCTCCACAGAGTGCAATAGTTAAACCCCGGGCATTTAATTCATCAGAGGGGTTGATTCTAAAATATATCTTTGCCACGAATCAATACGCCTTTACTGTGATAGAGACGTCGAAGAAAAATGATGAACAGATCTACGCGAAGAGCTTTTCTGAAAAGTTCTGTAATACACACGACAGCTACCATCACATCTATGTTGATGCCGGTCCTGCTCTCATATCTTTTGAGGATGATTTCGATCCTGTAACAGTTGAAGAGGGCTACTCAGTTTTCCTGAACGCGCAGCTTGGAAAATACGGGGTGAATCCAGCAAAATCCTGTGAGAGAGTTCGCGTATCCATCACATATGTTCCAGGTGATGAATAGTTTTTAGAATCATTGGCGTGGTGATGCTGAACGCTCTATAGCATAAATCCACTTGCATTTATTCCTCCAATAGGTTCGTTATGCGGCCTGACTGTTTGTTATGTTTTTTGGTGAGTTATAACAAGTTGATATAAAAGGGGTTATGGCTTTAATTATGTTAATTTGATATATATATTATTATAATATTACATCAATTAGGTATAAATATGGTTCTGCAAAATTGAGCCAACTCTTTTAGATTATTAATAAATTTGCGTATTTTCTTAGCAACTTGATTTCCAAAACGCCGATAAGGGGGTGTAGGTGGAAGAGGGTAAAGAAACGAGTGAAAATAGTAATAATAACAAGGAGAATGAAACCATGATGCTTGTTGATCAAATGCCGATGCCTGGTAGTAAACAAAGCCCTATAGAGCGTCCATTTGGAACTGGTGATAAGGGACTCCTCTTTATGATGAGTGCGAACCCAGTTACCGATCCGACAAGTGGTAGCGGTACATGTCACAGGGATTGGGCTGAGGCTCTGACTGAGATGGGGTATGACGTCGTCATCATTCAATCGGAGAATAAGTTTAATACCTTCTTCAACAGGGTTCCATTTCGGATGTGGGACGTTCCGTTCAACGGTAGAATTTTGAATCCGGAGAATAAGGGTAAAGGTTCCGAATATGAGCGCTACGCAAATGGTATACCGTTTAACTATTTAGCATTTGAAGCGGCGACCAGAAGCTCCCAGCGCTTTATAGATGTAGAGGCTAATACACTTGAAGCGTACTATTTGAGTTTTGCTTGGGCTTATCGTTCGGCGGCATTGGTTTTCGGCAAGCCGGATGTGGCATGGAATGGCCACGTTTGGGTTCAGAACGATATTACCACATCAGTTCCCACGGTTTTTACAGTTCATGGTACTGGTGCAGCGAAGTCGGCGAAGGGTGGAAGGGAGAAACGCTACATTCCATTGGTTAAAAGATCGAACGGAAGGGCTTTTGCAGCAGCAGCCATATCTCCTCAGGAGTATGAGAGCGTAACCGCATTTGGTTTTGATCCAATAAGGGCCAGAATTCTTCCGAATGGTTTCAATCCAAGGGTATTCTATCCGGACAGAAATGCCAGCAAGGCTTCGGTTTTAACTGAACATGCTAGTAGGCTGTCGGGAGTTTCTTCCGAGGATAACTGGGTTACATTTGCAGGCAGAGCGGCGAATTTTAAGGGCGTCGATAATCTGATCAAGGCCTTTGCAAGAACTTTGGAAGAGAAGCCGAACTCCAGGCTGCTGATTATGGGGTCCGGTGATTTTTCAAAGATCGAAGTTAAGAAGGATCTATATGTCGACTGCATAGCGCTTGCTAAAGAGCTTGGTGTCTCGGATAGGGTGCATTTCTTAGGTCCGGTTCCTCAGAAGATGATGGCGGATTTGATAAACGTTTCCGAGGCCTATGCGCTTCCTTCAAGGAAGGAGCCATTCGGTTTAACATTTCCAGAGGGCATGGCCTCCGGTCAGGCGCCTATAGTAACCAGGGATGGTGGTTTTGTAGATATCGTAGCTCAGTGTGCAGGCATTCCAAAGGGTGATGTCAAGCCAGGTGTCTACCCCTTCTGTACAGTCGTTCCGGCTGAGAGCAGAAAGTCGAAGGCTTCAAGTGCATTGGCTGTAGAAATGTTGGCTAACAGAACCGATGTGGATGCAAATGTAATAGGCTTGGCTATAAGGATGCTCCAAGGGGAGATAAAGAATGGCGAATTGGATCTAAGCGTTCCAGTTAATAAGCAGGCTGTCGAACTTATGAAAATTGCTAGGTGGGAAGCGGCTTCCGAGCGAACAGTAGCTGGGCTGGCTGAAGCTATGGTGAATGATATCAGTTTAAAAGCTAGTGATAGGGCTGCGAGAGGAAAAGCTGCAGCTGAGATCGCTTTTGAGCATTATTCGGTAGGAAAGATGGTTCAGCTTCGTATGGAACCTCTTATCAGGGAGGCTATACGCTCAGGGCAATATGCAGATGGTTGGACGGATGCAGAGAATTGGGAAACTCTATCCCCAAAACGCAGCGAGAGATTGCTCAAGATACAAAAGAGGCCAGAACTAGGATATGCCTATCGCGAACTCGTTGATCTACTTGATGGACAGGATCAGGATAAAATTGGTGGTGCATGGAGGAAGTTCGATTGGGAAGCGACGCGATTCTTTGGAACTGAGAAATTTTTGCATCCTCTCGACCTTGAAGCGTTGCCGGATCTCGCTGTTAGGCCGAATGGCCTTATGAGTGAGCTGGCAAGAGGGGCTGGTGTGCACGTTGATAAGATGGTTGCGACAATGAATAGAGTGGCACAGATACCATGGCAGCATTTGACGCTTCCTTCAGTGATGCATCCGCAGGCTTTTCCGAAAACTGCTCAGCTCGCGTCATCTCAGTTCGTAGGGGATAGTGGACCTTCGGCTCATGGAACTCTTAATGCGGGCAGTGCGGTTTCGACTACAGGTATGGATAGTGCTCATGTCTTTATGAATCAGGCCATACTGCCTGCGCATCTTAGTATGATGCAGGCTGGTATGGCATCCAGATTCTTTGTTGGTAGATTCTAAGTAAAGGTTTTGAATAACTAGGAAATTGAGAAACGCCGTTCAGTTATCTGAACGGCGTTTTTGTTTTCTTAAAAAAGTGCCCGACACCTTTTCATAAAAAACCCCCGACATCGCGTAGCAATGTCGGGGGTATCTGTTAATTAATATATATACTGTTTAATTCTTCTTCGCGTATGTTTCGATCATGCCGCTAGCGGTAATGGTGGATCCCTTGAGATGTTTCTTGAACCATCTGTCAGCTCTCCAGCCAGCTGCCTTCTTCGGAGGATTGATATCTCTATCAATTCCGTAGAACTCGAACATCCAATCGTTCTTATCAAAGAACTCTCTGATCGCTTCTCCATTCGGGCCTCTTCTGGCTGCCCAAGTTGTGAGCAGGAAGTTGTGGCGGATGCTTCTGCGTACTGGATCCAAGTCTCTCGCCATGATGTTGAGCATCTTGAGATAGCGATCCATCTCTTCAGGAGTTGTTTTTGCGCCAATGAGCACTTTGAATACCGCTCTTCTATAGAACATATCCTCAGGTCTTGTCGGGAAGGGGGTATCCTTCTGTTTCCATCCCCAGTAGAAGGCTGTGAAAAGTGGTAGACGCTGGAACGCGGTGTTGCCTGCTAAGAAGTTCCAGAAATCCCATCTTGTGCCAGCGATCGCAGCTGATTGTTCAACCTTGCGTGCCGTTGCGATGACTTCTTTAACATCAGCGTCCATCTGAACACCCTCTGCGATTCCGGCAGCTGCTGCCTTGCCGTTTGGTGGGGCGTTGAGCTCCATATCTCCAGGCACCAACAGCCATTTTAAGAAAGCGGTTCTCTGTGATGGTGTGCCGGATCCCTCCTGATAACTTCTGCTCATCGCTGGGCTTAAGGAGAGCTGTTGTGTGGCCATGCTAAAGAGTGTTCCTTCGAAAGAGGCCCAGCCGAGCTGCAATCTTCCGATATTTCCAATAGATTCCACAGACCAGGATCTCCATAATTTTACCTGGCCCTGACGCTTCAAAGATAGGCCAGCAAGCATTCCATGGATAAAACCAATCGGATATAGACCGATTTGGATGCCCATCGAGTTTGCAAAGTGATCGGTCAACGTCTCAGCTGGTAGGTCGGCTTGCATCTGTGCACCTGTTCCTGCGTAGAGGAAAGGTATTAGAGTTGCACGCATTACAGCAGCCCAGTCGATGTTATGCTTTCTGCCGCCGCTCATCAGATGATGTCTTCCCTGAGATAGCATTCCTAAAAAGCCCATCTTAATTGCTTCGCCGGGGTCGACTCCCGTTGCTATGCCTATATCATAAGCGAGGAAGTATGCGGCAGGAAGCATTCCCATCTCTATCGCCTGAAGACCCCTTGGAAATTTTCTCAAGAGTTTATCTCTTAATTGAGGTCTCATCATTATAGCTAATGAATATGCTCCAGCTGCACCTTTGTAGCCGTTGAAGAAGCTGTTTGCTGAAATTGGATCCTGCACCACTCCAATGGCTGCATTAACAATATCCTCAGGCATCTGCGTAAATGCATACGTAAGAGTCTTGTCCCAGAACTTTACGACGTTGTTCAATGAGGAAGCGAAGTGACTCGTATGTGTCCACCAATTCCAAAATTTATCCATGCCATCTGTAAGACCATATTGGCCTATGAACTGTGCCATCTCACCACCATAATATGTGGTTGCATGAAACAATCCGCCCAAACCGCTGCCAATTCCATGCACTCGACCGGCGTATTCGCCTGCTGAGGCCAGCATCAGATCGGGAAGTCCCTGCACGCCAGGCAGCAGTCCACCGAAGAATGCGTATGATGTTGCCATCTTTAAGAACTGACCTGTTCCAAGCTTAAATGTATCGAATGATGTCTTATCCGTATGGCCTACCTGATATGTTTGACGAACCTCTTCGGAATCGAGTGCGATCTGACCTTTTCTAAGGCCTACCAATGCGGTTGAACCCATTGCCATTGTCTGCATGGCAGTTTCAAAATCTATCGAGCCATTTGCAAGCAATGCACTGCTCATTCCTATGAATCCACCAACCGTTGCTGTTTTCCAGAACGATTTATTAGTAGGCATATTTGCCTGGGCTAAGAATTCCGGAATTGCTGCGATCAATCTGTCGCGACGATCCTCAGAGACCTGATCTACAACCTCACCATCCCTCACATATGTAGCCAGCGGATTGCTATGGGGATGTTTGGCAGTCATAAATCTGCCCAATGCTCGTAGGATCTTTTTTGTAACATCGATGGCGTTATCATCTGGAAGGATATTGAGATCGGAAAAGTCTATTTCGCTAATTTCATCTTCTCCGAGAACTTTCTTTGCGCCATAGCTGCCCTCGAATGTTTCTAATAGAGCTTTTGTTACCTCGATCGCCGTAGCGTGATAGCTAAATTCTTTAAATGCGTTGGCGGCTTGGTAGTAGAAGGCGGAGAGTGACTCTTTCAGGTCGAGCATATCCTTGAGTTCAAAACCCTCTATTCTATCACCCCTCCAGAGGGCCACAGCTTCATCGCTGCTCGTCCAATCCTGAACCGCTTTCGGTAATTCATGGATTAAAACGCGTCTGGCGTTAGCAAGGGCTGATTCCCTCTCCTTGCCCTTTAGTCTTGATCCAAGGCTCAGATAAGCATCTGCCTGGGATGAAAGAGCTAACACGGTAATGTGATCAGCCGGTGCATCTAAGTGGGTAATTTCCGCTAAAGCTGATATCGCCTGATTCATTTCGCCAGTCTTGAAATAGGCGACTGCTCTCATAAAGCGTTCATTTCTGAGTGTTGTTTCTGACGCGGATGCATCACTTTTGATTCTATCGAGAGCATCGAACGTCTTTCCAGTTACTTCACCCCATAATGTTTCTCCGAACGCTGCTGTTTGAAAGCGTGGATCCATGCCTGTAGTATCACTTTGCGACAAGGTTCTCCTTGCCTGGGTAAAAAGTTCTCCGGCATGATCAGTGTCGGTCGTTAGTGAACCAAGTGCTGCTTGAACCATTTGATCAGATGTTTGTGTCGCTGTTGGAACTGTCGCTGTTCTTGCAACAGTAGATGATGTTAGTGGCATTCCGGTCGGTGAGACTAACGTCAACATCTCAGGTGAGGCTGCGAATGGTGATTGAGTTACAGCAGGATTATGTATGACTGTTGCCGGCCTTGAACCTAAAAATGGATTCAATAGCGATGGCTGAGCTACCGTTAATGAAGGAACAAGACTTGATGGATTGTTGCCTGCTGCTATCATTCCTAACCCCTTTGTTTTTTTAATCCCCGAGCTTAATTCAAACTTAGAATTCCGATAAAAGTGTTAAGCTCTGCTTCTGCCCTCTTATCGGCGGTACGGCATAATTGTTGCTAAAAAAAGAAGATTTTCGCATGTTTAAGTATATAGATATTATTGATATCTAATTCACTTAACATTATGATTATATTGATGTATTTCGCAAATCCCGTGAGGCTAATTTTACCTACGCACAGGAAGCCAGCGATATTCCGGTCGAGGTGAACCGACCGGATCGTGACATCTGCCTATCAAGCCATATAGGATATATGGGATCTTAAGAGCGCAGATCTGCTGAATCAAAAAGGAGCCGTATATTGATTAGGGATTCTCTACTACGTAATGGACCCCCTTCGGCTGTTTCTTTGCGTGACTTTCTACGGATTTCATCTTCGATTCCATGTTGATTCTGTAAAGCAGGAATGCCATGGATGCGACCGCGCTAGACAACAGTACAGTCGCCAGCACATACCTATGCAGGAAGATACCGCCCAATCCAAAGTTCAGGGAGAAGAAGAAAACAACACCGATGATCATGTTGAACAAAGCGCGACCTGAGAATCCACCGGATTGAATGCCATACTTCTTATAGATGTAGTTCCATCCAGGTGAGCCAGGCTCTACCTGCTCAACAAATGCGACTAGACGTTTCTCATCTACCGGTGATGTGAGGAATGTAACGGTTATCCAGACCACTGCGGATAGACTCATTATGGTTAAAATTCTATACCCATAGTCGAGCTCAGGATAATTGAATTTCAGATAAAGCGCTATAATTGCAGAGGCGATCATAGCGGAGATTTCCGTCCAGGCATTGATTCTCCACCAGAACCATCTGAGCACCCAGGTTACGCCGGCGCCGCTGGCGAAAGCTATTATAAACTTCCATGCACCACCGACCGATTCCATGTTCATGGAAATGATGATTGAAATGCCGAGACCAACGAGCATCGCGATACGTGACATTAAGACATAATGTTTTTCAGATGCATTCCTTACGAAGAAACGACGATAGATGTCGTTGATGACGTAAGATCCTCCGAGGTTGAGATGCGTAGATATGGTCGACATGAACGCGGCTATAAGTGAGACCATCATTATGCCGAGTATGCCGTGCGGTAGCCATCTACCCATCATCCATACATAGGTCATCTCCGGATCAGGAACGTCCCTGCCGTAAAGAACGATGGCGCAGAGGGCCACAATAACCCAGGGCCACATCTGAACAGCATAGTTCATGATCGTGAAGAAAAAAGTTGCAAGTGTTGCATGCTTTGGATTTTTAGCAGCTGACATTCTCTGGATGTGCTTGCCGCCACCATCTGAATACTTCTGTGACCACCACTGAACCATTATGTAGACGAAGAAGGAGCTTATGGAGACGCCCTTGAATGCTTGACCCGCCTGCGATGAGAAACTTGGCAGGAAGGATGTGGCTGCGCTGTTCTCACCAAACAATTTTGTAAGTTCGCCAATTACTGTGTCCATTCCACCAACGCCTTTTACTGAATAGTACATCAGTGCGAAGGAACCGAATAGGGCAAAGCCGTACTGGATAAAATCGGTCAAGATCACACCATACAGTCCGGATGACAGTGTGTATACTGCAACTGCAGCAGCGGAACCAAGAACGATCCAGAATGGATCAAAATTTGTAAGGCCTGTGAGAACTTTGAAAACTGCGAGGAAAACCCAGCCCATTACGAAACAGTTTATAAAAATACCGAAGTAACAACCCTTGAATACGCGAAGTATTGCCGCGGATTTTCCGCTATAACGTCGTTCAACGATCTCAGCATCCGTCATAACCTGCGCTTTGCGCCACATCTTTGCAAAAAAGAAGGTGGCGAGCATACCAGAGATGGCGGAGGACCAGAAGAACCAACAGCCGCCGATTCCTTCGCTGAACACGTATTTCGTGATCGCAAGTGGGGTATCGATTGAGAAGTTCGTCGCTGCCATCGATGCTCCTATCAACCACCAAGGCATGCTTCTTCCAGTGAGGAAGAACTGATCAACATTCTTCGAAGCTTTTTTGGTGTAATAGGTTCCAAGTACGATGCAGACAACGCCATAAATTGCGATTATCCAGTAATCAATAGGAGCTAATGTTCTCATTTCTTTTACCTCACGTAATTGAGTTGCGATTTACATTACTTAAGTTCGATAGCGACATCGGCTATCTTTGCTAATCTTATATTTATCAACCTCAGCTGACCTAACAGATCAAGATGTATCGTGCTCGTTTCGTATGTTTCGGGAAGCATTTCGTGCAGTCTCATTAAATGTGACTGTCTCAAATCCTGCTCCATTTCGTTTAGGTATTGTTCGTGTCTTTCAATCTTCTTCATGATCTCTTCGCACGGTTGAATTGTCATGGAGAGCAGGAGGTCGAAATTTTCACTTATGAGGCGATGAAGTTGTTCCAATTCCTTCCACCCCTCATCGGAGAATCTAGCGATCTTCTTCCGCTTTTTCCGAGCAAGTGAGATTATATCCTTTGAGATGATATCACCTACTGCCTCAATCTCATCGCTCATTGTTAAAAGCGATAATTGAGTTGTGACCTGTTTTTCCGTGAGACTCTGCTGACTTATCTTCGCTAGATAAAATCTAACCGCTTTTTCAATGAT
>JABGOS010000062.1 GCA_018645265.1 Deltaproteobacteria bacterium
TGAGCCGAGAATCGGAGTCGAACCGACGACCTACTGATTACGAATCAGTTGCTCTACCAACTGAGCTACCTCGGCGAAAAAATCCCGGAGGGAAATTTTCCCTCCAATCTCTACTTTTGAATTTCAATTATTAAATTTTCAAAAAAAAATAACGCGAGTTTTGGTGCCGGAGGCCGGACTCGAACCGGCACAAGGGATAAACCTCGGCAGATTTTGAGTCTGCTGCGTCTGCCATTCCGCCACTCCGGCTCCAAAACTCGCGTCACATTTGAACCTTAGTGATTTCCCCTTCCGTAAACGCTCAGCAGTAAAAATCAGCTGCCTCGCACTCCAGGGATCCGCATCCCTAACGAAATCATCCGCGGCTACAGACGTTTTCATAAGGGCTGCGGATGAGTCTGCTGCGTCTGTAATTCCGGCAATCGGCTTAATAACTTAAGCCTCTTCCTCTTGATTCTCAACGATTGATGGTTTTACGAGGCCTTCCGCAATCTCCCTGAGAGCAGTAACGCTCTCACGGTTTTTGCAGGAAACCAGGGGTCTGGATCCCTTAAAGAGCTGCTTAGTGCGGTTTGCAGCGAGATGGACCAGCGAAAAACGGTTCTCAACGTTATCTAAGCAATCTTCTACTGTAACTCTAGCCATTTAAATATCCTCCTTTAAAGCCGGCCGTCAATAATGGGAATTTCTTGGAAAGTCAAGGGGTTTCGGCCACACCTTCAGCATTGAATTGCTTGATATCAGTACAACCCCTTGATAATGTTCGTAACTAATATGATAAAGAGCGAGCAAATCTTCGAGCGCCTTCTCCCCGATTATAGACGGCGTCATATATTCACGACAAAGCTGCGTCTACTGGCTTTTGTAGGTTTTTGGGCGATATTCCTGCTCTTCATGAAGGGGGTGCTGGGCCAGACTAAGATCCCTGCGGCCATAATTATTGCCTGTTTCTCAATAACCGGCTTTGCATATTACAATATAATCAGGGGGCGCTGGCTGGTGCCATCGTTTATATTTGAGCTGCTGAGCGATCTCGTTGCAATTACAGTGGTCATCTATTTGACAGGCGGTCCTCACAGTCCACATTTTACGATCTACCTCTTCTATGTTTTTATAGCAGGCGCCATTTACAACCATTACTTGGCTGGATTGGTCGCTATATGCTGTGCCTTAACTTACGCAGCATTTCTATTTTTCTGTGATCTTGGTATTATACCTCCGCTGATCATCAACTATGGTGATCAGCTTCCACTTCCAGCATATACCCCAATTGCGCATTTGCTCTTTATGATCATCTTCCTTGCGGTTGTCGTATATACGGTGAAGGTTGCGATATATTTCTCCCAGCAGAGGGAGAGGGCGCTCGAAAAGAGAAACCGTGAGCTTACAGCCCTTCATAAAGTCAGCTCCGCTGTAAGGAGTGTAGCTATTCTGAAGGATGTTATACAGAGATTGCTCGTAGGAGTTTTGGAAGGACTTCGCTTTGAAACGGTCATGCTCTTACATTTCGATAAAGACAAGAAGGTCGCACGTCTGTTTACCCCGAGAAAACATCCGAAGTTGTCCGAGATTGAAGGGGCTTTGGGAATGTCTTTGACCGATGTCGAGGTTCCGCTGAAGCCACTTGAGGATTCGAATCCAATCATGAGTGATCTTGTGAAGCAAAGGATAGTCTTTCGCAGGGATCTCTTCGAGTTGATAGCTGGTGTTGGATTGGGGATAGGTCGTGAACAATGTGATCAGGTTCAGAAGGTGCTTGGGGTAAGGAAAATCATCGCTATGCCTCTAGTTCTTGAGAATAATGTGTTAGGGGCGATGATCGGATTTAGTAAGGATCCGTATCTAGAGGATGAGCAGGTGGCTACTCTGGAATCTTTCGCTAACCAGGCGGCGATGTCGCTTGAGGCTGCGATAATGGTTGATAGATTGCGTAAGGTAAATGATCAGCTCAAAGAAGCGAACCAGGTTAAGTCGGAATTTTTGGCCACGATGAGCCATGAGCTTCGTACTCCGCTTACAGCGATAATAGGTTTTTCAGAGTTGCTGATAGAGGGGGTCATGGGGGATATGACTGATGAGCAGAAGGAGAGCCTGCAGGAGGTCCTTCATAACGCGGCTGATCTGCTGGATATGATAAACAGTCTGCTCGATCTTACGAAGTTGGAGTCAGGGAGGATGATCCTCGATGTGACGAAATTCGATATTTCAACCACCATCAAGCGAGTTGTCAATACCATATCGCCACTCGTTCACAGGAAGGAACAAGATCTCATGCTTGATCTCGGTGAGAATGTTCCGATCATCGATGGTGATGAGCGAAAGGTTCAACAGGTCGTTCTGAACCTTATTGCAAATGCCAATAAATTTACTCCCGCAAGAGGTGAGATAGGTCTGACCTTAAACTATTGTCCATCAGTTGATAATATCAGTGCGAATACGGAAATGGCATTGCGTATTAAGCGACTTGGTCTTAAGAGCTTCATTCAGGTTGAGGTGACTGATAATGGAATCGGCATACCGGATGATCAGAGGGAGATGATATTTGAAATGTTTCATCAGGCTGATAGCTCCGTTACAAGAAGTTTTGGTGGCACAGGCCTTGGGCTTGCGTTGGCTAAGCAGTTTATCGAGATGCATGGTGGTGATATCTGGGTTGAGAGTAAGATAGGTGAGGGGGCGAAATTCCTATTCGTTCTGCCTGTTGGGAAGTCAACTGCTGGCTAGAGTCCCATAGCGCGTTTCATTTGAGCGAACATGTCGAATGCATCCTCCCTTTTTTGTGGAAGTCCAAGGCTATAGACGATATCGAACTTCTTTACATAGGTAATGCTCTCCGCATAGGCGGGGAGGAACTCTGCATCCTTCTTTCCACTTCTAATATATCTAAAACCGAAAGTACCTCCATTGTAACTGCCAGCCATATATTGCCTGAGTATTTTTTGATCCGTAAAGAGCTCTTCCAGTTTTTCCCTTTCGACTTTAGAAGGTATGCCATTCAGTTTTCTTCTAGCGTGCAGGAGCCAACTGTCAGCGAGGTGGTATTGTGCCATGATCGCATTTACATGATCAGCAGTTCCCTCCTTATAATCGGTTTTTAAATGAGGATGTCTCTTTGTAAGACGATCGTAAGTTGATTTCATGAACTGTGCGATGCCTCTGGCGCCGACCCAGCTGAGACTATCCTTGTATGCATCATCACCTTCGAAACCCACATGAAAATATACTCTATTGATTAGCTGCTCAACCTTACTCCAATCCTTTGCACCTGCAG
>JABGOS010000084.1 GCA_018645265.1 Deltaproteobacteria bacterium
GTACCTTTTACTCGACTTCGGAGGAAGGAGCGCAAAGGCAGAGGCTGCCAGACAAGCACTTATCGCTGCAAACTGGAATCATAATCAGGCAATTCAGGATCTCCTCAGGGATGTTCCAAAAGCGTACTACACCTATGTGGGGGATCTCTCGAAGGTAACTGCCTCCGAGACGAATCTACGCGAAGCGAGAACGACACTCGCCGCAACAGAGGAGAGAAAAAGTACAGGCGTTGGAACCATTGTTGACGTACTACAAGCTAAGGCAAACAAGGCTAGCGTCGAGGTGGAACTCGTATCAAACAAGGGTGCAGCAAAGATCGCCAAGGGATCGTTGGCTACAACGGTAGGTTGGCCAGCCAACACCCCATTTAAGCTTGCAAACGCTCCCCAAAAAATACCTCTGAATAAACTCGGAAGCAATGTTGACGACCTCATAACCGATGCAAAACGCAATCGCGCAGCGATCGCTTCCTCAAAGGCATCAGTCAAACAGAAGGAGGCCGAACTTCTAGAAGCACGCACCCTTCCCTTTCCGAAGGTAACCGGCGGAGGAAATACAACCTGGGAAAGAATGAGACGAAATGACAGCATCGCGTACTACGGAACTTTTAATGTAGAAATTCCGATCTTCAAGGGATTCGAAATGAGGAATAGTATTCGCGAAGCACGCGCATCTCTTGCAGCCGCGCGCGCACAGCTGAAGCTCGAAGAGGAACAGATCATTCAGGAAGTCTGGAATGCTTATAATAACTTTAAGACCGCATCTGAACAGCTTAGCGCATCAAACACTCTCCTTAGGAGTTCCAAGGAATCCTACGATGCCTCATTAGCGCGTTATCGCAAGGGCGCTGCCGATATCGTGGAGCTATTGAATTCACAAACTCTACTCGCATCGGCAAGGTCACAGGTTATCGATTCTAAAATGGGGCTATACATATCTTATGCTGAACTGATTCATGCCGTGGGATCGCAGATGGATGAAAGATTTGCGCCACAAGTCACTATTGAAGAAGAGGATTTGGGCAATGAAAATAATTAACAAACGATGGTACACAAAAAAACGAATTATCGCAGCAGTTCTGCTGGTCTTCATCATCCTAGCCTACTTCTACTATAAGGAGAAAATGGCGATGATGATGCCGCCGCCGGTAACCGTTACGAAGGTGGAGAAAAAGACAGTTCCTCTATATCTCAACTACGTCGGCAATACAGCGACCGTAAAGGATGTAGACATTCGTGCCCGGGTGGAAGGCTTCCTGCTAAAACGTAACTTCAAAGAGGGAGACGATGTAAGAAAAGGTCGCCTCATGTATGTCATCGACGAAAAACCGTTCCGAGCAGCCCTTGATGAAGCGGCAGGCCAGCTAAAGAAAGATAGAGCAGCTTTAGCATACGCGGCAGAACAGGTACGTCGCTATAAAGATCTAGCCAAGAAGGATTACGTCAGCAAGGAAGACTTCGACAGTCTTGTAACCCAAAAGGAAGAAGCAAGGGCTGCCGTTGCAGTAGACCAGGCGGCCGTAGAGCAAGCTCGGATAAACTTAGGCTACTGCAGGATGTACGCACCATTCAATGGTCGTGTTGGAAGGACATATGTTCATGTGGGCAACCTAGTCGGTGCAGGCGAGAGTACAAAGCTCGCTACGCTAGTTCAACTGGATCCCTTTTACGTCTACTTTAGCCCCAGTGATGAGGATTCCAATAAAATCATCACCCAGATGAGCAAAGGCAAAATACCGATAAAAATAAATCTTACAGACGGAAGTGAATTTCAATACGGTGGAACCGTAGAGTTCATCAACAACAAGGTGGACACAGCTACGAGCACAGTAACGATGAGAGCAACTATACCGAATCCAGAGAAAACAATGCTGCCTGGTGTCTACGTCAACGTACAATTACACCTGAAGGATATGGAGGGAGCTTTGGTCGTTCCTGAAGAGGCTATCGCTGAGGATCAGGGCGGACAATATGTTATGCTCGTGGGGTCGGGCAATAAGACGAAAAAACAGTCTATAAAGACTGGAGAGCAGGTTGATCACATGCAGGTCGTAACAGATGGTTTGGAGGAAGGCGATGTAGTCATTACAGCTGGGCTTCAGATGGTTAAATCCGGCATGCCGGTAACTCCTGAGTTTGCTAAAAAGAAACAGGTGCACAAAACTGACACTGTGCGTGGAGTGGTACATAAGGCTCTATTTAATTAATTATGTTTGTTAACTTTTTCATAAAACGCCCTATTTTCTCAACGGTCATTTCATTGGTGATCGTTTTGGCGGGTGCCGTCTGCATACCGCTTCTCCCCATAGCCCAGTTTCCAAACATCGCCCCACCAACCGTACAGGTTGCAGCTACATACACAGGCGCAAGTGCAGAGGTAGTTGAAAAAACTGTAACGCAGCCTCTTGAGGAACAGATCAATGGTGTTGAGGGAATGACGTACATGAGCTCCACAAGCTCAGGTGATGGAAGCTCGAAAATTACAGTTACATTTGACATAGGCTACGACTTGGATATTGCGGCAGTCGATGTGCAAAACCGGGTCCAGATAGGCCTACCCCAAGTACCTGAGGATGTTCGCCGATACGGAGTCACAACTCAGAAACAGTCCACTAACTTTATCCTCATTGCGAACCTCTTTTCGCCCGAAGATACTTACGACGATCTATTTCTCAGTAATTATGCAAAAATCAATATCGTCGATGTTCTAAAGAGAATACCCGGTGTCGGCGATGTTCAGATATTCGGAGAACGCAAGTATTCAATGCGCTTCTGGATCGACCCTGACAGATTGACCGGCATGAATCTCACGATTCAAGATGTCATCGTTGCGATCCAGGATCAGAATATCCAGGTGGCTGCAGGTGGAATTGGCCAACCACCAAGCACGAGCAGACAGGTATTTCAGTATACAATTTCAACCCAGGGTCGTTTGGAAGAGGTCTCAGAATTTGAAGATATTATAGTCAGAACCGATACCGACGGCGCCGTAGTCAGAATCAAAGATATTGCAAAAGTTGAACTAGGCGCTGAAAACTATCAATGGTACTTCAATCTCAACGGAAAAAGCTGTGCTGGCATAGGTGTCTTCCAGCTCGCAGATGCAAATGCCGTGCAAATCGCCGATCAGGTGAGAAGTACAATGAAGGAGCTTTCAAAGCGTTTTCCAGACGGTATGGAATATATCATACCATACGATACGACGATGTTTGTTAAGGAATCCATTAAGGAAGTGTTGATAACCTTAATATTGGCAATCATACTTGTTGTAGGTGTCATATATATATTCCTCCAAGACTGGCGTTCTACACTCATACCGTGCGTAACAATTCCGGTGTCACTTATCGGAACATTCGGCATCATGATGGCGTTTGGCTTCTCCATCAACACACTCACCCTCTTCGGACTTGTGCTGGCAATAGGAACTGTCGTCGATGATGCTATCGTCGTTGTGGAGAACACGTCCCGAATTATAGAAGAGGAGGGACTCACGGCCATGGATGCTGCAATGAAGAGCATGTCCGAAGTGACAGGCCCTGTCATTGCGACTTCTCTTGTACTCTTTGCAGTCTTCGTACCGGTGGCATTTATGCCGGGAATTAGCGGCGCACTATATCAACAATTTGCGCTGACAATTGCCTTCTCGGTGGCAATATCCACGATATGCGCACTCACGATCTCTCCTGCTATGTGCGCAATATTTCTTCAGAAAAAAGGGGAGAGCAAAAACTTCTTCTTCAATGCCTTCAATAAAGGCTTCGACATATCAGGCCATGCCTACGAGCGCATGGTTAACAATCTCATCAAGAAGTGGAAAATAATCGTTGTCTTTTTCTTCGTAATGCTAGGGCTTACACTCGTAATGTTTAAAGTTGTCCCCACGGCATTTATACCTGATGAGGATCAGGGCTATTTCTTCATAGTGGCGCAGGGACCCGAGGGTACTTCACTGAAAAAAACCCAAGTGGCCTCTGGGAAAATTGAGAAGATAGCAAGAAGTATGGATGGTGTAGCCGACGTTCTTACAATTGGTGGTTACAACTTGATGAATCAAGCGCTAGACTCAAGTACGTTTACTGCAATTGTAACTCTATATCCATGGGGTGAACGAAAATCACCTGATTTAAGCGTCACGGCTATAATGCAGAAAATAAATTATGCTATCTATAGCGTCAATGAGGTATCAGCGTTTGCGTTCAACCCACCTGCGATTCAGGGTCTTTCCCAAACTGGCGGTTTTCAGTTCGAACTCCAAGATGTTGGAGATGGAGAGATAGAGGAGTTAAACAATCTCGCTTTGAAGATGATTCAGATGGGACGCAGCTCTCCGGAACTCGCTCCACTTTCAACTACCTTCAAGATGAACTATCCACAATTCTATATCGACCTGGACAGGACGAAAGCAAAAACTCTCGGCATCCAGATCGCCACCATCTTTGACACCTTGCAAGCATATTTAGGCTCGTTCTATGTAAACGATTTCAATAAATTTGGCAGGGTTTACAGGGTATTCATCCAGGCTGAGCCGGAGTATCGTTCGAACGTTACCGACATCTCACAGCTGTATGTAAGATCGGGGGATGGAGATTTAATCCCCTTATCGGCATTGATTAAGATAAATAGACTCATTGGACCGCAGACGATTTCGCACTACAATCTATTTAGAAATATCGAGCTTAACGGTAACGCTGCTCCCGGACATAGCTCAGGTGAGTCAATTGATGCCATGCAAAAAATAGCCGGGAACGTACTTCCCGATGGCTATTCTTACGAATGGAGCGGAACTGCACTTCAAGAGATCATGTCAGGGGGCATGGCTCCATTCATATTCGCGCTTGCACTCGCCTTCGTCTTTCTATTTTTGGCAGCGCAGTACGAGAGCTGGAGTTTGCCGGTGACAATCATGATCGCCGTGCCGCTAGCGATACTTGGTGCTCTTATAGCTCAGTGGTGGAGGGGTCTATATAACGATGTCTATTGTCAAATCGGACTTGTAATGTTGATAGGGCTAGCCAGCAAGAACTCCATTCTGCTCGTTGAGTTTGCAAAGGAGAGGATCGAAGAGGGCATGACTTCTGCCGAAGCTGCAATCATGGCAGCCAAGACCAGGCTTCGTCCAATTCTAATGACAGCATTCTCATTTATTCTAGGCGCCATACCACTTGTCGTTGCATCCGGCGCTGGAGCTGCAAGCAGGCACTCGCTAGGAACTGCTGTGATGGGTGGGATGATCGCTGCTACATTCCTAACTTTAGGTATCGTTCCAGTACTCTTCGTCGTTATAGTCGAAGGTGCGAAACGAGGGATTACCAAATCAGATTTTCAGTTCATTGGAACAAAAGCTATAGTCGGTTCAAAATGGCTGATAGATAAAATCAAACACGCTAGAAAGGGCTAATTTATGAAAAAGATCCTGAAATGTATATTCTGGATAATTGCAAAAATTGTGAAAGCAGCAATCCTGGTGATTGAAAAGATCATTTGGGAACTAGCCCTCATCGCAGCGCTGTTATCATTGGCGATCAGCGGACCTATATTCGACAGAGTAATAGGTGGAATGCGAAAAATCCTTTTAGCACTTTTTGCTTTCGGCGAAGCCTATTATCAGAATACGGATATCGATAAGTTCATGACTGGTTTTTCTATATCCGTTCAAAACGTAATATCATTGATCACAGTAAATATTAAGAAGGATCCTCAAACAGTTCTCATCGCCTTTATCGCAACATTCTTCTGCTATAAAGTTGCATCACTAATTCTCAAACTAATCAGAAAGAAAGTATTGCGCTGCGGATGCAAATGCCATGGTAAATCGAACGATGATGATAAAAAAGGCAAGACCTACGAACAGCTGTATACGGAATAATACTACCCCTTATGACGAAATCTACAAACAGCAAATGGTATGTATATATTCTGCAATGCGCTGATAAGACACTCTACACAGGAATCACCAATAACCTCGATAAAAGGGTGGCCACACACAACGGTGGCACAGCATCAAAATATACAAGGGCCAGGCTTCCGGTAAAAGTTATATACAGCGAGAGAAAGCGAAAGAGATCGACAGCGCTGCGGCGCGAGGCTGAGATCAAGAGGTTCACCAGGCAAAAAAAACTATCTCTAATCAGGGAATCAATTTAAGCTCACCTCTCAATTATATTCTATAATTACAGATACTTATACCGCTCAAATCACCTGGCAACTTTTTTCAAAAATTGCCGATAATCTATATGTGGGGGCTCTTTAGCCTAAGGCGAATTCACATGTCCGATTTGAATATCAGGCGCACATTGTTGGGCGGATTACAGCCCAACGAATATCAGACCGACATAGCCCATATGGTCTATTTCGCCAAACGTGGCCTGCCGTTTAATAGCCTACGATCCGACGGGCACCCAGCACAATTTAAAAAAGATAGAGTCGATCCCCCAGACTTTTGTAAGATCAGAAGCTTTAGGGATGTTGCGGAGTGCAAATCCGATTTCTACTATAGCAGCTTATTTGACTCATTTATATCGACGGACACACCTCCTCAACATGTAGCTGATGCAATGCTAGCTTCTGCAATAGCTATTACCCCATCAGCATACTCCAGCAAACTACCTACGGCATATATCGAATCACTTACTCTCTGCCCAAGGCCAAACGAACTCAGCACAGGTTCTCACAGAGTCGTCGCGGTATTTTGGATGTCGGGCGAACGATTTGCGGCAGTATTTGAAGAGGGTGGAGACATGTTGAATCCGAAGAGAGAAAACGTCTTTATCGATGGTTTGACACCTGGCGCAGATGAGATGGTTCGGAATTTAAAATTCGACCAAACGGTTTTGATACCGTCAATTGTCTACGCGATGACCGGTTACGAACTCTACCCACCAGCCCATCAGTTCTCGATTCAAATCTACGACCCTGCACTTCCAGAGAAGGATCCTACACACACCGGACACTGGTTCGAAGGCTGCCGCCCTTCAAAAGATATGTATCACTATTAAAATGCCCCTATAGCTCAATATAGCCTATAATATCATATCGTTGCATAACACCTAAAGTAATTGATAAGTGTTTTGATAACTATTAACTGTATAACAAGCTGCCGCTCTGCTAGAATAAAAAAGAGTTACGGAGAGAGAATGAGAAGAACCCTCATAGCGATTCTGATGTGCATTTCCATTTTCGGTATGGGCTCTTTTGAGCTCCTGTGTAACTGCAATTTAAATGCGCAAAGTGGAAATGTTTCCGCTGACACTGGCTGTCATAAACAGAATGATAAGGATAGCTGTAAGGGGAACGAATGCTGTCACAGCTGTTTTTTTAATCAATCATTCCTACCGTTCGCATTAAATTTCAGCAAGCAATCAAGCAAGCCTATCTTTCTGGAGCTCCCCTATCGACCACATTTAGTTTCCGAACAATTAATCTTCTCCCACCTTATCTCATTGGAGAAGAACTTTTTTATTCCTCACCATGCGATCGACATAATCAAATTTACCTATTCTCCCCAGGGCCCTCCTATTACGGTCATGATGATTTAAATAAAAACTATATAACTAGGAGGATTACATGAAAAAACTAATAGCAATGATGCTAATCATAATGGGTACTGTTTTCACATATTCTGTTGCAAGCGCTTGCTCCGACTGCCCTTGTGGTGATGATTGCGGTTGCGGTGAAAAATGTGAGTGCCCAAAGAAGTAACACTAGTGCTTTCATGAATGACGAACGCCAGCTCACATAGAGCTGGCGTTTTTTTATATTATTTTACCCTTTCCCCTTGACACCCACGTTTTACTGTATTAGTAGAGTAAAACATATGAAAACTGACTGGCGAAAAGAATTCAATAAGTTGATGGCCTCTTTGAAAAACCACAAGGAGGCGGAGGAAGTACTGGATGTATTACTCACACCCGCAGAGTATGATGAGCTCTCCAAGCGCTGGCAGATCGTTTCGATGCTGCTCAGCGGTGAGACGCAGCGGTGCATCAGTGACATCCTCTCCGTATCCACCGCTACAGTCAGCCGCGGTGCAAAAGAGGTTAAGTACGGTGATTCTCCCCTTCAGAAATACTACGATCGAATTAAATCTAAATAACTATATTCGCAATAACTCCTCCACATGGTGGCTGGCCTAGCCCAGCCATATATGCGTGTATTTCTATTCGTAAAATTATTTTATCAATTATTATTACATAAAAGGAGGACTATCATGTCCAACACGATTTCTAATTATATAAAGGGAATCGCAACTCTCTATAATGGAGATGCGACTAAACCTGAAGAACCGAAATTAACTGAGATGGATTTTTTGGCAACTCTAGCCCTGGATAAACGCTGTGGCGATGAATCCAACTTGAGAACTCTAAATTGCCATAGGGGGTATCATGATGAGCAGGATAAATTCATCGATGAAACAGTCGGCTCGAGGGGTTCAACAAAGCGGCTCTGTTTTGATCTATATGCTAAAGCACTATATCGTCTTGCATTGCGCTATCTGGATTCCAAGGATGAGGTTAGCTGCAAACATCACTATCTACATTGTAGCCGTAAAATTGAAACTGCAGCTAAAAGTTGCAGGTAAATCAGACTGAACAATGGGGGATGGATTTCATCCCCCATTTTTTTAAGATTAAAGCTGGGGTCGAGGTAGATTAAATAATTATGGTTTGCTCAGCATTAACCTTAACCTCGGCCTCAACCTCAATGCCTCTTATGCCATTCAATGAGTGCGGAAGCACCTGGAACCGAAACACTCGTTGGAGTATCCATCTGCGTATTGACGATCCACCCCTTGCCGAGTCGCCTTCTAATTCCAACAGACCCCTCCTTACTGGTGTTCGCTCCAAAGGTGAGTGAGGTATCCTTACCAATCTTAAACTTCGCCGAAACCATGTTCGTGGTTGGATCGTATCCAATTCTTTCAATAGGAGTTGAAGCCAATATATACATCGACGCAAGTGACAGAGCCTTATTTGAAAATGCCTGATTCATACTGCTTACTGAGTCTGTTTCACTCTCATCCAGATGATCGAACGGCTCTCCGAAAATAAGCGTAGAAATCATATCCTCATGAGAAAGAGGTGGATCTGACGAAAGAATGACGACAGGCTTCTCAGCCGGTCCCTGCACATCTATGAATATTATGTAATCCGTATAATCCACCCTCATCCTTGCATTCAACTCAGACATACCAATTGGCTTTCTCAAGTTCATGGTAGACTTTTCAATCTTGCCTATCCTTCTAAAAAGTTCCACTGAGAAGTCTTCAACCGTAATCATGCCCTTGATATCATTCTCATCCATATCAAGGTCAATGGATATTGGTATGGGACCTTTGGCCAGGTTAGATAGAAGCTTCAGAGGCTTACCAACATCTGTCTTTACCTTGAATCGATATGTCAGGGGGAAGTCACTAACACTCCCCTTGGACTGTTTATGAGCATCTGCATTCAATTCTATCCTCGAATCGGGCAACAATGTAGGAATGCCGGTTGAAGTTAAATCCGGCAGTTGAATAATTATATTATGAAGGATGAGCTCACCTTCAATATCTGCACTCTTAGGTGTCGCGCTAGCAAGCCTCACATCGGCCGTACCCGAACCATCGATAAATAGCCTCTGTGTCTTAGACTGCAACTCGGTCTTCAACTTCACCGGAACATGAGCAACTCCCTGCTCCAACGAAAATTCGCCATCTATGGACATTTCGAGTTTACCATCCATGGCGCAAAGGGGTGCTGGAATTCCATATTTTGTATTTTTTAGCGCATAGACAAGTTTTGAGAACTTCTCTATCAAAAAGTCGATATCCGTCTTTGAATTTATCTTCCACCCCTTCGGAAACTGCGATGGCACACCTGCAACATCCAATTTTATAGAACCTGAGGTCTTCACAAGCTTGCTTCTTGTTGGAATGATCTTCACATCTAACACGCCATTCATCGCATCATCCAGATCGATGGGATATGGCAGATCCATCCTCGAACCTATTTCCAGATCGATGATATCCTTATATTCATAGATATTCTTCACTTCCTTCGGCAAGCTTACAGGCTTTAGATCGAGCTGCACTGGACAATTTAAAGTTATACCCGCCCTTTTCTTAAGCACACCGCCATGTTTTAACTCTACATTACATTTTTTTATGGCAATGTTGTCGATGAAGGGAGCAGGATTACGAATATCCGTCTTGAGCGTAGCCTTTAAAACGCTCTTCATGAGTTTTCCTGCAAGTGACACATCGCTTCTCATCTTATCCTTGGTTAGGAGTAAATCTATTGCGTAATCCACGCCTTTCGAGATGGGTGATACCTTCGCCTTGAGATCAATCTGCTCACCGCTTGATAATGAAAGCTTAGAATTCGCATCGAGCTCCCAATCGTTCTTCTTAAAACCGGAAGAGCTATCGACTTGAAGTTCAGCATTCAAGCTCTGAACGCTCGCTATTCCTGAGATATTCGAAACAAGTTTAAGTAATGTGATATTGCCACTATCCGGATCATCGGAGTTGAGTAATACCTTTCCACCTATCGTTGATCCATCAGATTGCCTAATTCCAATATTCGCGAGCTCCACATAGAGCGGCTTTATCAGCGCCGACTTGAGCCACCAAGGAATGACAAGGTTTGGAACCTCTGGAATCTCAATCGGATCTCCAGCCTCCTTCGATTCCTCAAGAATGACAGCAAGCTCTCCATTTCTAACGATGACGGGACCAACCTGCGTAATGTATGGCGTGAATATCGCAAAGGCATACCCAACGCCCAAACTGAACTCATCTGCGCTGAACTTTTCCAATGAAGGCTTGTGGCTGAGATAAATATTCTTAAATGAGATATTGATATTCTCGTTAATAAATCCACGTGACTCAGTAGAGACCTTCACTTCTTCCCATTTAAGTTCGATTCCAATCTTACCTGCATAGTCCTTGGCATAGTTTAGCGAGCTTTCGTTAATTATCAACGACGGCCAGTTGAGGACACTGATAAGTATAGCTAATATCAGCACTACAATCCCGACTATCGATACAAAACTAAAGAAGGCTATCTTTTTTACCATCTTTAAAACTCCTCGCCGAAGCTAAAGAAAAAAGTCCATCCGCCAACACCCTGATTGTTCGGTTTGTTATTATTTACCACGTAACCCCTGGCCGCCGTTGCACGAAAAACGCCAAAAGGTGATGGCCATCTAATCCCAAATCCTGGCGACCAGTAGAGGGGATAATCGAAGTTAAACGAATACTCGCCAAGCACGCCAGCATCGGCAAATATGATCGGCTGGATATTCATAGGCAAAACCTTTGCGAGCCTAAGCTCCGCGCCAATATATGCCGATGTCAAAGACTTATCTGGGGATTTAGGCAGCGATTCCCTAGCAAAACCTCTCACATCGTGTGAACCACCTAGATATGAAAGATAGTCGGGGGGAAGTTTATTATAGGAATTGCTGTAACTATTGACGAGAGTGGTAGAGGCGCCGCCACGTATGCCGAAGAGAAACATCGGCGGCCTAAATCCTGCTAAATCAGTTACCCAGACCCCGCCTATTTTAAATCTCTGCGCAGTAAATGATGAAAAAGTCGCTTTATGCGTAAAGTTTGTAAAGGCATCCAACCTAAATCCTGATTTTGGCTCATCCTTGAAAAACTCAAAATCGTGACTCATCACCCTAATCCTCGCTGCTCCGGCTATAAAGTGAGTGCTGCCCTTATTATCACCTCTGAACGTATGCGTGTAGTTGAACTCCGGTCCAAATGAGAACTGAAGTCCGACTTTCTGCCAATCATGTGTAACGGCGGGGGGTACGTATATCCTGCCAGTCAACATTTCATATTGGCGCTCATTCTCCCTCTTGACCTCAAGTTCAGGTGCGATATGCCATCTCGATGGATCGCTGAGAAAATATATATTCCCCTTCGTCAAAAAACGCTGAAGCCTGTAGGATCCATACAGCAAAAATCTGATGGATGATCCAAGTTTTCCCATCCTGCTGTGTTTCCAGGACAGTTTTCCAATTCCGTACTCCTCGGTGCTGGCACCAAATCCCACTATAAAAAGACGCGGTTTACCTGCAATCGTATTTTGTTCAAGTACCACTCCATCACATTCACAGTCGGTTAAAAAGTAAGTGCTCGTAACGATACCATCATCCTGAGCACGCCTTGAAGTTAGAGAAAGTAAATTTTTGTTATATCTTTTACCAATCTTGAATGCGTCGTATCTTCTCAAAACACCGAGCTTCAATTCCTTAGGGGCTTTCTTCTCGACGACGGACTTGATCTTCTCAAGCTTACCGGCAGCGATATTTACCGTCACCACACCTGTCCTTGCATCGGCCGTAGCGTTCACCTTTGGACAAGCATACCCCTTCTCCTGCAGAAGATCCGCTACCCTACCCTCAATTTCGGTAAGCTTAGATGGCGTGAGGATCGCCCTTATCATACCTCTAAATTTTCTAGATTTAATGAAGCGAAACTTATCGCCCGTGGTCTTAAACCTTTTTATATGGGTTTGATCGCCAGCATTGACTATCGTCAGATCATCACCTCTCGAAAACTGCGGAAAGTAATAACCCCTATCCTGGAGAAAGGATTTTATGAAGAATTCTGATTGATCCTCAGGAATCTCCTCCCAACCATCCAGATCCTCGCTTCCACAGATCAACTTCTTCTCTGTCGTAGTAAACCTGATGATTTTCTCATTTTCTAGCTTATATTTTTGACAGATAGAAAATTCAGAGGCAACTGCACCCTGTGATAACAGCATGGATAAAATGAAAATACTGTAGAAAATCGCCCTCTTCACTGAGATTTTCTCGCATATTTAGGCACTATTGAAAATAGATTTGATAGTATGAAGATACTTAGAAGATACTTAGGGGTAAAGCAGATGGGGGTTCATCCCGCGTCAAAATAATCAGCTGATCACACATTAAATCTAAAGCTGATGATATCTCCATCCTTGACGATATACTCCTTACCCTCAAGCCTCGTCTTTCCATCTGCCTTAGCGTTTGCAAGCGTATCACCACAGGCTACGAAATCATCATAGCTCACCACCTCGGCCCTGATAAATCCGCGCTCAAAATCTTTATGAATCGCGGCGGCTGCCTTCGGTGCTGTTGATCCACTCTTGATCACCCAGGCCCTCACCTCATCCTCACCAACTGTGAAGTAATACATCCTCTGAAGATTTCTGAAAGCGGTCCTGATTATTCTCTCAAATGCGGGTTTCTCAATCCCCATCGATTCAAGAAATTGCAGCTGATCATCCTGAGAAAGATCGGCAATTTCCAGCTCGACCTGACAACATATGCTCATCACAGATTCCTCTATACCAGCGGCCTTTTGAAACTTTTCTGAGGGATTATCCGCCCCCTCAGCAATATTCAGCACTATGAGCTGAGGTCTCGATGACCAGAATGAAAAACTGCGTATCGCATCATCCTCATCTTTCGATAGTGAATATCTTCTGAGAGGTTCCCCTGACTCCAGATGGTCCTTTATCTTCGGAAAGAGAGCGACTTGAATCGACTCCTCCCTCTTAAGAGCGTTGGCGGGGAGCTTCAATAATTTTTCAAGTCGCTTCTCGACGATCATCAGATCTGATATTATCAGTTCCGCCTCAAGCGTTTTGTACCTGCCGACCACCTCTGGGATATCTTCCGTATCATAACAGTTGACGACATGCAGCATTCCATCGGCGCCACTGGCACTTTGCCTTGTAGAATCCCACCCCTTCTCACCGCTGGCGTTAATGTCGATAAATGGCACAGTTGCTGGAGTGACCTTGGCAGGCTTAAAAATATCCACTAGATGATCGAAGCGCCCATCAGGCACCTTGGCATTACCACGCACAACATCCTCTCCGTAGATCTCCTGACTGTTGATGCCTGTCATAATCTGAAAGAGAAGACTCTTTCCGCTCTGCGGCAAACCGATTATCGCTATTTCCATAAGTTTTCCTTTGAAGTCCGCGCGTGTATAATCGCATGTGTCGCGGTACACAAGGGAAAATAATATTCATAGTTTTAAAACCAATTATAATAACCCTTTCCAAATCAACCTGAAATTCAAATCCAGCCAAGTCATATTTTACCCCCCTTTGACGGTGAACCGTCAAAAATTGAACGATTGGAACTATTGAAAGTTATACGGCACTACTAATACACCATTAATATCATATATTTATATCATCAGCCTTTATCGAATCCCCTAGAACAATTTTTGCATCTATTTACTTGAGATCTGTTCTTAAGGGGGGATTATGAAAAAATTAGGGATGGTTCCTGTTATACTATCAATCGCAGTCATAGCTATCGCCTGTTCAGACAACTCATCCTCCACTCCAGATAATACGACTGAAGGAGTGGATGTGAGTTCAATCGATGGCACGACCATTGAGCCTACCGATAAATTTTCATACAGCGCATCATCCGCAATCGATCAGCTCTCCGCAACGACATCGAATTTCTTTATAGCGCCGGCGCCATCTGCGAGCGCCAACATCTCCAAGAATTCTACAAAACAAACCTACACTGCAGACGATTGTATCGAGGGCAATGCACAGCCTTCAACCGTATCGTTTCCTCAGGACGATGAGATGATGGACACACTTGGAAGTACTATTCCAAATGGAGACTGGCTCGCTTGCATAAAGGTCCTGCCTCTCGAGGAAGGGAGTACCGAGAGTGCTGTATACTCGTTCACAGTTGCAGGGGGGTCCAACCCATCGTTTAGTGGAACACTCGATACAATATTTGGAGGTGGTGAAGGATTCGCCTCTCTAGACTTCACTGCATTCGACGGTTTTGATGGAAATCAAATCAGAATAGATAGCTCAGGTAACATATATTTCGGAGCCTATGGCTATAATGATGTGGAGGATGAGGATGACCCCGAGGATGGTCATTTCTACATGTGGAAGATGGATCCTCTCGGAAACGCAGACGACTCTTTCGGTACAGATTCGAATGGTTTGGTAGATGTCCCATATCCTGGAGGTAGCATGGGAATGTTCTGGGTCTTCAATGACGCCTCTATACTACTAGTTGCAGAGGGTCCGGTAGATGACGCCAATTCAGCAATCAGAATGGTTAAGCTTACAGAAAGCGGAGCAATTGATAGCTCATTTGGTACAAGTGGCGTCGTTGAATACAACACCTTTGACACGTCAGAGCCAGCTGCCGTGGTAGCGGATAGTGATGGATACATCTATGTTGTGGGTGTGTCATATGAATCTGGTGAAGTGTATTCCGTAGCGACTATATGGAAGTTCGATAGCAGCGGCAGCATCGTAAGCGATTTTGCAACGGATGGTGCGCTCCGATGGAACGACCTACATGCAACTCATCAAAGCGAGGCCGTGGGTATCGAAATTCTATCCGATGGAAGTATTCTCGTAACAGGATGGGCGAAGGAAGGGTGGGATGGCCTACCGTACACCTATCTCTGGAAATTCGATTCCGACGGAAACATGATCTCATCATTCGGCGAAGGCGGAATGGTTGAGACCGGCATCCAACTGGAACCGTTGCCTATAACCGTCGATGCTGATGGCTACATCTATATCGGTGGCACACCGGACGATGAATCCGATGACAGCGATGGATATCTCTACAAATTCAACAGCGATGGCACACAGAATTCAACCTTCAGCACATACACCAGGGATGGAACGTTCTTTGGTTCCCAGATAACCATCTTAAATAGCACCCTCTTTTATGCAGGTGAAGAGGGGGAATCAGGTATCGTCGCTGGAATAGATAGCAGTTCAGGAAGTTCAGTGACCGATCTGTTCACCGATGGCTTTTATTCAATAACAGGTTATCTACCCGAGAATGTTGTTCAAGATTCCATCGGCAGACTCGTTGTAGGGGCAATTAAGAGCGATATGAGTGGATTGAGGGTTTATAGGTTTAGATAGTTAATTCCAGAATGACGCCTGACAATTATATCAACAGAGCTCTACACTGCTTCTTCGCCGAACTTCCCACACAAAGCACACAACTTTCCCTTGATATCGCCGATCAATATACAGTAAATAAAAGAAAAACACTTGGAGGTGATTATGGGATGGGAAGCATGTCAGACGATAGTCGGTACGAAGGATCATTGTCGTTTTAATCGCCAGGTAGGTGAACAGTTCTGTGTAGATGAAAAACGCACTGCTGAGGTCTGCAAGGATTTCAAGAGTAAACCAACTTTGGAAGATGCTGCAAAAGCACTCAGCTCCGATGTTGCCCGCACAAAGCGTGAATTTAAAAAAGTCACCAGCACCTCAAAGCCCGTAGTTTCACGCACATTCAGCTGGGCTGATTTCTTTAGCACCAACCACAGCAACCATCATTGCATCTTTCAGAGGACGACACTGCCTTAATTGACATTTTAAATGAATTAACTATGATAACTCCATCGAAATCAAGTAACACAAAGGAGGATCAAATGACACTGGATGACTTTACAGGTAACGACGACATCTTCGCAAGTCTACCTTGGTAAGACAAATATTTTGAAGAAGTAAAAGGGGCGTACGTTATGTACGTCCTTTTTATTATCAGAGACAAATGAATGATGCCATCTTACAGCGTATCAAATCACTCTCCTTCGATGAATACTGGGATGATATTGAGGATACTTTAACGAATCATAAGCCCGGTCCATCACTCCTTATAGAAACTGCTTTCAAACACCTTCAGAAATCTAAGAAAGATGTAATTGCAGCACAATGCTCTCTAGTTCTATTCCAGGTCAGCGCTATCATCATGGACGATATAGCTGACGAGGACACCAAGGGAATTTATCTCAGAATAGGTCCCGGCAGAGCAGCCAACCTTGCCATTTGGCTTTGCAATGCATCTTATCGAGTGATTCTTGAAAGCGAGCTTCCGGATTCAGATAAGTTTAAAGCGATGCAGATTATCAAGGAGGTCTATGATACACACGCCAAAGTTATTGAACTGGAATGCAAAGGCTTTGATGACGAGAAACTCTATTGGAAAGTAGTCTCAGGAAAAAGTGGACAGATATGTGGTAATTCTTTGAAGTTAGGCGCGATACTTGCGGAGGCTGATGAGCCCACTACCTCAAAATTATTTTCTCTTGGAATGGCAATGGGCGAAATCGGCCAGGTATGTAACGACTTCGCAGGTGCATTTAAGAAACCTGCAAATACCGACTGGCAACGAAGTGGTTCCAACTTGTTATTACTCTTCGCTATGAGCAAAAAAAATCCCGATCATCATAGGTTTACTGAGCTATCCAATAAAGTCTTTGATAACGAAGCGATCCTAAAAGATGCTCAGCAGATGCTTATTGACTGTGGGGCAGCATCGTACGGCGGCAAGGCGATCACCGACAGATTGACCCAAATGGCTGAACTTTCACTAGAAATCAGAAATGACGGAGATATTGAGCTAGCGGCCTTTTTCGCCGGAGAGATCGCCCAAGCCTTTAGATGGCTAGAGAAGAGAAAGATTTCAATCCCAGATCAACTTTTAAGTACTTGCAAACGCCTCACTGCAAACCATTAATATCTAATAATATCAATACATTACGCAACCTGACTTGACATCCTACCTATCCTTATATATCAGGCGACTGACATGTCAGTCTAGTTATGGAGAAGATCAATATGACAGAGACAAATAGCGTACAAATTGGTTTGGATGTAGGTGCCCTGGCCGTAAAAATAGCGGTTAAACGAAGCGATAGCTCAGTTGAATCATTTTATCGCTTCCATAAGGGTAATCCTGAGAAAACTATAGTCGAGATAATCGATGAAATTGGAGCCTCGACCTCAAAGGTTGCTATCACGGGAAGCGGTGGAAGAGGTATAGCCAACAAGCTCAATCTCTTTTTCATAGATCCTGCCGTATCTTTAATTGCGGCATGCGATGGATATGATGATATCCGCCATATAATCGATATCGGCGGAGGATCACTCTCCATAGTCGATCTGGATGAACAAAAGAGGTTCTCAGGATTCAGAACGAATTCACTCTGCGCTGCTGGAACCGGTTCCTTCCTCGACGAACAGGCTGTGAGGATGAAGCTCTCCATCGATGAAATGTCGAAAGAAAGAAATATTGAAAAGCCCCCAAGAATCGCAGCAAGATGCGCTGTCTTTGCAAAATCTGACCTGATTCACAGACAGCAGGAGGGATTCTCCATTCCTGAAATGTGGTCAGGTCTCTGCAAGGGAATGGTATCGACGGCACTATCAACGCTCTTTCGCGGCCGCAAGCCTAACGGCAAGATTGTTCTGGTCGGCGGCGTCACCCTCAACAACGAGGTCGTGCGCTGGCTCCGTAGCGAAATTGATGCGGAGATCGTAGTGCCTAATGATCCCCATACATTCTCGGCCCTGGGTACTCTTTCAGCTGCCAAACCAATTGATCATGCACTGGATTGGAAGAAACTCCTATCAGATGATGAGGAAGCCGAAGATCCACGTAGACCACTTTTAGACTTAAAGCTATCCAACTACCCATCGTTTGAATGTCAAAATAGCTACACGGAAAACAACATAGAGGTAAGAATTCATGAACCGATTGCAGGCGATGTGATCGTTGGGGTGGATATCGGCTCCACCAGCACTAAAGCCGCAGTTTTAAATTTGGATGGAAAAGTTCTAGCGGATCTATATGGCAGAACATCGGGTGACCCGATAGATGCAACGAAGAGGATCTTTGCGACCTTAACAAATGCTGCGAAGGGTTCTGACTTTAGAATAGTAGGAACTGGCACCACGGGCTCTGGCAGGAAGATGATCGGCACAATCATAGGTGCAGACAGAATCATCAACGAGATAACGGCGCACGTAAATGGTGCAGTCGCGACAGATCCGGACGTTGAAACGATATTTGAAATCGGCGGACAGGATGCAAAGTTCATCTCGCTTCGTGAAGGTGTGCCGCACGATTCAAACATGAATTACGTATGTGCCGCCGGCACCGGTTCCTTTGTAGAGGAACAAGCTGGCAAACTTGGATTCAAGCTAACTGAAATCGGCGATTCGGTTATGAACACTGAACCTCCCTACTCCACTGACAGGTGTACCGTGTTTATGGAGCAGGATGTTCACGCGCTGATCAGAAAAGGTTTTGAGCAGCGCGAGGTCATGGGGAGCGTCCTCTACTCAGTCGTTCAAAATTATTTAAACAAGGTAGTTGGCAGACATCCATACTCTAAGAAAAAAATATGTTTCATGG
This sequence comes from Deltaproteobacteria bacterium, assembly GCA_018645265.1. Taxonomy (GTDB): domain Bacteria; phylum UBA10199; class UBA10199; order 2-02-FULL-44-16; family JAAZCA01; genus JABGOS01. Next base: position 19,207 of record JABGOS010000084.1, read on the forward strand.
GCGCTACCGCAAGAAATAAGGGATTAGTCGCGGCATTTGAAAATCTTCTGAAGGCACCGATTGCAGTCTCCCCATATTGCCATGTAATGGGTGCATTTGGCGTTGCGAAAACTGTTCTGAGCGAAGTGGTAATGAAGAAGGAAAAGACCAGTTTCATAGGCCTGGATGCCGTTCAGTCTGAAGTAAAACTCGAGCGCGAAGTGTGCAAGCTCTGTGCGAACGACTGCACAATCACTTATGCACTGACTGCCAATCATAACAGCATCGACACCGCACCAAGCTGGGGCTACCTCTGCGGCAGAGACCCTGAGGAGAAGAATGTCAGGGTCAGCAACCATTTCGAACTCTTCAGAAAGCGCGAAAGACTGTGGAGGCATGCAGGCACAGTTACCTCCCTACCTAAAGATGCTCCATCGATAGGCATACCGAGAGCACTCCTCACACACACACATCTCCCCCTGTGGAGGAGATTCTTTGGTGAATTAGGTATCAGGGTAATACTTTCAAAACCGACAAACGACAAAACACTTCTACAGGCTGAAGATTTTATCGGCAGCGACTACTGCTATCCGCTGAAATTAGCGCATGGACATGTTCGCGAGCTCTCCGCCAATCCAGATGTAAAACATATATTCCTTCCGTACGTCACACAGGGAGAACCTCATGATGACAAGTTCAAGAGGAGCGTCTTCTGTCCTTACAACATATCCTTTCCATCAATTGCAAAGACAGCTGGTCTGGAGAAGCCTGAAGGCAAGGAAATATTAACTGCAGTGGTCAACTTCCAGTTCGACCTGGATACGATAGCAAGGCTCTTGATGGATGGACTTTCTAGAACCTTTAAGCTGAATAAAGGCGCTGTCAAACATGCCTGGACCGCTGCGATCGCTGAGCACCACAACTTCCAGAATCAACTTCAGGAGATAGGCGCAAACTACCTCAAGAAGTTGGAGGATGAAGGTAGCGATGGAGTAGTAATTCTCGGCCGCGCATACAACGTATGCGATATGGGTGCTAACCTAAACCTGCCTCAGAAGATAGCTGATCTCGAACTCACCGCCCTTCCCGTCGATATGCTTCCGATATCGGATGTGAAGGTGGATAAGCTTTATGAAAATATGTACTGGAGATACGGTCGAAAGATACTTCAGGCAGCAACGTTCGTTGCTAAACATCCAAGGCTTCACGCCGTATTTCTCACCAACTTTGGATGTGGACCGGATTCTTTTTTACAATCATATGTCGAAAGAATCATGCACGGAAAACCTATGTTAATGCTGGAGCTTGATGAACACAGCGCTGATGCAGGTTACGTTACCAGACTTGAAGCATTTAAGGATGTAATTTGCAGGGATAAGAATAAAGATGAGTCGATCGCAAAGAACAAGGAGGAAATAAAGTTTCACCCTTCGGTATTCAAAAGATCCCATGAGATCGACAACCTCTGGATGCCACCGATGCATCCTTACGGCACATCATTTCTTGCCGCTGCACTTAGAAATGATGGTATGCCTGCAAAGCCTCTACCCAAGGAGACACTAGAAACTTTTGAACTCGCCAAGCGCTATTGCAGAGGTACCGAATGCGTCCCACTGCCATCGACTATCGGGGCATTTCTAAACGTTCTGAATAATTCCAAAAACCCGAATCGCGAAGCATTCTTCATGCCTACTGCAAAGGGGCCATGTCGTTTTGGACAGTACAACACGTTGCAGAGAATGATCCTAAGTGAAGCTGGCTACAAAGATGTTCACATCGAATCCTGGGATGATGGGAGCGGCAATTTCGGCCTCAAGCCAAAGACCAGCTTGAACGTATACAACGCAATCCTTGCTGCTGACCTCATGTACAAGGCTCGCTGTAGAATCAGACCTTACGCAAAGGATCTGGAATCTTTTGACACCACCATGGATAAACAGATCTCCAAAATGATCTCCGTCATTGAAACTGGCGGCAATGTGAAAACCACCCTCACCGAAATATCAAGGGAACTAAAGGCTATACCGACAAATGATGTAAAAAAACCGCTCGTGGGAATAGTAGGTGAAATATATGTACGTTTAAACCCCTACACGAACGGTGAGCTTGTTAAGACAATTGAAGCAGCAGGTGGTGAAGCATGGACCGCTCCGCTATCTGAGTGGTTTCAATATTTAACATTCATAGATAAGGCTCTCGCCAAGGATCGCGGTCGATCGCTAATTGAACGATTGAAGAAGAGGATAAAGAACTCATATATGCTGAGGCAGGATCGCATACTGACAGGATGCGTCGATTCAATCCTCTCCGACAGGCAGGAGCCATCGATCATGAGCACCGTCAATGCTGGGGAGAGAATATTTCCGAGGCACTTTGATGGTGAGTCGATCCTAACAATTGGACGTGCAATAGAGTTCGCTGAACAGGGCGTCGATCTAATCGCAAACTGTGCACCATTTGGATGTATGCCTGGGACACTCACATCCGGTATCTTTCAGAAGCTCGAAGGTACCATGGGCGTCCCAGTTGTAAGTTTATTCTTTGACGGCGAGACGGATTTGAGCCATCTGGTAAGGACTTATTTGGATAATTTAAAGGCAAAGAAAGGTTAACGAAGTTTTCTTCAGCCCCTGAGGTTCGAAAACGATAAACTCGATATGAAACCTGAAGAGAGAAAATCTCAGATTATTGAAGC
>JABGOS010000013.1 GCA_018645265.1 Deltaproteobacteria bacterium
ATCTGGCCGATTCGGTCAAGTGTGAATCGCGCTTCAATGCTAGGCATGTATTTCTTCTGAACGGTTCGCCGATGATCTTTAAATGGGAAAGAGCTTTGGTTCGGATATTCTCTGTTATAAATTCCCTTGAAAGAAATGTTGCGCCCATACCTTTTTCGGCAAGCTTAATGGCGGCTGTGCTGAAATAGACATCTATTATCTCTTTTGGATAAAGTTTCTTTTTGTGAAAGACGTCATCTATCATGAGTCTCGTTCTCCTCTTTCTAGGATAGAGGATCAGCGTGGTATGTGTTAACTCCTCCAGTGATACCAACTTTTTTTTGGACAGGGGGTGTCCATGTCCTACAATCACATCAAGGTGGTCCTTAAATAGCAAAGTTTCCTTTAGCATCGGATGTGCTTTTTTTGAAGCGGTAACTACGCCTATGTCGTAGTGCCCCCTGAGAAGTCCATGCTCGATTTCAATCGAGTCGTTTACGTCGATTCTAATATGCGCCCCTGGGTATAGTCTTCGGAACTTCATCAACGCATCGGGAATAAAGGTCATCGTTGCCGAGTCAGTTAGTCCAAGCCTCAACGTATCTATGGGGCACGACTCTCCTGTAGCAAAGATTTCAAGTTGGGATACGTCGGAGAGTAACTTCCTGGATCTTTCAAGAAAGCTTCTTCCGAAATTGCTGAGCTCGAGATGTTTGCCGATCCTGTCGAAGAGTCTGCTGCCGAGATGCTCCTCGAGTTTTGCCAGGTGCTGGCTGACGCCTGGCTGGGTCATGTTCATTCTTTCCGCAGCCTTAGTTGCAGAACCGGTTTCAGCGATAGCTATGAATATTCTGAGGTCGATTATCTCCATGAATATATAATATATGATTATAGGTTATATTACAATTCATAATTTCACATTATCGAACGTTAGGTCCATAATTACTCCCGTAGTTAGGAAGGGTGTCCTGGAGAGGAGGTGAAACCGGCTGTTGAAGGGGGCCCACTGTTTCTCAAGATTCGTTAACGTTTAGAGAGGAGGATGTCATGAGGAAGACGTTTATGGCCGTAATGGCTTCGCTGCCGATCATGGTGGTGGGGTGCGGCAGCGGCTCAGGGGATCTAGGTGAGATGGATACTGGCGATTACACAGAAGGCGAGATCATGGCTGTGGCTCTGACTGGTGGCGCTGCATCCGATGCTACTGAAGAAGCTGACCTCGCTGAGGAGACTCAATCGGATATGAATGTGAAGGCGATGGAAGTCGTATCCCAGAGGATTGAGGAGGAGCTAAGTCTCTATCTTGAAGATGAAGATTTTAGGAGTGCCCTTGAGGAGGCCCAGCTTGAGGCCGATGCGAGCAAGGATGTCAGTGTTCAATTCGGATGGAAGGGGCTGAAAGTTGCCATAGAGGATGAGGAGGTCCCGTTTGCTGGTGGATCGATGATTCTCAATGGGGACTTGGGTCTGAAGTTAAGACTTCGCAGTAGAAATGAAATTGCCCTTGAGGCCGATGGTGAACTTTCATCGATGCTCCAAGGGGTTGAAAGGAGCGGTGAAGTTCGCGGAATGCCATACTATCTTTCTTTGGATGGTGTGACACAGATGGATGTCGATGCTTCCTTCGCGGTTACGATCAAGCGTTGGAAAATAAGGTCGATGACCGCTAATTTCGATGCTGCGATTGTTGGCTCCGATGTCACAGCGACAGGATCGATCGCGGATCGCAGCGTTACCGGTTCGGTAGATATGGTTGATGTTGGTATCAGCCTGTTCAACGATGATATCCTTGCACATCCTAAGGATTTCGACATCGAGTGTTCAGGAGTCATAGAGACCAGCGTCAACGGTGAGGTGTTGGCGGCTTGCGAGATCTCGCAATCATGCAACGGCTGCAAGTGATTTTAGCTAAATTGCACTAGAATGGCTAGAGATGGCCCTCCTTCGGGAGGGCCATTTCAATTTTCAGTCTAAATGAACGGTATTGATGTTATCGATGTCGTATGTAAGTATCGGCAGTCGAAACCAAGATGAGGAGGGTCTTTTTATATGCGAAGAATATCTATCATAGCGGTGTTTGCATGTGTTTTAATTCTTATTCCTATGCTCGTGGAGCTACACGCATTGGATTCTAATGAAAAAACCTCTGATTCTACCGCAACATCTGAAGGTGCAGCCGCGACTCCATCATCCTCATGTGGAAATGTTTTCTTGGGATCAAATAAGGATGAGGGTGGTGATGAGGAATCGGATGATACTGAGAAGTTGGATGCAGATGAAAACAAGCCGAAGACGCAGAGCTTTACTGGTTTCGTATCATTAACAGGCGGCGAAGCGGAGGAGGAAGCTAAGGATGGTTATTGCGAGTATGTCGGCGAAGAACTCGTCTGTTATGTAGATGGAAAAGAATATCGCGGTTGCAAACCCCTTGATGATGGCACTGTCGAATGTTCTGCTAACTGATCAACCGCAAGCTGTTTTTTTTCCCACCAGGTACAAGAAGAGAACTGAGACAGCCGAACAGATCCCCAGGGATACAAACGGTGATATTCCAAAGCCTGCCGGTATCGTTCCTCCCAATATACATATCAGTGCTATGGTTATAGCGTAGGGAAGTTGCGTTCGCACATGGTCTATGTGGTTGCAGCTGCTTGCCATAGAGCTCATGACGGTCGTATCTGAAATCGGAGAACAATGATCACCGAAGATAGCTCCTCCAAGTACGCTTGCAGTAGTTGCGAAGAATATCGTTTCTGTCATTCCGGGTTGAAGGCCAACATCGAATGAGAGTGTCCACGACAGAGGCAGTACGAGAGGTATTAATATCGCCATCGTTCCCCAGCTGGATCCAGTTGAGAAGCTTGTTATCGCTGCTAACACAAAGGTGAGTGTGGGGATCCAGTTTGGTGCGATTACATCACTTAGAATTCTTGTTAGATATGCTGCTGTTCCCATCTCCTTAGTAACTGCCCCGATGGACCATGCAAGCGTTAGGATTATCATTGCGAGCAACATCGACCGCGCCCCCAAAAACCAGGCATTCATAGCTTCTGATATGGTGAGTATTCTTTGTGCTATGGACATGATAATTGCCACGGAGCATCCGGTGAGCGATGCCCAGAAGAGAGATTGAAAGGTCGATGCGTTGCTGATAATGTGTTGAAAATCTTTAATCGACTCTCCCTTTTGCGCAATAGCCTCTACTCCCGTAGTGTATAATCCGACAATGCTT
>JABGOS010000074.1 GCA_018645265.1 Deltaproteobacteria bacterium
TGACATATATGCAGGATGAGGAGTACTCATTGGAAAGGGCGGTGGAGCTTGCTGCCGCAGATGGAATTGGTTTGAGGCCTGATGATCCTGTAGTTGGTCTTTCGGAAGCGCTATATCCTGAACCAGGAAGTGAGTTAGCACAGTCAGGCATAAGCGGTGACATGAAGAGTGAGAGTTCTTCGACATACAAGGAGGATTTAGGCGATGACCGTGTGGAGGAGATTATACAGGAGAGCAAGGGTATATCCCCTCATCCCTACTTCGGCTGATTAAAGGGAGTGATCAACTCACAAAAAGTTCTTCACCCATTCATCATAAAACTGCGTAGTGGATATTCCAGTGATTTGTTTAAATGCGTATGCATTATGTGCAAGCGTGCAGATAAGCAGTATGGCTGCAATCGATAACTTTCGGCTCATATTTAAGGAGTATTTTCGATGGCGAATTCACCGTCCAATCTTTCGCGTGCAAATACAAATGCGGGACGTCCATCGCTGTATGTCCATACATCCGGTTGAATCAAGATTTGGATTGGATCCAATGATGGAAAATCCTCATCGGTGAAACCTGAGTTTTCCGGAATCTGCGATGCACCTTCGTTCCAGGCGCTTGAGAGGATATCCCATTCATCATCGGTCGGTGAGCGAAAAGCAAAGGCACCATCGGTATTGTCATTTTTATCACCGTTGAACACTTGAGCTGCGGTGATGACAGCCTGATCGTACGCTATCTGATAATCGTCATCCATGAATTTTCTAAGGCTTGCTTTTACGAATATGTCATATGTTTGATCGCTTGGGCTCGTTGGTGAGAACTGTCCATTAGCGAAAATTACGGCATCGTAATACGATGTTGGTGCGTCCTCATCATATTCTTCCTCATCAGCGTTGAAGAGGTCTGGATCATCTAAGTCATTTATTAACTCAATCCTGTTTCTTATGACTGATGCGAGCGCGGTAGCTGTCGGACTTTCGCTTGTAAGCTCAACAATATCATCATCGTATTCATCATCCAAAGTTGCCTCATCCGCGATCTGCAAGCCCGCCTCAGCAACGAGGATTTGGATCATCGATTGTGGCGGTATCGTAACTTCATACACGTAATCGAGATTAACATCGCCGACCCAGCATCTTATAGCCGTGACCCCTGGGAGCAGGGGAACGATCTGGGCACCGCTGCCATCAGAGAGCGTGTTGTATTCCGGTCTCGGTTGAAGCTTAACGAGATCTTCATCAGCCGCTTCACATTCCAAGGGGTTTCCTGGGAATGTTTGGATGCTTCCGTAACTGTTGTAGATGATCAATTCATCCCTTCCCGGGGCTACCCCGCCGATCGCCAGATAGAATTTCTGGGTCGGTTCGGTCACCCTATCTGGTTGGACCGATTCCCTGTCGTCATCTCCGCCACCCCCCCCTCCAAATGGGTTAGTGAATGAAAACGGGTTCTTACAGCCCGAAAGGATCAACATTATTGCTAGGCACAGAGCCAATCTGAATTTTGACATATGTCGTATATTATTGTTTTTTTTCATGATCCACAAGAGAAACTCTCAAATGTAGGTATAAATACCCCACCCACCCTTCCGAAGTTCCCCGTGGGCGCGGGTGGTTGTTGACAGGGGGTTTGAACCTCTGATAATTGTTGAAAAATATGGGTAAAACAGAAAAGAAAATCAGGGCAGTTAAGGGGATGCCGGATGTGATGATGCCGGATATCAAGATCTGGCAAATTGTTGAGGAGACTGCAAAGCAGGTCTTTTCGACCTACGGCTATCATGAGATTCGAACTCCTATATTGGAGCACACCGAGCTCTTTCAAAGGGGTGTCGGGGAGAGCACATCCGTAGTCGAGAAGGAGATGTACAGCTTCGTCGATCAGGGTGATGCCGCGCTTACCGCTCGTCCTGAGGGGACCGCCTCGGTCGTTCGCGCCTACATAGAATCGGGACAGTGTACAATAGACCCTCTTACCAGGTATTATTATATGGGGCCGATGTTCAGGCGCGAGAGACCGCAGAAGGGCAGGCAAAGGCAGTTTTTTCAGATAGGTTGTGAGTTGATGAATGTTGAGAGCCCTTTCGCCGATGCTGAGGTGATCGCGATGGCTGATCACTTCTTGAGGGATGTTGGGATTGAAGGGCTGAAGTTGGAGCTGAACTCAATAGGCTGCCCGAAGTGTCGCCCATCATATAACTCCGCCCTTGTGGAATATCTTGAATCTGCGAAGTCGAAGCTATGTGCCAATTGTGTCCGAAGGTTGGGGAAAAATCCGCTGAGAATTTTGGATTGTAAAAAGGCCGAATGCAATAAAATCGTAGAAGAGGCGCCCCGTTTTTCTAAATATTGGTGTTCAGACTGTGTTGAACATTTTGATGCTGTAAAGAAAGGCCTCGATTCACTTGAGGTTGAATATACCCTTAACGAATTCATAGTCAGGGGTTTGGATTACTACATGAGGACGACCTTTGAGTTTACTACAGATAAGTTAGGTGCGCAGAACGCGGTTCTTGCTGGCGGGCGATACGACGGCTTGGTTAAGGAACTCGGCGGACCTGATATACCTGGAGTTGGATTTGCCCTTGGCATGGAGAGGTTGGTTTTGCTTCTCCAGCAGACTATGAAGGATAGTCAGATCGAGGATCTTATCTATTTTGCGGTCATTGGTGAGAGTGCGCGTGATGCAGCACTTCCTATAATGCAGATCCTTCGTCGCGATGGTGTTCGCGTTGAGTGGGACTATGCGGTAAAATCTTTGAAGGCACAGATGAGGCGTGCAGCGAAGTTGAATGCTGAGTCAGTCGTGATAATTGGTGATGATGAAATCTCTAAGGGTCAGGCAGTAGTTCGCGATATGCGCGCAGGCACTCAGCAGGAAGTTCGAATTAAAGATCTACCGATGCACTTTGTCGACATAGGTGGGTGACATTGACCGACGTGGTTGTGAAGTTCAAAATGTAATACATCTTATTCAAAGCACTATTCAACCGAAACAGGTAACGGATCAAATATGAAAATACGTACACACACATGCGGTAAATTAAGAGCTTCAGATGAAGGTAAGAAAGTCGTTCTGCAGGGCTGGGTTGGATCAAGACGCGATCTCGGTGGTTTGATATTCTTTGGTCTCAGGGATCGCCATGGAACTACCCAGGTTGTTGTCAATCCTGAGTTGGTTTCTAAGGAAGTGATGCAGCTTGCCGAAGGAGT
>JABGOS010000048.1 GCA_018645265.1 Deltaproteobacteria bacterium
CCCGCCATATCTCGTGCAACTATCCTTATCATCTCTCTGTACTTGTAGAGTCGTAAGGATTCGCTGAGGGAACTTGTGTCATGCTTGTCATCTGATTTAAGAAGGGTGGTTATGTCGCTGTTGATCTTTTTGATTGGCTTCCGTTTGCTCAAATAGGGTGACTTGCATATTTCATCCGCCCAGCTTGGATGGTTTATTAGTTTTTGTGAAAGGATTGAGCTGTTGCCAAATATATTCAGGAGGATCTTTGCTTTTCTGGTGTGTGTATCAAAGGTTGTTTTCATGGATTGCAGATAAGACTTCTTAAACCTTTCAAAGTCTGAGTTTGCAATTTTAGGATTTGCAGAATTATCGAGCATCTTGTTCAAATCGCATGTGATCGGCATAGATATTATGATATATTTAAACTGGAGGACACTCAAGTCTACACTAATAGTCTTGTATATCAATATGTTAGAGTGTTGTTCTCGTGGAACAGCCACTTCCGGAGCGATGGTTGACACTGGGTTCTAATTAAAGATATTTTCATAAGATCATGGATGAAAAGGAAAGGCTGGAGAGAAGGGCGCTCGCTTTCTTCTTGAGGCTCTATAATAGAAAGTTCGATTCGAAATACCGTATCCACGTTAAGAGGGAGAGGCCTGACTTTGAGGTTCGGGATAAATATACCGATGATTATATCGGTGTAGAGGTGTCTCATATATTTCATGATAAGAAGGAAGCGATGATGATACTCGGACGTGATCCCAGTCACATACATGGGATTATAACAGCCGAGGATCATGTGCAGGTATTGGGGCGTGTTTTGAAGAAGAAAGCTGAGAAGTTTCTTGGCTACGATTGTGATTGGCCGATAATTCTTGTTCTTCGAGATTTCAACCCGATATTCGATGCCCAGACAATTTTCGATCCAAGGCTGCATTTTATGATGCCAGCATCAGGTTATCATGAGATTTGGTATATGACTCGCACGAGCCCCCTCAAGAAATGGAATAAACTTGTTAGACTGAAGTAGCCTTCCAACAGGTGTTGTTATGTCTGTAGGGGCATTTGTAGCAGGGGGGGGTAACCTTCGAGATGTCGAAATTCTTCTCCCTTATCGCTTTTATTATATCCACCATCAGTTTCTTGCTGTCATCGATCTTTGTTTTATCAAATTCGATTACGTGATTTTTCCCAGGTATTAGGAATGCCAGGGTGGCTGACTTGGCCCTACGGCCTCTGGCTGTCTCCGCGGCTAAGGCATAGCAGAGCATTTGCAGTTCGTACTCGCGGGCTCTCTCCTCAATCTCTTCTTCAGCGATATGGTCAGTTTTAAAGTCTATGATCTCAAGGGTGTCGCCAGATTCTTTGAGCCAGTCAATATAACCAGTGATGGTGAGACCATTGAATATCCAGTCGAATCTAACCTCTCTTTCACCATCGGATAAACTGTTCGAGAGGGGGTTGTCATTGAACTGCGAAATAACCCTCTTGGCATCATCTATTATGTCGGTATTGGGAAATACGTTATTTTTTAAACAAGCACTTCTTACAACAGTTTCCAGGTCAATCTTGTTGTCAGGGTTGTAGCACTCAAGAATGCTGTGGACTACGGAGCCGAATATGTTGGCTGGTAGTCTTTCAGAGTTTTGCTTGTAGAATTCATTAGCTGGGACACCTAATACGTATTTTAAATAATATTCCTGTGGACATCTATAGTAACATTCCAAATGTGATACAGTTAGGGTATCCTCTATTACTCCTGTTCTCTTCGTAGATTTTGTCCACATCCTTGTATCACCCTCTGGTGTCTTAGGGGTCAGTGCGTCAGCAGTTGTATCCTTATAGTTGGATGGATTCCATGTACCTATTGAACCAGCCTTCAAGCCATCCTGAATAACCGGTTCCAGCCATGAATACCAGTGGCCCTCTCCCTTAATATTTTGATGGGTGGGTAGCACCAGATGATTCATAGCCCTCGTCATTGCTACGTAGAGTAAGCGTTTTGATTCCGCTATTTGACTATCCGAATCGTGTTTATGGAGTTCTTTATATCTCTCGGTTTCCTCCCTCTTGCCCAGAGGTTGGCTTGAGGTTTTCATCTTGAACGCGATTCCACGCTCACGCGTAAACTGCCATTTACCCCCAGTTACTTTCATTTTTCTGAAGAGGTCTGGGAGGATGACGATTGGGAATTCTAGACCCTTCGCTGCATGAACAGTCATGCAACGAATGGCGTTTGAGGTATCGCCAGCAGCGGGTGGATCGCCGATCCGGGCGCTTCTTTGTTTCAGCTCCTTGACGAATTCAGTAAAGCCCCTCAACGGTGTTGGTTCCTGACGTTCAATTGATGCTGCAAGCGATATAAAGCGATCGACGTTCGCTGTCATCCCGCCCGAGTTATCCAGATTTCTGCAGATTATTTCGTATCCAGTGAGACTTATAGTTTTTCTGAGAATTTCTGAAGGCCTTAGATGGTCAGCCATAGATGAAATTTCATTCAGGAGTTCACAGCGTTCATCCATTCTTGCATTTTCAATCAATGATTCTCCGCTTTCGCCGGCTAGCATGGCCAGGTCATCATCCGATAGCCCAATCAATGGAGACCTGAGAATGCCCAGCATAGCCATGTTATCAGTTGGGTCAGCGGCGTAGCATAGCACCGAAAATAGGTCGGATATTTCCTGTCTGTTGAGGAGACCTCGCCCTCCAAATATGAGATAGGGTATATTTGCTATTCTAAATGCTCTCTCGTACGGAGATATGCTTGTCAGCGCCTGGAATAGACATACGATATCGCCATATTCAGCAAGTTTATCTGATATGAGATGCGATATATAATTCGTTATAGCTTTAGCTTCCAGCTCCCTCCTTATGGAAGCAGAGGGCTTTTCGTCGGTTGCAACTGGGATAGTCATGACGGCAGGTAGAACGCCATCATCTGGACGCGTCGCTATCATATTCTCGCGTTCAACAGTTATATCCTTGATTGCTAAGCTACCGAAGAGACCGTCTGATAATGGTTTTTGGCAGCTATTTACGAACTTGATTATGCCTGCCTTGGAACGGAAGTTTTCAGCGAGATCTATCGATTCGCCAGATACCGTTTTTATATTCTCAAGTACGTTGGTAAAACAGTCTATGTTAGCGCCTCGAAACCTGTAGATAGATTGTCTGGGATCGCCTACGATGCACAGCTGATTGGTCTTTGGCTCGAAGAGCTTTAGGATTAGGTCGGTCTGTGCATCATTGGTATCCTGAAATTCGTCTACCAGAATGTGTCTGAATTTCTTTTGGTATGAAGCCAGGATGTCGGGGTGTCGGTTGATAAGATCTATCGCTCGTATTTCCAGGTCCTGAAAATCTAGCGCACCCAGACGTGAAAGATGGATGGCTATATTCTTTTCTACTTCAGAAAATACCTTGGATGTTGCAAAAAGGATCTTTTCATCTTCCGCGTCGGCGATCGCCTCGTTGCTGAGTGCATGTTTTGCATGCCAGCGAAAGGCGGAGAGATCTTCAAGGGCACCAACGGCTGTTCTGAAGTCTACTGCGTCTACCAGAAACGATGCGTGTTCATCGTTATCCTTAAGCATGGTGAGGAGTGTATTCTTTATGGTCTGTCCCGTAACCAAGCGTGACGCATTTTCATCCAGGATATGAAAGTCAGGGTCAAGTCCTACTACCGGTGCGTGCTGTCTAAGCATTCTAGCGCAGAATGCATGAAATGTTCCAATCCATGCTCCTTCGATTCTGTGCTGATCCCTGGTGGGCACGTATGGCCTCAGCCTCGCCTTCAGTTCGCCAGCCGCTTTTTCAGTAAAGGTGATGGCGAGCAGACGATCGATTTCCTTCCAATCATCTCCTATGATGTGGCGGCATCGGTTGATCAGCACGGTGGTCTTTCCAGAGCCAGCACCAGCGACGACAGCCATAGGCCTGTCTATCGAATAGATTGCGGCGTTCTGCGCTTCAGTTAGAACCTTGTCCGTAATATCTACAGATTTCTGCATAGTCACAATATCCTGGACAGCCATTTTTGGGCGCTACGTCGAATATACCATTTCTGATATTCTCCACGTAAACCGAACACGCCCCCATAGCGGCTGCTATAGCTTGATTCCACACCTCGTCTGTCATTGATGAGTGTGCGCGACCAACTGTGTAATGAACATCGTTGAATTCCTTTTTTATAAAACCATGTCTCTTCTCAGCTACCAACACATCTATTAGAAGACCTCCAAGGGGTACGGCATCCGGAAGGAGGAGTCGCCTTACGGCTTCGACATATATAGGCAATTGAAGTTTGAGGCCAGAAAGTATCTCCTGTTTTACGGATTTTGCTGACGTTCTGGTCTTGTAATCTACGATGAGGAACTTACTTTTATCCCTATCGACATCGATGCGATCGATCCATCCATGAAGCATTGCAGGTATGTCATTCTTTACGGGGATGGTCAGGTCGGCTACCCCATCTTCACCAAAACCCCACTCACACTTGAATGGTGATAACGGACTTGAAAGCTCTCGTGATTGATCCGCTTCCATTTCCACTACCTGCATAGCCATGATCTTGATCAGCTCTCTCTGCTTGCCTTTGAGGCCAGAGGCTACACCAGATATTATTTTCTCATATTCTTCGAAGACCTCGTCTATAATATTGTCGATTGTCTTCGTGATCTCTTTGCGAAGGTCTGGGGTTGATAAATATTCCTGGAAGAGCTTAAGGTGGTCCTTGTAAAAATGCTCAAGAACGGCGTGCAGGATCGTTCCTCTGTCCTTTGGGACCAGCTCTGGCATTTCCTCCTCTTTTGCAACCAGTCCCAGCACTTTATCAACGAAGAAGGTGAATGGGCATGAAGCATATCTTTCCAAACTGGTTGCGCTGAATTTTTGTTCTTGAAAACGTTTCTTGATGAGCCGCTTTGCAGTGTTGGATGTTAAGTGCCCCTCATGGCAGGAGCTCTTCGATGAACCTTTTAGCCTGTTCTGTTCTATTCCTATGAGTCGATCCCGTCTTTTAGGCCAACTATCCAGGGATTCTATGGTTGAACTCATGTCTATAGAATCAATTGGTTTATGATCCTGATGTGTGTCTAGGAAGGATGATCTTGTTGTTTCTGCTCCACCGTCATCTATGACCGGATATGTAAAAATTAATTTTGTAGAACATTTCTTAAGGAACGTTTCAAAAAGGTACGATTCAGCGGCAAGTGACTCTTCGGAGTCTGCAAATATTTGGTCGACTATGCTGTCCGGGTCAGGGGAGAGTTTGTCCGATTCAGAGAAGAAGAGCCTCTCTCCTTGTGAGTGAGGTATGCTGCCTTCAAGCATCCTGGGTATGATGACATTGCTCGCATTGAAAATTAGACCGGTCTCAAATGGGATGTGCGTGAAGGGTAAACGGCGTTCTACATATAGATACGAGCTGTCGGTAGCAATCTTATCGAGCAGCATCTTTGTGAAACTCTCCCTCCTGGTAGTAGGGAATTCAAAGAACTTCGATATTACCGCAATTTCCTGTAATATGGCATCCAGTCTCGATACAGCTGCAAGGCTACGGCTGATATTTAGACGATCTGCAGACGTATTTTTTAATTTATCAGTCCATTCTGCTAGAAAATCTTTACTGGATATAAAGTTGGAACACAGATTGATGTACTGATCCATCGTTCCGTCGAGAGGCCATCTATCAATGACATCTTGGGAGAGGAGCTCATGAAGAATTGGAGCATCTAAATTTCCACGTTCGATAAGTTGCTCATCCATATTGAGGTTTTGTGCTTCAGAAATAATATCGCTGAGCAGGGAACTTTTAGATCTTGAGACGAGAACGAGATCGTCCTTACTGTTATCATGCTCGGAAATCAGGGATGCTATTGAGTTGAGGGTGGCGCGGGCTTCCTGTAGGGGAGATCTTGCGGAGCCGATCTCTATTGTTGGTGAGCAGTCATACGTAGCTGTGTACTCAATGATATCATCAGATATTGAAGCCAGATTTGAAAAATGTTTCTCCATATAATCATGATGGAGGGATTCTCTCTCGGATGCTGAGGGGTAGGAAATATGTATGTCCAATTTAGGGTAAATTCTTTTGATTAAATTTAAAATTTGTAATTGCCCTGGTGAGAAGGCGTGAAACTCATCTATGAAAATATTATCTAACCCATCCAGATATTTTGCGCTGCATGAACCGACTGCATCAAAGGAGATCCTGTGGAGGTCTCCCTCGTCGAGCACGCCAAGTCGTTTCTTCGCATCCTTATAGCGCTCAAAAGTTGTGAGCAGGTCGTTTTCCTTGGTGCCTCCCCTGGTATCCAAGATTGATCGTAGTCTCTTGGGATCAATCCCATTTCGCTTAAGAGTGAGAATGGTATCTGCAAACTGCTTAGCTATTCCCAAGGATACGTTTGTAGTCTTGAAGTAACTCAAATGATTTTCAGAAATGATTTTTGTAATGAGCAGTGAAATCTGAAACCGCGATAGGAGATGCTCTGATGGATTTGCAATGTTGTGAATAAACTTAGACCAGGAAATCGAAAGGTCACCCAGTAGGGAAGCGGTATCTACTTTTTTGAGTAGTACATTTCTGACTGAAGCGGCAGCGCGTTCAGATGGTGTAACGTAGATGCACGAACGGGAGGTGACGAAGGAATTGATCATTCCAGTCGTCTTTCCAGAGTTGATTGGGCCTCTTATCAGCTTGATCGGCATTCCGACAACA
The DNA here is from genome assembly GCA_018645265.1 of Deltaproteobacteria bacterium. GTDB lineage: Bacteria > UBA10199 > UBA10199 > 2-02-FULL-44-16 > JAAZCA01 > JABGOS01. Next base: position 6,707 of record JABGOS010000048.1, read on the forward strand.
TGTCAGGGGAAATGTAGGTGGTCAAGGGGGTCGCTATCTTCGTCAAATGACTGACGTTTTTTTCATTATGATGATTTTATGAGAATAAATCATCTTATATATCAGGTAGTTACCCTTGGGACACCGTGGCATGGAATTTGCGAGTTATTCTAGCTTGTTAGGTAACCAGCAGTATAGCTTAAGAAAAGGGGGGATCATGAGGAGATTTCTTACGATGGCTCTGGTTTTTGCAGTCCTCTTCTCAACTTCGATTTTGTTGGCTCAAAGAAGTTTTAAGGAGCCGAATCCATCCACCTCCGACAGTTCCTTCAGGCAGAGCGGCGAGTCATTCAGAACGACGCAGGGTGATAGGGCCGATAGTACTGGGAGGACGAGGGGGGCATCACGACCTGATTCTTCATCAAGTCGTCATAGTAATGGCAGTTATCAGATGCGCGGCGATTTTGAAAGACATCATATGGATCGCATTCGTGATAAATAGTTTTTCATATCGCATGCAATGAGAGTTTGGGTGCTGTTACTTATACTACACAATATCGTCGGAGTTTGGGCGAAACTGAAGTGCCTCGGCTATGTGTTTGGTCTGAATTAAGTCATTACCAGCAAGATCTGCTATCGTTCGGGATACCTTGAGTACCCTATGAATCGATCTTCCGGAAAGACTCTGTTGTTTTGCAGCTGTTTTTAAAAGATGCCGCTGATCAATGCCTAGTTTGCATAGTTTAGATATCTCCCTGCCAGAGAGATTCGCATTAGGTTTGTAGTATCGTTCATTCTGAATACCCCTAGCTTTTAAAACGCGTTCTAAAATATTGGATGAACTTTCTTCCCTTGAGGAGTCGATGAGAGAATCGTGTGGCGGTGGTCCAACCTCAATGTGAAGATCAATTCTGTCGAGGAGAGGGCCTGACAGCTTCGCCTTGTATCTCCGAATCTCCGGGAGAGAGCATGTGCAGATTTTTGTAGGGTGGGTGAGGAATCCACACCGGCAGGGGTTATATGCACAGACGAGCATAAAATCTGCAGGGTAGGAGATGCTCATACCGGAACGCACAATCCTTACATGTCCGGATTCCATGGGTTGTCTGAGCACCTCTAAAACATCCCTGCGAAATTCTGACATCTCGTCCAAAAAAAGCACTCCACCGTGGGCGAGTGATATCTCGCCCATCTGAGGCATGCCGTTTCCCCCGCCACCAATTAAACCAGCATACGAGGCGGAGTGGTGCGGTGCCCTAAATGGTCTGCGCTTCGGTAGTGACCCCTCCCAGTTCAAAAAACCATGCCAGCTTTGTATTTTTAAAACCTCAAGAGCCTCAAGTTGTGTCAGTGGAGGAAGAATGGTTGGTAGCCTCTCAGCTAACATAGTTTTTCCGGTTCCAGGGGGACCGGTGAGTGCAATGTTGTGATTTCCTGCGGCGGCAATTTCCATCCCCCTCTTTGCAAATGCCTGTCCCTTGACTTCGTGAAAATCGATTTTATGCTGTTTGCTGACGACGATAGGTGGAGACTCCTCGGTGAGTGGGACTGTGCCGGAATTTAGGAACTCTACGACTTCGACAAGTGTCCTTACCGGAATCACCGTTTTAATTCCTGAATACCTAGCCTCCCATGCGTTGGCGGCAGGTATGATGATTCCATCCAGCTCTTCCTCGATCGCCTTCAGGGCCATTATCAAAACTCCATTGATTGGGATTACGCTGCCGGTTAGAGAGAGTTCTCCAGCGATCAGGTATTTCGATGATTCATCAGCGCGGCAACTATCGGATGCGGATAACATAGCGATAGCAATAGGTAGATCGTAGTGTGTACCTCTCTTCTTAAGATTTCCAGGTGATAGGTTTATGACCGTCTTTCTGTTGGGAACGGAATAACCGACATTTCTTATGGCGCCTGAGACCCTGTCTTTGGCCTCCTTGACCGCCATCTCAGGTAGGCCAACCATATTCCAGCCCGGCAGACCCCGCATCTGGATATCTACCTCGACGTTTATTAAAACTGCATCGATTCCCCTCGTCGATGCCGTATGAATACGTGATAGCATTTTCTCTTTACTCCGGGTGTTATAATCACTATTTCAACACGGCTGATGAGCAATCTTGATGCCACCAGAAAGTGCTGAAAACAGGCTATAAAATAATTTGTTGTTGCCTTGATTTGAGGCATTCTGCATCGATTTGCTAGGCAGGCTCATTTTGACGAGAATGAAATGATATAATATATTGGATCATCATAAATTGGGAGTTGATTGATACGAGATGAGTGAAGCGAAGAAGTCACGAAAAATAAGGATGGGACTGTTTCTATTGGCTTTCTTTGCAGCTGTAGGTTTCAGCTATTATCGCTTGAGCGGTGCTTTCGTTGGATATTGCAAAGCCCAAATTGAAACTCAGCTGCCGAGAATGAGAGAGTCGCATGGTCTTGCCATAAACTACGGCAGCGTCGATTTTGGGCTCCTCTCCGGTCCCAGGATAAGGGATGTAAGCATTACCTCCAGTCGTCCTGGGGACCTTTCCTACGTGATCAGGGTTCCGGAAATAGCTATCGACTATTCGATTCAGTATCGGCCCGTTTTTAAAGTGAGCCTTCGTGCGGTTGAGCTTAGAAATCCCTCCATTTCGGTTGTTTCAAAGTATTCGGTTATTGAAGAGCGCCTAAAAGGTGTTACGGATGACTCTGAGGGGGGTGCTGAGGGGGGTGCTGAGGGTTCGGTGCAAGAATCGCATGCTATCCGTCAGATGATGAACCTTAAGTGGATTGATGGTCGTATGAATCTTTTGATGAATGAAGGGGAGGGAGATGATCCTTTATTTCAGTTGAAACTGATAGGTATGGACGGCCTTGCGAAATACGATCCTCAAACGGGAAATTTTGTAGTTGAAAATCTAGCTACAGTAGATGGGGGTGGTGGATACTTCGGTTTTATGGCGGTACGCGAAAAGTATGGAACGGATATCTCTCTATTCTTAAAGAAAATTAAATTGAATAGTGTTTCAAAATATTTCCCAGAATATATTAAGACTAATGGCAACGCTTATGTTGATGCTCAAATTAAAGGTAAATCATTAAAGGATATTCCCGCCAAGCCCATAAGTGTAGATATTCAGTTTAAGAATCTTACTCTGCAGGATGAAAGCATTTCAGATCGTTCGATCAAGGGTATCGATTTTAATGTTGGCGGGGATTTAGCTTGGAATATTCAAGATAAAGAAGTTGAGATCGATAAGCTAAAATTTGGAATAAAGAAGTTGTCATTGGGTGTCACGGGTGTTGTCGACTATAAAGAGAAGCCGAAGATAGATGGGGTGATATCAATTGGTGATACTCCGATTCAGTCGATTCTCGACAGTATCCCGGGTGATTTTATCCCGCTGATTAGGGGGGCTAAGGTAGCGGGAACTCTGGATTATGAAATGGAGTTCTCACTCGATTTTAATAAGCTAAGTGCACTTAAGTTGGAGCCTAGAATAGATATTAAGAACTATAAGCTTTTGAAATCATCGAAGGACGTAGACATAGAAATGCTTGATAGTGAGTTCAAGCATGTCGTACGACTCAATGGTGATTCTGCTAAACATATTACAGTTGGTCGTTCTTCAAAGAAGTTTGTTCCGTTTAAGGACTTGGGTGAGTATACGATAAAGGGTGTTCTTACGTGTGAGGATGGTAGTTTTTTCTATCATAATGGTTTTCAGCTTAAGCATATCAGGGAATCGATTATACAGAATATTCGCGATAAACAATTTACGCGCGGAGCCTCGACGATAACGATGCAGCTTGCAAAAAATCTCTTTCTCACTGGCAAAAAGAATCTTTCGCGGAAGTTCCAGGAGATGCTGATTGCGTATGCATTGGAGCAAGCACTCGACAAAAAGAGACTTATAGAGATCTACATGAATATCATCGAATGGGGTCCCGATCTTTATGGTATAGGCCCCGCGGCGCAGCATTACTTCGATAAAGATCCAGAGGAGCTTACAGCCTTGGAATCTGCTTATTTGGGGTCTGTTATAGCGAGCCCCAGGCGGTATCATTATATGTATAAGAATGGCTACGTATCCGATCAATGGATTACATATCTCACAGTAATTATGGGAAAGATGAATATCAGTGTGGAGGAATATGAGGATGCCAGGCCATTTGAACCTGAGTTCGGATGGGTGAGGAAGGATCGGGAGGCGAGGGAAGCCTTGGAGGCGCAGAATGATAATCCAAATTTATGAAATACAGACGCCTTTTGAAGCGGAACCGATGGTTGAGTTGGGCGTTGATCATATAGGCAGTGTCCTTCTTTCTGAAGGAGAATGGAAGAAACCGGTTTTGAAGGATGCAATTGATCTTGTTCGCGGAACTCCATCGAAGAGCTCCCTGATACCACTCTTCAATAATTCCGATAGTGTCTTTAGAGCGCTGGATTACTATTCGCCTGACATCGTTCACTTTTGTGAAGCACTTGAAGGGCAGGGTGATGAGTTCATAGAGAATCTTATTCAATTGCAGGAGGGCGTGCGGGAGAGATTTCCGAATATAAAGGTTATGAGGTCGATCCCCATAGCAGAAACCGGCAAGGCAGGTCGCGTATCGACGTTGGAGTTTGCAATGCGGTTTGAGTCTGTCAGCGATTTCTTTCTTACGGATACGTTGATTCTGGGTGATGATGTGGTTAATCACAATGATCAGCCGGTAGGTTGTTTTGTAGGAATAACTGGGAAGGTGTGCGATTGGGAGATGGCTGCAAAGCTCGTCGATCAGAGTGTGATCCCAGTTATTCTTGCAGGTGGCATCTCACCGGAAAATGTTTCGGAGGCGATAGATAGAACACATCCGGCTGGAATAGATAGCTGCACGCTGACGAATGCTGTGGATGAACAAGGGGAGCATATTCGTTTCAGAAAGGATTTAGAGAAGGTGAGGAAGCTTATTGAAGAAGTTCGGGCCAGTTATTAGGCTGCATTTAATAGTGTATAAAAAAACCCCGCCGAAGGGCGGGGTTTTTGTTTATTACTTGTCGTAATTTTACTTTTTCATCCTACGCCTGATTACCATAGGTACAAGGGATAGGAGGAGAAATATTCCACCCATGCCGTTGACGGTGGTTGTAGCGGCATTGAGGCTACACCATCCACCACTAGCTCCATCGGCCTGATCTGCCTGAAGATCAGGGTCAATGTCTGGGCCTTCGGTATCAGTTAAGACGACATCGACAGTCTCAGGATCTTTTTTCTCCTGAACGAATTTGGGGTCATCTTCAGTTCCGGCATTTTTTACCGGAGTGTTGCCCTTGCATACCGGGGGTGGAGCTGGAAATTTGGCACAGAATTCATCAAATGCGTCGGGGTCGTCAATTTCATCCGGAGGTTCGCCATTTGCAAAATCCACTAAGACGTTTGGATTAACGGGGAACGCTTTCTTAAAATCCCCACCCTCTTCATCGATAGCGGCATCAGTCGGTACATAGGTAGCGACAGCACTGAAACCTGTATGTAGGATTATAAAGGGGATTTCATTTTCCTCTTCTTTAGGCTCAGCAACTACGGCATCTACGTACTCGGGTGCCATATCAGTTGTTGCTGTATAGGTAGCCTTTTTACCAATGATAGCGCTTCATAACTCCTCCTTTGTTAGTAGGGCTAAGATAAAGCAAAGAATGTGCCATATAATACTGCAGTTCAGTTGTTGAAACCATCGATAAATACACATTATAAATCAATGGGATGGAGTGGTGTTGCTCTTGTTAATCCATGATTGCTCTTCCACAAATAAGAAAATAGTGTCTCATAATAACAGAATTTTGACGCTGGCTAAATATTCTCTGATTATAAATGCTTTTTTGGCCCTATTCCATTCAAGGGTATTGACCTTTCGGGGTAATTTCGCCAGATTGTGACGATCAGCTTGGAGGAAAATATGAATAATGTCGTTATCTTAGGTGGGGGGCCGGCAGGGCTCACCGCAGCAATATATGCCGCAAGGGCGAATTTGAACCCGATCCTGATAGAGGGGCTTCAGCCTGGAGGGCAGCTTACAATAACTACAGATGTGGAGAACTATCCTGGGTTTTCAGAGGGGATCGACGGACCTAAGCTCATGATGGATATGCACGCCCAGGCGGAGCGCGTCGGTACCAAATTTATCTCCGGTGCAGCTACGAAGGCGGATCTTTCTAAGAGCCCATTTAAAATAGAGCTTGATGGCGAAACGATAGAGGCCAAGACTTTAATTATTGCGACAGGTGCACAGGCAAGGTGGCTCGATATTGAGTCGGAAAAGAAGCTCAATGGTAAAGGTGTATCTGCGTGCGCAACGTGCGATGGGTTCTTCTTTAGGGGTAAGGAGGTTTGTGTCGTAGGTGGTGGTGATACTGCGATTGAGGAAGCGATCTATCTAGCTAATCTAGCCACAAAAGTTACAGTCATCCATAGAAGGGATGAGCTCAGAGCCTCAAAGGCGATGCAGAAGAAGGTTTTGGATAATCCAAAGATTGAATTCGCATGGAATTCCGTCATAGATGAAATCTTAGATGTAGAGAAAGGTGAGGTTACGGGTGTCCGTTTGAAGGATACGAAGAGCGGTGAACTCCGAAACATTTCGTGTGACGGAGTTTTTATCGCCATAGGGCATACGCCGAATACGAATATTTTCAAGGGGCAGCTTGATATGGATGATGTCGGTTATATCGTGACATCAAAATCAAGCATGTCGACATCTGTTAAGGGCGTCTTCGCTGCAGGTGATTGCCAGGATAAGGATTATAGGCAGGCCGTTACTGCGGCGGGTACCGGGTGTATGGCAGCGATCGACGCAGAGAGGTTTTTGCAGGAGATGTGAGGCGGTTAAACTCTTAATTTTGAATCAAGGAGTGGGATGTTAAAGAAAACTTCTTTGCTAATAGTATTCATATTGTGTTTCCTTGCTATGCCAGGCTCCATTTTTGCTCGTCAGTATGAAAGCTTTGGCCCGATTTCAGTTCGCAATCAGAACCCCGTTTATTTGCAAAACCTCGGCCTGACTCCCAGGAAGGCGGCCCCTCTGCCTCATGGCACTATGGAAATTCGTGTTGATTCAGCTTACTCAAGTCTCTATGAATTTGGTCAGGATACGACAAACAGCTTAGACCTTGATATGGAATTTTGGAGGATCGGGCTTCATTTTGACTATGGCATATCTGATAGCTTTGAAATTGGGATGGAGCTTCCGCTTGTACATTTCAATGGTGGATTTCTAGATGGCTTTATACAGGATTTTCATAAATTTTTTGGACTTCCCAACGGCGGTAGGGATCAGGTCCCGAACAATCGCTTCAGCTACAGCTTTGCAACAAATGGGGTTGAACACTTCGGTTTCCCACCTACAAATCTCGGACTAGGTGACATCTCCTTTCATCTTAAACATCAATTGGCAGGTGAGGATAGCGACTGGCCTGATCTCTCGTGGTTTGCGGAGTTGAAGTTTCCTACAGGTAAGAGAAGTAGGGGGTTCGGAAGTGGTGCTATGGACTTCGGTATCGGGTTGTTGCTGGATGCTTCTTATAAGAGGGTGCATGCACATTTCAACACTGGATATTTTGTTCTGGGTGGCAACGATCTCATAGATGGCTATATGTATAATCAGATGTTTTCCTATACGGTAGCGGGGGAGGTGAGCCTGCTTCCTACATGGTCGCTGATCGTGCAGCTCAACGGTTCGACGCCACTATTGCAGAGAACTTCGTTAGAAGCTTGGAATGGTGTCCCTATGGATCTTATCGTAGGTTTTCGGGGTGAGGAGAAAAATATCTTCGGTAACACAGATCTTATATGGCAGGTCGGGTTTTCGGAGGACGTGACTTCGACGGGGCCATCCGTTGACTTCACTGCGTTCCTGTCGATCGGATTTAGATTTGGTTTGCTAGGTCGCAACCGTCCGGAGGGAGATTGGATTGCTAAAAAAGAGTAGAAAGTAGTTAGTGAATAGATGTTAGTATAAAATTAAAAACCGGTCATAATGACCGGTTTTTTTACTATTCACTATCGACTATCAACTAAAAGGGTACATCATCAGGACCGGCGTCCATATCAAATGAAGGTGTTGCGTTGGTATCAGCGGGTGCGGCGAAATCGGTACTTTTCGCGCCATCACTTTTTGAGCCCAAGAACTGAACGCGTTGAGCTACGACTTCAGTAGTGTATCGCTTATTTCCTTCCTTGTCGTCCCACTGGCGTGTCTGCAGACGTCCCTCTAGGTAGACCTGACGTCCCTTGCCGAGGTATTGGGCACAAGTTTCAGCCTGGGCACCCCAGACGATTATTTTATGCCATTCAGTTTTCTCCTGTTTCTGTCCGCCGCCATCGCGCCAAGATTCTGATGTAGCCACATTGAACTTCGTAACTGTTTTGCCGCTGCCGGTTACCAGTTTTTCAGGATCTGCACCCAAACGTCCTACCAAAATTACTTTATTTACGCTCATGATTTTCACCTTCCTCTTTTATATTTGTTCTTTCGTCTATTTTTAAACTTAAGCCCCTTTAATCGTCGTTTTTTTTTAGCTTATTTTCCAAACCGCGCATCGTGACCTTCCAGTCATTGTACGATGTATCGGTTTTCCAATGAGGTGTTAGCTCTTTGGCTGTAGCCAGCGAATCCAGGGCTTCCACGTATTTATTCTGAGCGAAGAGTACTTCCGACAGAGCTAAATAGTTTTCCGGATAATCGGGAGCTAGCGATATTGCCTTTTCGAGATATCCTTCAGCCAGCGACAGGTCCCGCGTAGTGCTATCTACATTTCCGCCAGTTTGCGGAAGCTTCGTATAGATTTGACCGAGCATCCGGTAGGCGCCAGCGTGATCGTAATCTGGGTTGACGCTAATAACCGCCTTGCAATCCTCGACCATCTGCTTGATGCCCTTTTGATAGCCGATCACCCTGATCTTATAGTACAGGCCTGTGTTGACTGCGCGCCAGTAGTGGCAGCCCGCGTTTTCAGGTGCGCGCATGAGACAGCGCTCAGCGAATTCAACTCCCTGCTCTGCGAGGGCTTTAGCTTTGCCTCTTTCCGATGTTTCCATTGATGAAAGAGCCGCATCCTTTGAAGCTACTAGGAGTTTCTGTGTTGTCCAGGTGCCATTTTTTGCAAGAGTTTCAGGTTCCTTCTTGCTGCCTGAACATGCGCAGAGGAATGTTAGTACGGCTAATGTGGCTACCACTCTCTTCATTGGCATTCCTTTCAAATATGAAGTAGGAGCGGTCCTATCACGCTTTGCTGGCATCTTCAAGGGCTTATTACAGATTCTTGACGCCGCCCGATCCCTGTGCTAACCACGCCCTTCAAATTTAGGCGGCGTACCCAAATGGCTAAGGGGGCGGTTTGCAAAACCGTTATTTATCGGTTCAATTCCGATCGCCGCCTCAAAAAGAGAGACGAATCAGGTATTTAGCTGATATTGTCGAGTTGTTGGACAGAAAAAGGGCGGCATCTACATGCCGCCCTTTCTTTATTTTTCAGCAGGTGTCGGACACCTTTTTTTAGCATCTGACCTTGCCCTTTGATTTTGTCGTTTTCGGCTTGTACCCAGGCTGCGATTCGTAATGTTCCAATATTCTTCCCATATCTACGAGCAGGAGGTCGGCCATGTCGCGGCTGAAGCCCTCCTTCACAACAATTCGAAGCACAGCGATGTCGGTGCAATTCTCAGGCAATGTGTAGGCCGGAATGAGCCACCCTCTGTGGCGGAGCATTTCGGAGATGTCATAGACGCTGAAGTTTGAATTTCGCTCATCCTTCACCTTGAAGATGAATACCGGAATGTCATCACCACGTGTCAGACATTCAAATGGTCCTAGTTTATCGATCTTTTCTGAGAGATATATTGCGACATCCTGTGATGCCTGTTGGACTCGCTGGTATCCATCAAAGCCCAGCCTTAGGAAGTTGTAGTACTGCGCAACGATCTGATTGCCCGGTCTTGAGAAGTTAAGTGCGAATGTCGGCATGTCGCCGCCCAGGTAGTTTACATGGAATACGAGGTCGTCTGGAAGTTCCTGCCAATCCCGCCAAATTATCCAGCCGACGCCTGGATAGACGAGGCCATACTTGTGACCGGATACATTTATCGATTTGACCCATTTTAATCGGAAATCCCACTTGAGATCTGGCTGAAGGAAGGGTGCTATAAATCCTCCGCTCGCACCATCAACGTGAATTGGAATTTCAAATCCGGTCTTCGCATTGAACTTTTCCAATGCATCGTTGATCGCCTTGATATTTACGTATTCACCGGTGAAGGTAGTGCCCAGTGTGGCACTCACGCCTATGGTGTTTTCATCGCAGCGTTTGATAACCTCTTCAGGTGTGATGCCGGTGCGGCCTTTCTCCATCGGTATAAATCGGGGTTCAATTTCCCAATAGCGGCAGAACTTATCCCAGCATACTTGCACATCTATACCTAGGACGAGGTTCGGTTTATCCGTCGGCTTGCCCTTTGCCTTCATTCTTTCTTTCCACTTCCATTTGAGTGCCATACCTCCAAGCATTACAGCTTCGCTGGAACCGGTTGTGGAACACCCGCATGCCTTAGCCTCATCCTCTGCGTGATAGAGATGAGAGAGGATATTCACGCAGCGCATTTCGAGCTCGGCGGTCTGAGGGTATTCATCTTTGTCTATCATGTTTTTATCGAAACACTCAGCCATCAGTTTTTCCGCCTCAGGTTCCATCCACGTTGTGACGAATGTGGCGAGGTTGAGCCTGGCGTTTCCATCCAACATCAGCTCATCGTGCACGATCTGGTATGCGCTTCTTGAACGCATCTCATTTTTTGACAGCTTGTACTTTGGAACCGACTTTTCAAGCTCGCGCGATCCAAAGGTTGGGCTGATGAGCTGTTCCAGATCATTCATGTTCTTTAGATTGTGTTTTGTATGTAGCATTAAGATATCTCCTTTTAATTATTTACTGATGATGGAGTATTTAGTTTTTTGGCATCCATTCCGGTTTTTTAAGTTTGTGTATGACGAGTGGGGTGCCGATAAATATAATACATCCACCAATTAGGAATAGGACGTAAAACGCAGGGCTGCCGGTCTTCAGCTGCGATGGTGGAAAAAAGCCAACAATGCATGCAAAGAGCACTGCGAGAATGCCAGCACCAGCCACAATCCACATTCCGAAAGTTCCCCCAGGGACTTTGTAAGATCTATGCACATCGGGTTTTGAGTAGCGTAGTTTGATGGCGGTTATATAGAGCATGAAGTACATGATGAGATATAGAATCGCGGTGAGCGCAGTTAAAAGGAAAAAAGCACTGCTTACGTTTGGCATAAGCAGATAGACTAGCGTAATTAAAGTAACGATAATTCCCTGCACGTATAGTATGTGTGTCTGAATTCCGTTCTTATTTGTATATTGTAGGAAGGGTGGCAGGTCACCATTTTTTGCAGTGGCCAGAAGACCCTTACTGGGTCCTGCGATCCATGCCGTTACACCACCGATCGCGCCGAATGCTGCAAGGAAACCTAAGACAGGAAGTAGCCAGTCGAGATTGTAGAGATGTAGCATGTCCTTGAATGCCTGCATAATTCCAGCGGTGAGACTTATGTTAGCTGCTGGAAGAACAGCTGCGATCGATAGAGATCCCAACGTAAATATTGTTATGATGACGAACATCGCAAGGAAGATTGCCTTCGGGAATTGTTTTTTTGGTTCACGAAGCTCCTTCACATGTACTGCTCCCACCTCCATTCCTGCAAAAAGTAGAACTATTCCTGCAAGGAATGCGATGCTGCTGAAATTGGTAAAATCAGGCAATATGCTGTGGGAAGTTGCTTTAAACGCTATCGGATGACCACTTACCACCCAGAGAATTCCAAGCACTATTATGAGGGCTCCTGGAAATATCGTTCCACCAAGCACTCCAGCTGTAGTTAGGCGCCCAGAGGATTTCATGCCGCCGAAGTTGATGAAGGTGGCTCCCCAATAGACGATTAGGATGACTGCAACGTTGAAAAATTTATTTCCCGCAAGGGATGGATCGACAAACATATATGATAGTGCAGCTGCCGCGAAGGCAAGAACTGTGGGATACCAGATGACATTTTGTATCCACTGCAACCATATTGCCGTGAATCCCCAGTTTGATCCAAAAGCTTCTGACACCCATCTGTAGACGCCGCCTTCCTCTGGCCAGCCGGTAGCTAGCTCTGCAGAGACGAGTGATACAGGTATTAAGAAAAGCAGTGATGCGAAGAGGAGGAAGAAGACCATGGGTAATCCTTCCTTCGCCATCATTGGTAGTCCGCGTAGGCTCATGACTACCGCTACGTTCATCATTCCCAGTACGAAGACGCTCAGATAATGTTTTTTGGGTTTACCGTTCACTTTGTACCTCCTTTTTCAAGGGCCATCTTGAGGAAATTTACGAGATAGGGCGTGCCCTGATTGTATGGAGCCTTGATCTCAGCGTGAAACTGCTCACCATAGATCATTCTGGATGTATTTTTAATCGCCTGAGTATAGCTGGATTCACCTATGAGTTCGAAACCCTCCGGGAGTTTTGCAACCGCCCATCCGTGAATCTCCACTGCAGTGAATGGGTCTGGGATTCCTTTGAATACAGGATCCTTCTTTATTTGGTCGATCTCAGTTCGCTTAAGGCGACTTTCCATGGCGGAAATGTCTGACCAACCCATGCTTCGAGCATAGGTGTAGCCGTACGCCATAGCCAGTTGTTGATGTCCACAGCATATTCCTAGAATAGGTATGTTCGATTTGCGAATAATTTCATATTCACCGTTGTATTCGAACATCGGCAAGTTCTGGTAGTCGGTGTTGTTTCCGCTAAGTATTATTGCCACCGGTTTTCTCTTGAGGTGTTTTAACATTTTCATCGAAACTTCGTAGTGCGGAACTGTCATGGTCTTTAAGTTAAGATCCAAACTTTCTACGAACTCTGCAAGTTCGCTGAAGGTAAACCCGTTCTGCTGGTTTCCAACCAATAAAACATAGTCCGAGTCAGGTACTTCCGGTACTGGTGGCATGCCTGGGGAGTAGAAGGTTATGGTGTTTAGCTGAGCTGCATAGCCACGCCATTTGTTGATCTTAAGCTTTAGGTGCCTTGCAGTGATGCTTTTGAAATCCAGGATATTTCTAAAGGTATCGTTTGTAGTGGTTTTTGTTCCTGGAATATCTCGCCATGTTTCACCGTCATCGCTCATCTGCCATACGAAATCTTCAAGCCATCCATCGGATGAACCGCCTCTCGTTGAGAGCATCCAAATTCTTGATATGCTCCATCTCTTTCCCAAGTCGAATTGTACCCACTGCACCTCAGCGCCAGGCGGGGTCGATTGCCAGAAGGTAGCTTGTCCAGGATCGTCGAGATCGTAGATGTTTTTTGGATTAAAACCACTCGAGACTTCGATGCTTTCAACAGGGATTCTTACCATGCCCATGAAGGAGTCGTCTGCCTTGGTGTCGACGTAAAACCTCGATGAATCCCACGGCCCTTTATTTCCTTTGGCATCCACTGCGCGGGCACGCCAATAGTATCTCGAATTGTCTTGAAGCGCATCCTCTGCCTCTACAAGTTTACTGGTGATATGTACCTTCTCCTCGGGAATCCTATTATATTCGATCAGCTTATCGCTGGTGAATGTCGGTTCGATATCGATTTGGATATCATATGTCCTATCACCCTCACCGAACTTTGCATTGAAGAAGGACATCAGAGGTTGCGTCGTTGTGACGATTACATCCTGATACGGGTTGTTCTTGAGGCTCGGCGCGGTGAGTGGCGCGCTGGGTTTGCTGCATCCCGCAATCGAGATGAATAATGTTACGAAAATTACTGTCGAAATTACCTTCATTTTATCCCCCCATCGTTATATTGCTGATCATAACTACACCCAAAAAATGGCAATTACAATAAGGGTATTTATTGGCCTATTATCAGGGGGTTAGGCTGCTTTCTCTTGATAATGTAGAGTGTAGCTTTTCTCGAGGATGGAATAAAAAAACGCCCCTCAGAAAGGGGCGTTTTTGAACAAACATTGTCGATAAATCAGTTAATTGAATACGCCACTGAACGATGTGGTGCAGGTATCACTCGTTCCACTGCCGCTGTCACTCCATTCAACGCTTACTGTTACGCTGAATGTCTCGGAGCTAGAGGAAGTGAAGTCAACGGCTGTACAAGGGACTGTTCCGGTTTCAGTGTATGTGTCAACGCTGGCTGACATGGTTGCACCCCAATAAAGGGTATCTCCGGAAACAATTCCACTCAAATTGCCTGTGCTTATTGTAACGCCATCATCAGTTACACAGTTTCCTGAGATGGTTACGTTATTTCCTGATACCGACATGGTGAGGTCACAGCTTATCCAATCAGGAGGATAATCACAGGTGCTGCTGGTTTCGGTAAGTGTAAGTGTCCAGCTCCCATCAAGGTCAACAGTTGGATCTACTCGATCAGCTTCATCCGGAGCACATGAAAGGTCAGAACTTCCACCGCTTCCACTGCTTCCGCATCCCATCACAAATATCAAGCACAGCACTACCAGAAAATAACGCATATCCTCTCCCCCTTATGGTTTTGTTATCAATTTAGCAAAAATGCTAACTGAAATTATCATAACATTGGACTGCGCCCTTATAGTTGGACGGTTTGAGGCTGATTATTAGAACAGCCTGA
>JABGOS010000011.1 GCA_018645265.1 Deltaproteobacteria bacterium
CAGAACAGGTGGTTGTAGAGACGGACGATGACGATTAAACATCTGGCCATCCTCCAGATCGCCGGCACGGAGGATGACTGGAAAAGGGGGCGATATGAAACGGAACATGAAAAATGCATTTTTGGGATTCGCTGGAATGTTCTTTCTTGTCTCATTGGTAACGATATCGGGATGCGGTGGATCCGGGTTGTCAGCGGGTGACGGTTCGGATGGCACAGTTGATCCACAGGCGATAGATGGAGATCCAGCAGCTTTGGCACTTAGCATTCAGTTGACGGATGGTCTGTCAGCGAGCGCCAGTGTGGTAGGTAAATCGACCAGTTATGAAACGTCGGATTTTTCAAACGGTGTTATTGCGATTACGGAAGCCAGGGTTAACCTTTCAAAGATCGATTTGAAACTCCCGGATGATGATGACTGTGAAGAGATATCCTTCGAGCTTGAGGATTTTGCGTGCGAAGCCCTGGCCGATGACGAACTGGCCTCTCAGATAGTTGCGCTAAAGGATGATGGTGAACAAGAGCAGGAACAAGAGCAGGAGCAAGAGCAGGAACAGGAACAGGAACAGGAACAGGATGGTGACGAAGAACATTTGCGACTTGAAGGGCCATTCATAGTGGATCTCATGACAGGCGAGAGCAATCCGTCTATCACTGACTTTGTGGTTCCGTCAGGAATGTATACGCGAATTGAATTGAAGATAGACGATCTTGATGAGGATAGTGATATGCTCGAAGCCGGTGATCCACTCCTTGGAAACAGCATGGTCGTGAAGGGGAGTTATAGCGACTCTGAATCTGATAGGGAGTTCATGATAGTCCTTAAATTCAATGAGAAGATACGGTACACAGAGGAGGCTGGTTTAGCCATAGATGAAACAAGCGATGTTAATGCTATAATCGTATCTCTCGATGTAAGCAGTTGGTTTGAGGATGTAGATTTGGGGGCATGTCTTGATAGTGGAACTCCAGAGGTCGACGATGCGGGCGTATATATTGTAAATGACGACAACTCAGGTGATGAATGTGAATTCAATGATGAGCTGAAACAGAACATCAAATCATCGGGTGGTTTTGGTGAGCAGGAAGAAGATGAAGATGGGGAAGATGACGATCAGGAGGAAGAAGAGGAGCAAGAGGGCCAGGATGATGAGGATGACGATAGCTGATCAAATAGATTCGTCCGGTCTGAATCGATGGCGGAGCGCAATATCTCCGCCATCTTTTTATTATGAGCAAATAGCTCCAATAAACTCACGCTTTTCAAATCGTATTGCAATTTCACATCATACTAGCATACTCCGAATAGGATGCGAAAACGAGATCATGCACATTTTATCGTATGGATGGCGCTCGGTGCAGCGCTCGGTGCGATGCTTCGCGAATGGATAGTTATGATACTCGACGTGCCTCATCCGTGGATATTGATAGCGGCTATAAATATGATAGGCGCGTTTATAATATCAGTTATATATGAGATTGAGCACTTGCTGCATAGGCACGTGAAGGTCTTCGGTGCTATAGGTTTCTGCGGTGGCTTCACCACATTTTCACATTTTAGCAATCATACGGCTAAAATGATCACGGAGGGAAATGGGGTTGTAGCACTGTGTAATATCGTGCTTTCGCTTGTGGGTACTTTCGCAGCCGTATATCTAGGTATAGCCATTGTAAAACTTGGAGCGAAGATTTGGAGGGTGCGATGATAAGACATCACATCCTCTTCACCGGAATGGGCGGCGCGCTCGGAGCGATTGTCCGCGGCTATCTAGGTGTGCTCATAAATACAAATTTTCCTTGGGCGATTCTCATAGTGAACGTCGTAGGGTCATTTCTGGTTGGTGTGTTCGTTGCAATCTTTGCAGGATATGAGAGTAGCTTTTCACAGCATATCGAAATTATATCGCTCGGATTCTGCGGTGGCTTCACTACTTTTTCCTCCTTCAGCTATCAGAGCGTAGATCTCTTCAGAAGCGGTAAGCGATTTCATGCGCTGATAAATATTTTTCTCTCCCTTATTTTGTCCATCGGTGCGGCGTGGTTGGGAATGACAATCGCTGAATATTTCACGTAGTTTCTGAGATTGATCCTGAAGTCGTCTGCAATCCTGAATAAACATCATTATTTCTGAAATAGCCGGATTTGCCCATAAATAAGGCCTTGCAAAGGATTTGAATATTATGCGATGCAGGTGGGACCATGGTTAGCTCGATTTCAGGATCACTCCCAGGTTCCATCCTAAGCCCGCTTTCTATGCCGGGTTCCGGATCTGTGGGAGGTATCAGTGTAGTTGGGGGCGGTAATTTATTTTCGACTCCGATGACCTTTGGAAGATTTGTGATGAGGCTGGTTAGTAGTGTAATTCCTCCCTTTTCTTTCGCATCATCCAACGATTTAAGAAGGGCAAGGGGTATAAGTGGGCCAGGCAGTGTTAGCACAGGTGATGGGGCAGCAGGGGGTGGTGACCCTTCACAATCACCTGCTCCAAAAAGATCGCGCGATCGTTACGGTATACATAGAGAGCTTTATCAAAGACATTTTAGAGAGCTCAGCGTTCATGAGAGGGTTGCGGCAGCGATCAGTTCTAGCGGAGATACTCTGGTAGCTCTGTGTTTTGATCCTACGATCGAGGTTGTAAGGGCTGTCCTTTCGAACTCTCAGTCAGGCTTGCCACACGCCAGACTGATTGCCACACATCATCATACGGCAGCCGGCCTCGACCTTCTTACTCACAATAGATCTTATGCCACTGACACGGCAGTTAGAAGTGCACTTCTTAAGAATACCGTAACTCCCAGATATGTATTTGATAGGATATTGCAGAGCTCAAGCCTTCAACAGCTTTTTGGTATATGTAGAGGGCGTGAAGCCACCCACATGGGGAAGACCTTTGCGAGGGAGAAATTTCGCAAGAAATTTGAAACTTCATCACCTGAAGAACGCGCTAATTTTATCATCAGAAATGAAGGCAGGTGTCTGCAGTATCTTATCGGTATTCATTTGGGGCGACCTACGTTTAACATACTCTGTACGCATAACTATACGTCTGAGGTGCTCATTCTAAATCTTCTGACATACGCTTCACCTC
>JABGOS010000122.1 GCA_018645265.1 Deltaproteobacteria bacterium
TGGCAAGGTTTGAAACTATGAGTTCTTCATTCATTTGGTGATTTATTGCTAAGGGTTATCCGGTATTTCTGAATCTTCTTCTGAAGGGTGGTTCTGGCGATTCCTAATTTTTTAGCAGTCATCGAGATGTTATTCCTGTTGTTCTGGAGGATGTTTATTAGATAACTTCTTTCATTCTCCTTAAGACCGCTTTCCTTTTTGAAATGGTTTTGAATTGGTATGATTTGTAGATCATCTACGTCGATGATATCTTTTTCGCATAGTGCAAGCGCTCGCTTTAGAGTGTTTCTTAACTCTCGTACGTTGCCGGGCCAGCTATAGTCATGAAGGCGTTTGATCGCTCTTGTTGTAAGTATTGGATCTCTTCCGGGTTCAGAAAGGATCGATAGCATATGTTCTACGAGTATAGGAATTTCCTCCTTCCGCTCCCTTAATGATGGGAGGTGTATTGGAACGATGTATATTCTGAAGAAAAGATCCTCTCTAAATATGCCATTCCTGATGAGCGATTCTAAATTTCTGTTGGTAGCGCATATTATTCTCACATCGATCGGTATCTCTTCCCTTCCACCCACACGCCTGACCGTTCTCTCCTCAATTACGCGGAGTAATCTGGTCTGGAGATGTAGTGGCATTTCTCCGATTTCATCCAAAAAGAGGGTCCCCTTGTGCGCCTGCTCGAAAAGACCAACGGATCGCTCAAGGGCGCCGGTGAACGCTCCTCGTTCGTGCCCGAAGAGTTGACTCTCTATGATCTCTGATGGCATCGCTCCACAGTTGATGGCGACGAACGGCTTGTCATGTCTTGGGCTATGGTCGTGTATCTCTTTGGCGGCGAGTTCCTTGCCGGTGCCGCTCTCGCCCGTTATGCAGGCTATGGCATCTGAAGATGCAACCTTCTTGATGATACTGAACACCTCAAGCATCATCTTGGATGTACCTATCATTCTGCCTAGAGCTTGATCGTTCCTCTGTAAAACTGTGTCCGAGGGTTTTGTGCGAATGTAGCGTACCGTCGACTGCCCTATATTGAAGTGCCCTTTCGGTGGCAATGCAGTTTTGCTGATGCGAATCTTATCTACAAGGGTGCCATTTGTAGAAGCTAGGTCGATGAGCTGTAGCTCGTTGCCGTTGTTTATAATTCTGCAGTGTTTACGTGATACGAATGCGTCGTCGATCTTTAAGTCACAGGAATCGTCGGATCCTAATGTTATATTGTCAGAAATTAATCTTCTTTTCATTAGGGAACTATTCGGGGATTCGATAGTAAATTCTATGCGCCTACTCTTTGCACGCTTATGTGTAGGGTTGCTGTCGATGACATGTGTGGCTAATGTATTTGATATGACTGTCTTCGTTGGTGATGCGGTGACTCTCTTTATAACATTGAGTGTCCAAGGGCCTATGGTTATTCTATCGCCAGCTGAAAGTTCAGAATGTCTTGTGAGCTCTCCATTTATATGGGTTCCATTAGTGGAGAGGTCTTCTAAAAATGTTTTTCCATTATCTGAATATATTATGCAGTGTTCACGGGATATTTCGTCGTCGAGAAATCTCAATGCATTGCTTCGCGATCTTCCTATAGTTATAGGATCTATCCCTATCGGTCTTCTGATTAGTTGTCTTCCGCCCCTTTGAATTGTGAGTTCCAACATGCTACTTGTATATTTTATAATGCCGATTCAGGTCAATCTGCAAAGATCGAAATGTGACAAATAATAATGCGACAGCTGTTAAGTGATGCATTCATTAAAGTCGTAATGTGCAATATTGCTATTCAATATTTGGTGCAGAAAATGCATTGATCATATTATGAAATGTTCTTCATCATGCTCGTAATTATGTTTGTGTTCGGTATGGAAAACAGTTCTTGTGCCGATGTGTTAATTGCGGAACAGGATTTATCTTCAAATATTAAGAGGAGTGCAATCTTTATACCTGACCCTATTGCGGATGGGGGATGGGTGGTCATACCGAGTTTTCCTGTATTTTCACCGCCTGTGGATGGAAGAATTAGCTCATTTTATGGGTGGCGAAAGGATCCTTTTCTAGCAAATGTTCGATTTCATAGAGGTGTTGATATTTCAACCGCGAAAGGTTGTAAGGTTCTTTCGTCACACGATGGGATTATTCAATATGCTGGATGGGGTGATGATTGCGGGTTGATGGTTGTCGTGAATCATGAATATGGATTTTCCAGTCGTTATTGTCATCTCTCGGAGGTGTGGGTCGAAAGCGGAGACTGGATTACAAGGGGTGAAGATATCGGTTCTGTTGGCGATACAGGTAGAGCGACTGGCCCGCACCTTCATTTCGAAATAAGGCTTGCAGGAAGATCTATAGATCCGGCCGAGGTTCTCGGTTACTGAATAAATCGGAATAGGGCGCTTGCCAATATATTCTATATGGGTTAGGTCGAGTGCTTATATGAGAACCGCTTGGCTTAAAAGGAAGGTTATCGTTGTGTTTGTGGCCGCTTTTGTTGGGTGGCTGGGGATATCCTTCACCCTCTATCTGATGTCCGGAAGGATTATCTATCAACCTGAGCTCGGTGCGGATGCGAAATACTCCATCCCATTTGAGTTGGAATATGTTCAAAACGGTGAGGGTGATAGAATTGAGATGATGTGGATCCCTAAGGGGGAGGATTGGAAACAGGAGAAGACCTTTCTCTATCTTCACGGCAATGTGGGGAGACTTTCCTATATAGTGGAAGAATTGTCGAAGAGGGGAAATGTTCTCTCTCCATCATATCCCGGTTTTTCAGGTTCGGAGGGAAAATCGAATACAGAAAAGATCTATGAGGTCGTTGATCTGTCGATTGCATTTCTTAACAACAAAGGAGTTAAGGATGGCGATATAGTTGTGCTGGGTCACTCCCTGGGAGGTTCACCTGCGGTGTATGCTGCTACAAAATACCCTGATCTCGATGAAGTCATACTCGTAAATACATTCTATAGTCTTAAGGAAATGTGCAGGGTAAGTTATCCTGGCTTCTGCATCTTTGCAGGTGGTTTTCACGATAGCGCAGCGATAGCGCCGCATGCTAAGGCGAGGATCAGGCAGTTTCACAATGTGAGCGATA
>JABGOS010000118.1:0-75765 GCA_018645265.1 Deltaproteobacteria bacterium
TGTCCGCCACCTGAAACGAATATTTTATTTCCAGGCTCCTCATTGTGTTCGATAACAATGACACTCTTATCTCGTTTTGCTGCTTCGGCGGCGCACATAAGACCTGATGCTCCTGCGCCAATTATGATTACGTCATATTTCATCGGTGGGCCTGGGGTTATTTGGGACCGTGCATTTTTAGGAAGTTTCCACGGGGCAACTCAAAGAATGCCACGTCTTTGTACGTAGCGCCATCGGCTACAACGTCAACCACCTTGATCTGTATGAATCCTAGTTTTTTTATCAATTTTAGGGCAGCCACATTGTGTATGCTGGTATGGCAGGTTAATGCAGGAAATTGGTGATGATTGAAGCAATCCGCAGCTATCGCAAGGGCGGCTTCAAACGCGAAACCCTGTCCCTGGTATTCAGGTGTGATTCCAAAGCCGATATCCACGGCATCCTTCGTATCGGGTGGCCAAAACTTCGCACCGGCGTTGCCGATCTGTTGCATCTTTTCCTTTAGAAAAATAGCACATGTGCCAAAGCCATGATCGTTCCACTGCTTTCTTGTTCTCATTACCATATTCTTAATCTGAGCCTCCGGCATATTGCCGCCTAGGTGAGCTGTCATTCTGGGATCGCGAAGATTCTGGCTCAAGAACTCATAGTCCTCATCTATCGGTCTATAGAGGTGGAGGCGTTCGGTTTCTAAATATAGTTTTCTATGCATAGGATGCTCTAAAAAGATGAAGTATGTGGATTGTGGCCTTAGCTGTGGAGGGTGAATCTGTAGGTTACTTTGTTCCTCCGACAACTATCTCAGGAATGCGTATCGTTGGTTGACCACATGCTACTGGAGCGTCCTGTCCTTCCTTGCCACATGTTCCTATGGAAAACCCGATGTCGTTTCCGACGCGATCAATATCCATGAGAATTTTGGGTCCGTTTCCCGTGAGAGTTGCGCCGCGGACAGGTTCTCCAATTTTACCATTCTCAATCAGGTAACCTTCCTGAACGTCAAAGAGGAAGTCTCCGTTGATGGTGTTGACCTGGCCTCCACCCATTCTCTTGATGAAGAGACCTCTTGGGGTTTCGCTCACTATTACATCGGGATCATCATTTCCGGATGCTATGAAGGTATTTGTCATTCTCACTATCGGAGGTTCTCGGTAGCTGCTTCGCCTGCTGTTGCCAGTGGATTGCAGATCCTCTTCCTTGGCGCGCAGGACATCCGACATGTATCGCTTTAAAATTCCATTTTCAATGAGGGCTGTTTTTTGTGCGGGGGTGCCTTCATCATCAAATGAGAAAGATCCTCTTCTTCCCTTTACTGTAGCATCATCGATCACGGTGATGATTTCGTTCGCAACCCTCTCGCCGATCTTTCCTGCATAAACGGAGTTGCCGTCTAGTGCCAAATCCGCTTCAAGGCCATGGCCTACAGCTTCATGAATCATCGTCCCGCCGGCTTCACCAGATATGATCACGGGCATTTTTCCTGCGGGAGCTCCGCGGGAATGGAGCATTAGCACTGCCCTTTTTGCTGCGCGTTCTGCCATCGCCTCAGGGAGGAGTTCATCAAATATTTCAAATCCTAAAGAGCCGCCTGCAACCTCCTGCCCTGTTTGAATATGTTTGCCGTCACTTGCGATTACCTGGGTCATCATCACAGTGCCCACCTGTTCATCGCTAGCGAAGATGCCTTCAGAGGATGCTATCATTATTCTTCTTACAGTGTCTCGGTAGAGGACCTTCACTTGCTTTATCTCAGCGCCACAATTCCAAGCAACATCATTGGCACATGTTACGATATCGCATTTTTTTTCTAGTTTGACGCCGAACGGATGCTGACTGACGGTGGATATCGCCTCCGTTTCCTTTTCATTTAAGATGATTGGCTGCGAGTCAGTTCTCTTAGCGTTTACAGCCTTTCCTACGCGTTTTGCCAAATCTAGAAGATTCTTCTTTGTTAAATTATTTGTTGATCCATAAGATGTTTTGCCATCGGCTAACACCCTGATGCCTAATCCGTAGTCGGAAAGGATCGATGCGTTTTCAATGCGCTGATTGTCAAGGGAGATAGTTGTGGATCTTTTCTTCTCCACAAAGACCTCCGCAAAGTCTGCACCAAAGCGCATAGAGGTCTGGATAATTTTGTCTATAGGAAGCTCAGTGATCATGATATGTGATTATTTATCTTTCTTCTCAAAGGGTATGTAAATGCTTTCCTGCGAATATGTTGGCTGAGGCGGCGGTTTTCTATATTGAGTTGTTGGATATGTCTGGGCGACTCTGGGTTTAGGCTTTTGCATGTATCTCACGGTCTGTGACAGATAGCCTCGTCTGACATACTCTCCATCCAGATCTTCCACGCTCGCACCAACTTCGATAGCCCTTGGAACTGCGCGGCTGTTTTTTGCTACCGTTTTCTTTTTGATACGCGTAGCCGCTATTATTTTAGGTGGCTCTGGTTTGGATATCTGCTGTTTCTCCTGTTTTACCTTGGCAGCGTTTTTATCGCTTGGTATTTCCTTCGCTAACACCACCTCGGGTGTTTTCTCCGCTGTGACTATCGTTTGTGTCTCGTCGGTTTTTTCTGACGCAAGTTCGGGGGTCGCTTCTACCGATTGCATCGAAACAACCTTGGGGGATATTGCTTCAACTTCAGTCGGTGCGGGGTTGCTCTTCAATACAACCTCCTGCTTTTGCTCGACCAAAGCAGTTTTCTCAAGCCTTACAGATTCTTCAGTTTTTATAGGTGCTTCGACCTTAATCTCTGCAGGTTTCGAGGCGCCAGCCGACTTGTCATTGTTGATGATGCTGTCGCTGAAATGATGAAGGAGGAAGATCGCGAGAAATAGGATACACAGCGCACCGAAATTTATCGCTGTGGATTTGGGTAAACGACCCCATAGATTCTTCTCAGTGCCCTTGGAATTTGTTTTGTTTTCCGTATCCATTGTAATACCTCACTTTGCGCACTATCACATTCACTGGACGGTTGTCAAAATGAGGCTTGTAATCCGTGTGGTGGGCGGTTATAAGCGTCTGTCTTAAACTGATTATCTAGATAAAAATAGAAGTAAATACAGGGGGTTATATGTCAAAGCTGGTTACGGTGATACTGGCTGCTGGTCAGAGCACTAGGATGAAGTCAAAGCGGTCAAAGGTTCTCCATAACCTAGCGGGTCAACCGGTTATATCGTATGTTGTGGATATTGCGAAGAAGGGGGTCAAGTCCGAGAAGGTGATAGTCGTCGTGGGGCCCAAGCAGGATGACTTGAGGAAATATCTAAAGGAAAACCACATTGCAGAGGCGATACAGAAACAACCTCTTGGAACTGGCAATGCAGTTCAGGCTTCCGAAAATAAACTTAAAGGGTTTGATGGATATGTTCTCGTTCTCTGTGGCGATGTTCCGCTCCTACAGGCGGAAGTCGTCTCCTCATTTATAAAGCGTGTAAAATCCAAGAACTTTACACTTGGTGTTCTTACAATGACTCCTAGTGATGCGGGAAATTATGGAAGAATCGTAAGGGATCTTGATGGTGAGGTTATTAAGATAGTCGAAGCGCGCGATGCGAGTGAGGAGGAGTTAAAAATACGCGAAGTAAATTCCGGAATTTTATGTTTTGATGCTAAATGGCTATTTAAATCATTGAAGAAGCTCTCCAATAAGAATGTAAAGGGTGAGTACTACATAACGGATTTGGTGGGGATAGCACTTAAGGAAGGTGCTTCCGTAGTGGCATTTAATGGCGAGCCAGCCCATGATCTATTGGGGATTAACACGCGAATTGATCTCGCCAGGGCCTACGAGATCATGAGGGAGCGAATTAACAAGAAACATATGTTGGGTGGGGTAGGCCTTTTGGACTATAGGCATATCAATATAGATGCGAATGTGAAGATAGGGGCGGATACATCGATCATGCCTTATTCGTTTATAAGGGGTGATACTAGGATCGGTAAGGATTGTATTATCGAAAATGGCGTCGTTATTGAAAATGCAGTTATTGGGGATGGTGTTCACATCAAAGCTCATAGCGTGATCGAAGATAGTAAGATCGCCGATGGTGCAATTGTAGGTCCCTTCTCACGAGTGCGTCCAGATTCGAAGGTGGGTAAGGGCGCTAGGGTGGGTAATTTTGTCGAACTGAAGAAATGTGATCTGAAAGATGGAGCGAAGGCGAATCACCTCAGTTATCTTGGGGATGCGAGTATAGGTTCAGGAGTTAATATCGGATGTGGAACGATAACATGTAACTATGATGGTGTATCGAAATATAGAACTGTCATAGGGGATAATGTCTTTGTCGGTAGTGATACCCAGTTTGTCGCCCCTGTACGTATAGGTAAATGTGCGACAATAGGAGCTGGCTCGACAATTACGAAGGATGTGCCAGCTGACGCTCTAGCTCTCAGTCGTTCCGATCAGAAGATTATTAAAAATTGGTCTAAGAAGAGGAAAAAGAAGAAAAGCTGCAGCTAATATTGCCTTCTCAATTGAACGCCCATGTGATATGCGGCAAGCCTGTTGTTGGGAGAAAATATATGTGTGGAATAATTGGATATGTTGGTAATGAAAATGCAACGCCTATACTCCTAGACGGTCTTCGTCGTTTGGAGTATCGGGGTTATGATTCAGCAGGCGTTGCTGTTTTCGAGAATGATGATGTTAAGATTCAGCGAACTGAGGGCAAGCTTTCAAATTTGGAACTTGCTCTCGCCGAATCACCAATCAAAGGCAGTTTCGGTATCGGACATACGAGATGGGCCACCCATGGGCATCCTACCGAGACGAATGCCCACCCACATAGGTCGGGTGATATTATCGTCGTGCACAACGGTATAATAGAAAATTATCTTGAATTGAAGGACTTGCTTGCGGCGGATGGTCAGGTTTTTACTTCCGAAACTGACACTGAAGTGATCTGTCACCTTATCGACTATCACTATCAGTTGAACGGAAAGGATACCTTGAATGCTATCAGGGAATCTATAACGAAGCTTAAGGGCTCATTTGCAATAGTCATAATGAATGCGAAGGAGCGTAATCGTCTGTACGTTGCGAAGAGGGGGAGCCCCCTGGTTGTGGGCGAAACGAAGGATGCCAGATTTGTTGCATCAGATATTCCGGCATTGCTGCCCTACACTAAGGATATGCTGTTCCTTGAAGACGGTGATCACGCCGTGCTTAGTTCCGAAGGGATAGAGTTGTTTGATGAGAACGGTGCGAATATAGAGAGGGAATTTCAGCATGTTCCCTGGTCGCCGCTTATGGCAGAAAAGGGTGGCTATAAGCATTTCATGTTGAAGGAGATCTTTGAACAGCCGAAGATTATGCAGGATATCTTTACTGGTAGGGTTAGTGGTGCAAGGAGCACGATAGTCCTTGATGAATTGAAGGGTCTTTTTGATGGCAATAAGGCTAGGTTCGACAGAATTTCAATTGTGGCCTGCGGAACTTCACTTCATGCAGCCATGATTGGTAAGCATATGATCGAATCCTTGGCTAGGGTCCCTGTCTCCGTAGACTACGCATCCGAGTTTAGGTATCGCGAACCGATATTGGATGAGCGGACGCTGGTAATACCGATATCACAGTCTGGTGAGACAGCTGATACACTGGCTGCTGAAAAACTTGCGAAAGAGAGAAATTGTCCGGTTATGGCGGTGTGTAATGTGGTTGGAAGTTCTATCACCAGAATAGCGGATGCGACACTATATATCTATGCGGGTCCTGAGATTGGCGTCGCTTCCACTAAGGCATTTACGGCTCAGCTGGTAGTTCTTTACATATTCGCACTTTATTTGGCTGATAAGCTGAATAAAATAGAAAATGATATTTTGAAAGAGAGGGTGGCGGAGCTGCTCACGCTTCCGAGGCTTCTCAAACAGGCGCTTAGTTTGGCAGATGATGTGATGAGAATCGCGAAGGATATATCGGACGCGAGTAATATTCTCTATATTGGTAGAAGGCTTAACTTTCCAGTTGCTCTCGAGGGTGCTTTAAAGCTCAAAGAAATTTCATATTTACATGCCGAGGGTTTTGCCGCGGGAGAGTTAAAGCATGGTCCTATAGCGCTTATTGAGCAGGGAACGCCTGTAGTGGCCGTCGTTCCTCAGGATGGTACGTATGATAAAATTCTTTCAAATATTGAGGAGGTTAAGGCTAGAGGTGCTTATACGATAGCTATAGCAAGCGACCAGGATGAATCGATTTCCAGTAAGGTCGATGAGGTTATAGCCGTCCCAAAGACTAGCAAATATTTAACACCTATAGTCGCTGCGATTCCGATGCAACTTCTGGCATATTATGTGGCGGATCATAAAGGAACCGACGTAGATCAACCGAGAAATTTGGCGAAGAGTGTAACTGTTGAGTAGTGAAGTTATCTAAATAACAAATACTAAACAATTGATAAAATATAATGATTCAAATTCCAATTATCGAAATGTAAATCTGATTCAAGTGATTAGTTCGGTAATTGTAATTTTACATCTATCTATTATGCGGCACTTGGAGTTTTTGATATGAGTCTAAATGAACAACAACAAATTGCAGTTGATCATACAGATGGACCACTGTTGGTGCTGGCCGGTCCAGGTAGTGGCAAGACGCGTGTCTTGGTACATCGTATAGCGAAGCTCATCGAGTCTGGAACCGCGTGGCCATCTCAGGTGTTGGCGGTTACATTTACTAACAAGGCAGCGGGTGAGATGAAACGCCGCATAGAAAAGATCGTAGGAAGTGGCGCTAGGAATATCGCTGTTGGAACCTTTCATTCAACATGTCTTCGGTTGCTTAGAACGCATCATGAGAAGGTAGGGTATGGCAGTAGGTTTCTTGTCTATGATGATTCCGATCAGCTTGCACTGATTAAAGAGTGTATGAACACCCTGAATCTCGATACGAACAAGGTGCCACCTCGTTCAGTTTTGGAAAAAATCAGTCGTGCAAAAGATTCCTGTGTTGAAGCTAGTGAATATGAAAGTCAGGCAGGATCAAATCCGTATCTGAGTAGGATATCGAGGGTATACAATCTGTATGAAAAGAGATTGGTAGAACTTGATGCTATGGATTTTGGAGATCTGATTCGGTTGGTCGTTAAGCTCTTCGATTCTGATCCGGATCTCCTTCAAGCCTATCAGCATAGATGGAAATATATTATGGTGGATGAATATCAGGATACAAACCATGCTCAGTATCGTTTGATAGGGCATCTTGCCAGCGAGCATAAGAACTTATGTGTGGTGGGCGATGATGATCAGTCGATCTATAGATGGCGCGGAGCGGATGTTTCCAACATCCTTCGCTTTGAAGAAGATTTTTCGGGCAGTCTCGTAGTAAGACTTGAGCAAAATTATCGCTCCACCAAATCTATTCTGACTGCTGCTGCTGCTGTTGTTTCAAATAACTCCGGAAGGAAGTTTAAGGAGATTTGGACCGATAGGGGTGAGGGGGATAGAGTTCAAGTTGTATCCTGTGATTCCGAGCGTAAGGAAGCGGAAGTAGTTGCGAAGGGGATATCTGAAGTCAGAGCCGGTGGATCTGCTTATGGCGATATCTCAATCTTCTACCGAACCAATGCACAGTCCAGGCCACTTGAAGATATGTTCAGGGCTAATGGAATTCCCTACAGGATATATGGCGGGCTGAGATTTTATGAGCGTGCCGAGGTTAAGGATATCATTGCTTACCTGCGACTTATTTCAGATTTTCATGATGATGTAAGCTTTCGGCGAATTGTCAACGCTCCGGTGCGCGGCATAGGAAAGACCACAGTGTCCCGTTTGGACGAATTTGCGCGTTCACGCAGTACGAGCTTGTTTGAAGCGATCGGTTCTTTTTTGGACTCGGGATCGATTCGCCGCTCCTCTGCTAAAAAATTGTATGAATTTAGTACTATGATTAGCGATTTGAGTCATGACTCGCTGGCAAAGCCACTTGGAGAGCTAGTAAGAAATGTACTTGAACGCTCTGGCTATATCGAAGCTTTGGCAAAGGCATCCAGCATCGAAGCGGAGGCGAGGATCGAGAATATAAACGAGCTCGTCACTGCTATGGAAGAATTTATTTCAAATGATGATTCCTATCCGTTGACTCAGTTTTTGGATCAAGTGGCGCTTGTTTCCGATACCGATAGTATGAGTGATGATTCCGGTGCCGTTACTATGATGACTATGCATCTCGCGAAGGGGTTGGAGTATCCAAACGTTTTTATTGTAGGTATGGAGGAGGGGCTTTTTCCTCATGCGAGATCATTGGACGATCCTGATGAACTGGAGGAGGAGAGAAGGCTCTGTTATGTGGGTATGACGAGAGCTATGGAGAAGCTTACGCTTACGCATGCTTTCAGACGAAGGCACTTTGGAACGGAGAGATATAACGTGGCCTCGAGGTTTCTGGATGAAATTCCGAAGCGATATGTAGAGAGAAAGGCATTCGGTCATCCATCGCCACAAATAAGAACTAATTCCTTTTCAAAACAGGGGGAGAGTACTCCGAATCGTTCCAATCTTTCTCCTAACAATAGTTCTTCAGATTTTGATTTCGATTTTGATCAACGACCTGCAGAGGAGAGGGTGGATCCCTATATGAGGGGTACGCGCGTCAAGCATCCAACCTTTGGTGCGGGTGTCGTCAGGACTTGTGAGAAGACTAACGCGGGACATAAGGTTACAGTTAGGTTTCAAGACGGACAGATTAAAAAGCTGATAGCTGAGTGTGCTGGCCTTATTACTATCTAGTTTATATCTAATAATATCAAATAGTTATCGTCGTAAATGTTAAGCGTTTTTTTTGCGCAACTTTTTGCGCCTAATATCGATAATATAAAAAGTTTAAAGGGGTATATATAGGAGGGGCATGTCATGGGTGATGATCTAATTAGATTGGTTGGGGGTATACATGTGGACGCTGCTGTATTGGAGGAAGGCGCGGATGCAGCCGTGGATGATTTTAAGCCAGAGCTCGCAGGTGATCTATACTTTCAAAATACCTGTAGAAAGCTTGATGGTTCGTTGGATAAGAAGGGGTGTCTGATAAATGGTTTTTATATTACTCCGGACCAAACAACGAAAAAATCTACTGGAATTCTTCCAGGTGGATATTCACTGGGCTCTCTGCTTGCGGAGGATCCAAAGCCAGCAGTTGTTCCAATAGAGGTGTCCGATCTATCCGATAAGACTCAGGAGGGGGTGCAATGGGTGTCCGATGTGGTGGTAGATGGGGTTTCTATATTGGCTGCTACTGTTGATGAAGTATTTACAGTTACAGCTTCTATCTATCCGGGCTCTACCGTAACGGAGGGTGTTCCAAAAGTCGTGATAGAGGATAGGGAAGGGGTTGTGGTAACTGCACCTCCAGGGGGAGTTGATAATGCTGAGGTTAAGGTAGCGAACGTGGAAGCAACAGCTGCAACAGTTGTAGCTGGTTCGAAGGATGAGTTGGTGGATTTTCTGGATACGCATGACGATTGTCAGAAAGTCCCCGGGGTGATGAAGTCACAGTACAATTGGTCGGGCGCCGATTTTCAGGAAGTCGTCTATCAGCATCTATTGAAAAGGCTGGATGCAGGTCAGCCTGTTAATCCTTTAGATTATTTGCAGATATATCCTAATCTTGATGCATGGAGCGATTTTATTGTCGAAAAATATGCTGAGTTGGATTTAAAAGAACGTTCAAATGAGCATGTCGCATTTGAAATGATTGTCGATAAGGTGACTGGACATTATTGGGTCAGTAAAGGCGAATTTAAAGATTATTCTTCAGGTATAACTAGACTTAGAGATATGTCATTTGCTATCGCTCAGCGAATTGTGAATGGTGGCGCCGATGTAGATTCAGGCCCTTTGTCGGCAGAAGCCTTCTTCACTATTTCATCACAACTTGGTGATATGAAGACTCTGAAGCTGTTAGTGGATTATGTTAAAGGAAGACTTGCTGATGAAGAAACGCTGGAAGGTGATAAACTGTTTTATCAGGCTGTTTCTGCTCTATTCTTTTACGATCTCTACTCCACTGAGAATGCGGGTTATCTAAAGTTGCAGGAAGGAGCCCTTGCGGCTGTTAGGGATAGTTCTAAAACTCCCGAGAATGTATTAAAGTTATTGTAATCTCGAGTTAGAGCTTCCACTCCAGTACTTCTGGAAATTCATCGTTTTCCGAAAAGGAATCATCGGAGATATCATCAAAAGATGTATCCCCGTTAACGAGGTGACTGATAAATTTTTTCAGCTCCTCCAGGTTGGTATAGGGCTTGTGGAGCAAGTGAAAGTCGTAGCTCTTGAGGTTGAATCGCGAAAGATTGCTACTGTAGGCGGTTGTTAAAACGATAACACAATCTGGACACACTTCCTTTGCGTATTTGGCTAAATCATATCCTTTCATGTGAGGCATAATCACGTCGCTGATCAAAACCTTGAATGAACATTCCTCGATCAACTCTTTTGCAATTAGGGGGTCATCGATGAATTTAACATCGTCGATACCCATATCTCCAAGAATCCTTCTCCAAAATGATAGATAGATTGGATCGTCATCTACAACCAGCGCCATGAAGTCAGGTTTTCTCTTTGGTTTGATCAAAATATGTATCCTCGATATTATTTAATACAATTAATGTGCCATAAATCGATCCTGGATGGCTCTGTAATATATTGAAAATAAAGGAAGTTTTCTTCTGCCCGGATATGGGATCTGTTTGGTGGGGTTATTTTTACTGGGTTTTTAGGCGATTCTGACGCCCAAAATAATAAGGTAAGTAAATCAGCAGGTTACATTATCTACGCAATGTCAAAAGCGTGGCGGTAGTTTGACGGCATAACCTCGTGAATTGCCGACAGTTTAGAATTTTAACACCCTTCCATCTTTTTTTACTCAGATAGCCTCCAAGATCCAATATGAGGCGTGGCCGTGAAGAAAGTGAAACATCTAACCCCTCGAGTTGCTTCTTGGTGAGAGTCCCTATTATGATGAGCGATGGGGATGGGTCTTTACCGACAATCCAATCGCCATAGGTTAAACTTCCTTTAAATGAATCCATAAATTGGTGACGACCGATGAGGGTAGCTCTTTTCTTAGTGGTGCGCGTTGAGTACTTATCTGCCCAATCCAGCAGGGTGTTTCCCCTTATATCATAACCCATTATCCAGCCGTTCTTTTGCACTACAAGTTCGACTGTTCCTGATTTTTTTGCAATTGGATCTAACAGTGGGAGATGCTTGCTGACCTTTTTTTGTAATGCCCTGCAAATTGTGAGTCCTGACAAGCCGACAAGTTTTATGCTATCAGCAATGTTTTTCAAATACCGTGCGTCAGTTTTGAGGGCGATGTGTTTTATATTTTTTTTTGTGCTGGAGAGGTGGATATTGATGGGATCCTTGCCATCCGAGTTTGTATATAAATGGCCGACAATGCTTGGTATGTTGAACCTCTTCTTCAATTGGTATCCCGTTTGGCTTGATGAAATGTGCGTGATGTTTCTATGTCCATCCTTATGCGTTCCTTTAGATCTTTCTGAGATCTGAAGGCGACTTGGTCGCGGACCCTCTTTAGGAAACCGATTTCAATATTCTTCCCGAGGAGGTTCATGTCGACATCCAAAAGGTGTGTTTCGATAGCGAAGTCAGAGTCTGGAAATGTAGGGTTGTCGCCGATGCTGGTAACCGATGGATATGGTTTCTCGACACCTTCAACGATGGTTTCAGTTATGTATACTCCATTCCTGGGTGTGAGTTCGTTGTATGTGCGCATGTTAGCCGTGTGCGCGTCGAGGGCGCCTCCGAGACCCCTGCCAGATATGACCATTCCTTCTATGGAGTAGGGTCTTCCAAGAAGGGAGTTAGCCATATCGATATCGCCATCCGATATCATCCCTCTTATGTTTGTAGAGCTTATTAGCGTTTCCTCTCTGAACTGAGCCTCGACCTTGTCGATTTCAATTCCTTGAGAACATGCGAGGTTAGACAGTGTGTCGCTGGTTCCCTCCCTATGAATTCCAAATGTAAAATCATAACCAACCACTATTGCTGATGCATTCAACCTTTCCACAATTATCTTTTTAAAAAAATCATCCGCATGCATATGTGAAAAATCGGATGTGAAGGGTTCCATGATACACACATCTACACCTATGGTTTTCAGCGCGGCTATTTTTTGTTCAGGTGTTTGTAGGAGGCGTGGTGGATGCTCGGGCGCTAAGATCTTGGCGGGATGGGGGTTGAAGGTGTATACGACGCAGGTGCCGCAAAGCATTGCTCCTTTCTTTTTTGCGCGTTGAATCAACTCTTGATGGCCTAGATGCACACCATCGAAATTTCCAAACACTATTACTGGAGAGCTTGTATCTTTTGAAAAATCTTTTGATGAGAAGTGTTTAATCATAATTATTTGATAAAACTTAGTTGAGCCTTTCGATTACCAGTGTTTTGGTGCCCGTGATTTTTTCCTCATCCCTGGAGCCAATGATGATGCTGTTGCTGCCAGGTTTCAATGGAATGGTCATGTTGAAATTCATCGACGAGGAACCCTTGGGGTTTGTCTTGTAATCTATCTTTTTCTCATCGACGAATATGAAGTAATCACGAATCTTATCGTTATCTATTATTGTGCCTGATACTTGGGCTGAGCCGCCATGGACTTTGGTCTGGATGTTGTTGAATGATATCTTCGGTGGTGAAAGTGTGGTGCCAGGTTCCGGCAACATAGTTCCTTTAGTGGGGTAGAGTTTTATTCTCTTTGTTATGAATAAACGGCGTTTTATATCGGCCAGCGTTAGGTCTATTGAACAGTTGGATTCGTCAAATCCTGGGAGCATATGAAATTTCAACTTAGTGCTCGTTTTCTGCTTGGCTTTTAGTTCACCAATTTTGATTCGACCCTTTTCAATAAACACCTTATCATCACATTCCCCGGATAGGCTTA
Source organism: Deltaproteobacteria bacterium (assembly GCA_018645265.1). Lineage (GTDB taxonomy): Bacteria > UBA10199 > UBA10199 > 2-02-FULL-44-16 > JAAZCA01 > JABGOS01. Next base: position 12,914 of record JABGOS010000118.1, read on the forward strand.
TGATGGTGTCTTCACTGCTTGTACCTATACCCTTGTTTTCCACTTTGATGTCCATCGCAATCGGTGAACTTTTGAACGCCTTGCCATAGGTTGCTTTTGGTACGCTGTAGCTCATAGAGAAGATTGGTTCTGGGAGTTCCTTCACAGGAATTCCAATCTTCATTTCTGGAGGTGCCTTCTCATTGGCTTCTTCGAAGGTTAATTCCATAGGTAGGTCCTGCGTCGCCAGGCTTTTTGGAAGCTCAATAGGCACCTTCCAACTTTTGCTCTGACCTGCTTTTAGGAGGCCGAATGGAAATTCACGGTTTGCAAGGAAAGCGAAATCTTCAGATTGGCCTATCGCCAGGAGTCTGGAATAATTACCGGTGCCAATATTTTTTGCTGTAAGCTCGATCTCCACTTTTTCACCAGCTTCTGCCTGCTTCGTAGGTTTACCATTCTGAAGGATCTTCTGTGTGAGCTTGAGCTTTGGTGCGCCAGTGCTCTTTGCTAATTTCCAATCAATGCCTAACTTGCCTAGTGCGGAATCAATCTTTGTCTGCTCTGCGGCGGTAGCTTTTTCAACAACCGGTTTCGAGGAGCTCAACACGGCGCTTCTTAAGCTATCCTTCGAATTATCCTCAATTATTTTCTGTGAGAGCTTTACAGCGAAGTCATCGGCAACGTCGATCTTTTTTGAGTATTCACGCTTGGATCTTTCCTCGATCTCCTCTTCCCCCTCCTTGGGCTTGAGGTAACGTACAGTGTATTTAGGTTGCTTGAATTTTGATTTCTTAAACTCCTTGCTTCTTTCTAAATGTTCATCAAAGTCCTTCTCTGAGAAGAATTTGTCCGGGTAGAGGTTGATCTCTTCCTTATCAACTATGACAGGTATGAGATGTATGTCTGGCATAACTCCGATGAGTTGTATGGATTCTGTGCCGGCTGGTTTATATTTCGCGATTGTTAGCTTGAGAGCTGTATCGTTGCCGAGTTCAAAGATTGTTTGAACTGATCCCTTTCCAAAGGATTCGCTCCCCATCACAACTGCGCGATTATGCGCTTGAAGCGACCCTGCTACGATCTCAGAGGCCGATGCTGAACCTTCGTTTATAAGAACTATCACCGGATAATCTGGCTCAGTCCCTCCCAGATGGGCTTCATCCTTATCCAAAATGTCTCCACCCTTGCCTACGGTGGACACAATTACGCCCTTCTTTATGAAGAGGTCGGCTATGCTTACAGAGGAGCTGAGCAATCCGCCTGGATTATTCCTTAAGTCCAGCACTAGGCCGTCGAGCTTGCCATTGTTCTGATCGTGAATACTTTTTATAGCTGCCTTCGTGTCCTTGTATGTATTGGACTGGAAGCTCTTTATTCCTATGTATCCTATCTTCTTTTTAGTGGATGGTAGCATTCCATATTTAACGCTATCAATATTAATCAAGGCTCGCGTTAGAGTTATGCTTCTCGATGGACGACCTTCGCGTTCAACGATTATCCTAACTTTCTTACCGACCTTGCCGCGCAATTTATTTACCGCATCTGTGAGTGACATATTGATCGTGGATTCATCACCGATTTGGACGATCTTGTCGCCAGACTTTATTCCATGACGATAGGCGGGAGTTCCTTCTATAGGTGCAATTACGGTGAGCATCCCATCTTTCATCGTAATGACAATTCCTAATCCGCCGAACTTTCCTCGGGTACCAATTTTAAATTCGTTATAAACTTTTTTAGACAAAAAGTTGGAATGAGGATCTAACGCATTCAACATCCCGTTGATTGCAACTCTTTCAATTTCTTCCGGTTTGATATCCCCCTCGTAATTTAAAAATATAAAATCCATGAGCTGAATCATAACCTCATCGAGTTGTTGTAGGTTTCTCATAGGACGAATTTTGAATCTTTTCTTTGCGAGTCCCACCGTGACAACTATGAAGTCGTTTCCGTTTTCTTTTACCAAAATTTCCGGGATTCCCTTTTGAAGCATTTCAAGGGATTCGGAGAGCATCTTCTTGGGATCTATTCTCTTGGGGTCGATGTAGTGTTTATGGATTGCTACGATAGCTCTGTCCAAAACATTGCTGTCATATTTTTCCGGATATGCGCTGGAGCTGTTGGTCGCAAGGAGGAAGATGGTGGCACAAAATAGAGCTATCGATGCGAAGGCTAAAGATCGCTTTGTAAATGGATTTAATAAATTCATAACTCCCCTATGTTTGAACTCTGTTATATTGTAACCCACTATAATTCCAAATATTTTTCACAAATTCGAGCGAATTAGGGCAATATGATGCTTTGACATTTCGATTCAGTCAAGAAGGAACTCTTCTGTTAACAGGTGTTTTTAGTAAAAAACATGATGTAGTGAAATAGAAAATCTTGCCAACCTATTGAAATATCCCTATAATACGAAATTGAGATGGTCTTACTTTCAGGGGGAAAGAATTGAATATCGGCCAATTATCATCACAATTCTGGTCAGCAGCGATGCCTACAATTCTTGTAAGTACTGGAATAATATGCTTTATGTTGGCTGTCAGTATGGTGGCCCTCAGGTGGCAGGCTTTCTATTCCTCATTTCGACGAATCATCCTCAGAAGGCCTCAGTACGATTACCATAAGATATTTCGTGATTATCTTGAGAGATTCAACACCATAGGGGATCGTAGGGAGTTGTACCCAGCGATTCTTTCAGCCGCCTGTAGAATTATCGATGCATCTGGGGCATCCCTTATAATCAGAGATTCAAAGGATACTTTGCAGATGAAGGCTACCTTCGGTCTGAAGCCCTTCAGCTTTGATGTAGGCGAGGTGAAGGAATTCCTTACCAGGCTTGAGACTGAGAGAAGGGTGATCACGCGTGGCGACCTGGTAGGTTCAACCAGATATAGGGATATCAAGAATGAAGGTCTTCGCTGGTTTGTGCAGTTCAATGCCGAAGCGTGTGTGCCGCTTTTTGTTGGAGATAGACTCTATGGTCTTGTCAATCTTGGTTCCAGAAAGAAGAAACGATACGACAGGGAGACTCGTGATCTATTAAAGCTTTTGGCTGTTCAGTTTGCCACAGCAATTCACAATGCGAATCTCTATCAAGCCCTGATTAAACAAAATCTCAAGTTGCAGGAAACCTCGAAGTTCAAGACGCAGCTGCTTGCCAATGTATCTCATGAACTGAGAACTCCACTTACTGGAATAATAGGTTTGTCAGAGCTCTTGGCTGAAGGAGGCGATGGCCCGGTTAATGAGGAGCAGGTGAAACATCTTTTCCTCATTCGTCAGTCTGGCACCAAGCTTCTCGATACTGTGACGGCGATGCTGGACCTTTCGAAACTTGAGGTCGATCGTCTCAATCTGGCTATCCAGAAGGTTAATATTGGTAAGGTTGTGTCGCAGGTTGCTAGTGATTTGCAGCTTAACAAATATACGAAGCTGGAAGTGAAGATGGGAGATGATACCCCTGGTGTGTATGGTGACGAGCAGAGGCTCAGGCAGATTGTGAAACATCTTCTTGAGAATGCGGTTAAGTTTACGAAGCGGGGCAAGATCTTAATCAATGCGGAGAAATGTGGTGAGATGCTTAAGGTTTCAATCAAGGATACCGGTATAGGTATTGATAAGAAGAGACAAAAGATAATATTTGAAGGTTTTCACCAAGCTGACGGCAGTGCAACCAGGGAGTATGAAGGGTTGGGGCTCGGCCTTACAATATCAAAGAAACTCGTGGAACTACACGGTGGTAGAATTTGGCTTAACAGCAAGGTTGGAAGGGGTAGTGAATTCAACTTTACTCTGCCTCTGAAGCCCGCTGGGGTATATTCCGACCAAAGAGCTGGAACCAGGCGTTTTGCCTCATAATTTTCCTGTACGATCTAGTCTGATATCCTAAAAATTACGTTGATTTGGGGTGTTGCATCTGTTAGATGCCACCATCTTATATCTATTACTCAGTTAATTATTGGATTTCCTTGATGAAGAAAGTTTCGATTTCAGTATTGATCGTAATCCTGTCGATCGCCGTTGTGGCAGAGTTGTCGGCTAAGCCAAGTTGGCATAGCTCCAAGCGTAGCGGTCTATCTTCAGATAAGATCTCTATATCGGGTGACACTAGGCCACAGCCCGTCTATCCGACTCCTGAAGAGTCTCAAATCGTTGAAACAAGCGTTGGTCAGATGTTCGATAAAAGCGATGAACCTTCAAACAGGGTCCTGAACCTGGATGATTGCATACGCCTTGCAGTTCAGCGCAATAAACGTCTCATCGCTGCGGGATACGAGATTGATGCTGCAAGGAGCCAACTGACCGAGGCGAAGGCGCTTCTTTGGCCGGTTCTCGAATATAAGTATCGAATGGCACCAGTGCCTAAGGATGTGGATGATGCATTCAATAAATTTTTTGAGGGAGAGGTCACCCTCTTTAATAGTTTGCATGTAGGGATCGGGGTTCCTATTTCATCATTTGGCCAATTGCACACAGTTAAAAAAATGGCTCGTGGTGGTGTTGAAGCTGCTAAGGTAAGAAAAGTGAGCACTACCTACGATACGATATTCCAAATTAAAAAAATCTACTACGGAATTCAGTTGGCGAAGGAGATGATTAAACTCATCAATGAAGCCGTGGATGGTATTGAAAAGAAGCTCAAGGAAGAGGATGCGAAGGAAGAGAAGAATATGGATCCTTACGACATCCTTCGGCTCAAGGTCTTCAAAGTTGAATTGGAAAGACGTCTGCAAGAAGCAGGGAATAATATGGAATTGGCGTTTGAAGGTTTGAGAATCCAGATGGATTTTGATTCTGATGTTGAAATACAACTCGATTCTTATGATCTTCGTCCTCTCATACATAAAATGGATGCGGAACAGAGATATATAGATGTTGCGATGGAGCATCAACCTAACGCCAAACTGCTCGACGTAGGTATTGATGTTAAGCGTGAGCAGTATCGGTTGGAGAAATTTAAACTGGCACCTAAATTGGGCTTTGGGTTTTTTGCGGATGTAGGCCGTTCTGTAGGTTTTATAAGAGGGCTTCAATCTACGGATGATTTTAATGACCCCTTCAACTATACGCGTGCAGGTGTTGGATTGCAGCTGAGTGGCAATCTGGATTTTCATGGTTCATATGCGAAAATCAAAAAGGCTCGTGCGGAATACTTTAAATCGACTTACGAGAGACATATAGCCAGGAGAGGGCTGAGCCTTGAAATGAAGAAGGCGTATCTTACAGCAAAGAGAATGCGGGAGAACGTTACCAGATCCAAGAAGGCCGAGTCGATAGCGCGTCAGATGACATTCCTATCGAAGATGAATGTTGATATGGGGATTGGTGACAATGATAGGTATGCCGATGCTCTGAAATTCGTACTCCTGACCAGGGGGCAGTATTTTAAAACGGTTTTCGATTTCAATACTGCGTTAGCTGAAGTTGAAAGGCGAATCGGAGCGGAGAAATACACAGAGCTCATTTCAGTTCCGAATATGTCGGAACACGAATTTTTCAATATAGAATCAGCTGAGGATACAGGGTTTGAATACTATGATGATGATCATGTCGACATGGAGGGGATTGAAAATGAGGATTAAGCTTAATCATATAGTGGCTCTTTTTGTAGTGATTGCATTGCTTATCTTGTCCACCGAGGGATTTTGTGTGAAGCGCTCCTATCCTGCAGGGACGCCTACGAGGTCGATCCAGGATTTGGATGATATGTTAGATGATTTTATTGTGAAGCCGAAGGGAGAGAAGCTGACCCCTGAGGAGGACGCCAAGAATAGGGAGCTTAAACAGAAAATTATACATGGCACCTTCGATATACGTGAGTTAGCAGAGCTGTCGTTGGCGAAACACTGGGCAAAAAGGACGGATAAGGAACAGGGTGAGTTTGTAGATCTCCTTACTAACCTTCTCGAAGAGAAGGCCCTCTTTTCTAAAGAACAGTCTGCAGCAAAGAGTAAGAGCGGAGGAAAGTATACAGTAACGTATCGTGGACATAAGTTTATGAATAAGAGTCAGACTAGGGCTTATGTCAGAACAAGGGTTACGGTTCCTTCAGAGAATATAACGATCACGTTGAATTATAAGCTCAAGAAAATGGACGGTGAGTGGAAGATCTATGATATCATTGTCGATCAGGCGAGCTTGGTTGCCAATTATAAATATCAGTTTAACACCATTATAACCAAGAATAGTTATAATGATCTCGTGCAGCGAATGACGGGGAAGTTGGATGAGCTTAAGCTGAAGCGAGGTGCTGATACTCAGCCGCAAAAAGCTACTAAAGCAAAAAATAAGAAATGAACGTTTAGATTATACGCGTCTAAATGTTGAGGCGTTGAACGTGGTTAGATCTCTCAGCACGTAAATGCCTAGGTAATCGGACATCCATGTACAACAAATCAATTATAATTCTTGCAGATGGGACACGAGCCGATATCTTCGATGAGTTAGTTGCCAAGGGTGATCTTCCTAATATTTCAAAATATCTCATAGAACCAGGCTCGAAGCTTCCTGCCGTCACGACGTTTCCCTCTACTACTGGGCCTGCTCATCTGCCATTCCTTACAGGGTGTTTCCCAGGTACCTGTAATGTTCCTGGTATACGTTGGATGGATAAAGCGAAGTACGATGCGGGAGCCTTCTTCAACAGTTATCGTTCGTATGTAGGGTTTGAGAGCTTCTGCATGGCGAGTGACATGTGGCCCCATATTAAAACTGCTTTTGAACTGATTCCCAATTCATACAGTATTTTTAATTCTATTGCTCGCGGTGCGAAGGGCCGACGTAATTTTACGAAGATCAGTCGGATCTGGTACTGGTATTACGGTCATCTGACTGATCGCTGGGGATTCGTCGATGATATGGCTTTGAAAAAGTTACTTCAGGTGCTGGAACGTGATCCTGCCTTCGTTTTTACCGTATTTCCGGCTACCGATGTATATGCTCATTTGTCATATCCCCATCATGAGAGGGTGATCGAGCAATATCGCCGTATGGATGGTTATGTAGGGAAATTGGTGGATACTCTAGTTGCTCGTGGCGAGATGGATACGACAGCGATCTTCTTGGTGAGCGATCATGGTCTTTCAAAAACCGATAAACACTTTTGTGTAAATACATTTTTAGAGGATCACGACCTGCCTCCCTTTTTCTATCCGCTGATCTTCAAGAAGAAGGGAAAACTTTCCGCTAATATGGTGTCTGGTAATGCGATGACGCATCTATATTTCAGGAATAAGGATGGCTGGTCGAGGCGAACTACAGTTGATGAGCTGAAAAGTATTTCACCTAATATAATCGATGATCTTTTGGAAGAAGCCGCTGTCGATATTGTTTCGGTACGTAATGGGGAAGGCGGAGCGGATGTATACAGCAGGAGAGGGCATGCTAGGGTGCGCCTTGATGGGTCGACGCTCCATTATGAAGTAAAGGGATCGGATCCCTTTGGGTATAAGAAACTTCAATCTGATTTAAGTCCGGAGCTTTCATTGAATAAAACTTGGGAGACGGAATATCCCGATGCACCATTTCAGATTGCACATCTCCTTACGTCACCGCGGGCTGGCGATCTTATCATTTCGGCTACTCCCGGTTTTGATCTTCGTGTGAAGTATGAACATCCTGAACACTTCGCATCGCACGGATCACTTCATACTAGTCACATGCGGGTGCCGATAGTTTCGAATGTGAAGTTTGAGGAAAGGCCAGTGCGAACTGTTGATGTCTTTCCGACAGTTTTAAAGCTTTTAGGTCATGATATACCCGGTCATATCGACGGTGAGCCTTTATAGATCATAATAATATCTAACAATATCATATAGGTACGATAAGTGTAGTGGCCAGGCCGCATGCTCATTCTGGTGCTATAAAACTAGCAACTTTCTTCAATATTTCCCGATAATTACAATAGTTGTAGGGCACAATAAAAGTGATGAGGAGAGTGTGAAATGGTTGATCCAATTAAAATCAGAGTGGGCGATTATCAGTTAATAGATAATGGTAATGGCGTGTACAACCCGGAGTGGGATGCGGGAGATAGGTTGGTCAACGATGAGGGCGTTCTTGTTTCGGAGAAGGATGAGAAGGTTCAGCAGTTCTTGAAAGAGCATGGCCTGGATACGTTCCACGGTTTGAGAGTGAGGGAGTTTGCAGACTATGTAACGGTTTTGAGGCAGGAAAAAGTAAAACTCAAAAGTTGTGGAAGTGAGAAGGAGTGTATTGAAGGCTATAAGAAAGTTCAGGAAGCTGCAATTAAATCCTCAGTATCAGCGAACCTTGAATCTGTGCTCACAAAGCAGCTGATTGAGACGATGGGTGGAAATGGTTACCTTGTACCTCTTTATTTTGCTTCCAGTGAAGCGACATATGGAAATGTCGGAGGCCTTGATAAGGCTCTTGGAATGGCAAAAAAATTGGCTGATGCATCTGGCGTTGATGCGACCGCGAGAATAGATTCAATAAAACATAAGGGGTATACAAAGGCTATTGAGCAAGCACATGAGCATGCAGAAGGATATGTGGAGAAGAAATATTCTGGCTGGTTGGCGAATATGAATGGCTCTTTGAATCGTGTCCTGGACCTTCTAAAAGCAACGAGACTCAGTGGTGATCTTCTTTTCGCTACAAAGTTCATCGGGAAAACCGTAGTTGCCGTTGAGAAAACTCGCAAGGAAGGTTACCGTCAACATGCTGATGGTTATCTTAAGGTAGCGGATGGATATATAACGAAAGCTTATTCCGGTTGGTTGCAGAATATGGATGGCCAGCTGGCTGCTGCGGAGAATACTGCTACGGAAGGTAAGGTGATTGGAGAGTTTACGGCCAGAATCATAGAGACGCGTAGGAAGGGCTACAAACAGATGGTTGATGGTCTGGTTGGTCAAGCAACACGATATATGGAGCAAGGATATTCCGGTTGGCTTCAGAATATGAATGCTAACTTGGACCAAGCGATAACCTTCGTAGAGGCTAAGGTTCAAGGAAAAGAGGAGTATGTGTTTACAGCAGAGGTTCGTAAGGCAATGCTTGCCGCTATTGAAGCAACGAGAAAGGACGGATATCGTAAGGATGCTCAATTGTATATCACGCAAGCGGAAGCATATATAACAAAACATCATAGTGGTTGGCTGCCAAATATGGATGGTCAGCTGGCTGCTGCAGAGAAAACTGCAACGAAAGGTAAGGTGATTGGAGAGTTTGCAGACAGAATTATTGAGACGCGTAGAAAGGGTTATAAACAGATGGTTGATGGTCTGGTCGGCCAAGCAATACAATATGCCGAGAGGGGACATTCCGGTTGGCTTCAGAATATGAATGCTAACTTGGACCAAGCGATAACCTTCGTAGAGGCTAAGTTGCAAGATAAGACAGAGCATGTCTTCGTTGCTGCTGCTAAGAAAGGGATGTTTGCCGTTATTGAAGCGGCAAGAAAGGACGGATATCGTAAGGATGCTCAATCGTATATCACGCAAGCGGAAGCATATATAACAAAACATTACAGTGGTTGGTTGCAGAATATGGATGGCCAACTGGCTGCTGCAGAGAAAACTGCAATTAAAGGTAAGGTGATTGGAAAGTTTGCGTCTGATATTATCAAGATGAGAAGAAAAGGTTATACGCGTAAGGTTGATGATCTCATAGCCTCCGCGAAGAGCTTAATAGCCAGGAGATATTCTGGCTGGAAGACTAATGCAAGTGGCGAGTTAGATAGAGCCGTCGAGTTTGTTAAGGCAAAGATACCTGGCAAAAAAGAGGATGTTTTTTCCAGAGCTCAGCAGGAGAAGAAGTTAGAGGAGATCGCAGCAGTCAGGACGGAAATAAAATAATTGCTGGTATTTAATGTTAATGACCGGGGCTACCTTCTTGGTAGCCTTATTTTTTTATGTAACTTCTTTGCATCATCCGTAATGTCAATGGGATGATATTCGTTGGAATTGGGAGAATGGTCTGGAATGCATACCTGTCATTTCCTCTTGAAATCCTTTCACTTCATCTATATGGTCAGCCTTCAAATTGAACGGGAGGTTTGATGGCGACGCAACACGTTGAAATAACAAATAAAATTAATAAGGAGAATGATATGGAAAAGCTTCCATTTAAGGTGAAGGATATTGAACTGGCTGAATGGGGTCGCAAGGAGATGAGGCTGGCTGAGCAGGAGATGCCGGGGCTTATGGCGATTCGCGAAAAATATGGACCCAAGAAGCCTTTGAAGGGTGCGCGTGTTGCGGGATGTCTTCATATGACAATTCAGACCGCTGTGCTGATTGAGACATTGATCGAACTCGGTGCAGATGTGCAGTGGTCCAGCTGCAATATCTTTTCTACACAGGATCATGCAGCAGCCGCGATCGCGAAGACTGGTGTTCCAGTTTACGCATGGAAGGGTGAAAGTGAGGAGGAGTATGATTGGTGTATCGAACAAACTCTTTACTTCAATGATGGCCAGCCCCTTAACATGATTTTGGATGACGGTGGTGATCTCACTGCGATGGTTTACAATAAATATCCGAAGCTCCTTGAAGGTATCAAGGGTATCTCCGAGGAGACGACAACTGGTGTTCATCGACTCTATCAGATGATGGAGAAGGGCAAACTCAAGACACCATCATTCAACGTAAATGATTCAGTAACTAAATCAAAATTCGATAACCTTTATGGCTGTCGCGAGTCGCTCGCTGATGGCATCAAGCGTGCGACCGACATCATGGTCGCCGGTAAGGTTGTAGTGGTCGCCGGATACGGGGATGTTGGTAAGGGTTGCGCTCAAGCGATGAAGGGTCTCGGAGCGCGCGTCATTATAACCGAGATTGATCCTATTGTCGCGCTTCAGGCGGCGATGGAAGGTTATGAAGTTAAGACGATGGAGGGCGCCATTGCTGAAGGAGATATTTTCGTCACTGCTACCGGTTGCTGTAAGGTTATCACTGGCGATCATATGTCGAAGATGAAGGATAAGGCTATAGTGTGTAACATTGGACACTTCGATCATGAAATCGAAATGGCATGGTATAATGATCATCCAGAGGTAAAGAAGATGGAGATTAAACCTCAGGTCGATATGTACACATTTCAGGATGGACACGCTATTATAGTTCTCGCGGAGGGAAGGCTTGTGAATTTAGGCTGTGCAACGGGTCACCCCTCCTTCGTGATGAGCAATTCTTTTACAAATCAGTGTCTCGCTCAGATAGAGATGTTCACAAAGAAATATGATGTAGGCGTCCACATGCTTCCGAAACAGCTGGATGAAGAGGTTGCAAGGTTGCACCTCGATAAGCTGGGTGTGAAACTCACAAAACTTACCAGTGAACAGTCGAAGTACCTTGGAATACCAGCAGATGGGCCATACAAGCCATCGTTCTACAGGTACTAATTATAGGTGTCCTTGATTCATCAGTTGTTAGATCGATAGGGCTATCGTGGCAAAAAAATACATAGCTATTGCAGGGAATATGGGGTCGGGGAAATCGAGCCTAGTCGATTTTCTCTGCAAGCATTTCAAGCTTAAGCCATTCTTCGAATACAATGATTGTAATCCTTTCCTTCCGCTATTTTATAAAGATATGGAGCGTTGGGGTTTTCATTCTCAGATGCACTTTCTGACACATAAGTTTCGCATCCATCGTGAATTGGATAACTATCCTGATACGGTTGTACAGGATCGTTCCATCTATGAGGATGCGGAGATTTTTGCCTACAATCTTTATCGACAAGGGTGCATGTCGAAGGATGAGTGGCATACCTATCATGATCTCTACGAGACTATGGTGAATGCTATAGAGCCTCCAGACCTTCTTATCTACCTGAGGTGTCCTATTCGAACGCTAAAGAAGAGGATTGAGGGTAGGGGGAGGGCGATTGAAACATCGGTGCCGGATGAATATATTAAACGTTTGGAGCGGTACTACAAACGATGGTTAAAAAAATACGACCGTTCCCCGGTGCTTGAGCTTTCAACTGAAAAGATGGATTACATCGAAGATTTCCTTCACAGGCAGGACCTCTTAAAATCAATTTCGAAACATTTGTAAGAAAAGTGTCCGACACTTTTTTCCAATTATCCCAGAAAAGTGTCCGACACTTTTTGAGGTGTGATGCCCACTGCGTTCCGATTATGGTACGAGCATAACGTACATCAGCAGGACAATCAGTGACAGTGGAACGAGTCTAACTATGAGATATCGCATGGCTTTCTCCCAGGTTATTTGAAATTCTATAATGCAAATATTAAGCCATCTACGTCGGAGAATGATGGCCGTATAACAGCATGAAATTATTAGAAAAGATCAAAATCTAAGGGAGAATCGAAGAATTCTCAGCCTGGGAAAGAGAAGGTGTTTTTATCAGGATGAGAGGACCTGCTGATAATTACTGCTAAATTGCTTCTAAACGCAAAAAAGGTGTCGGACACTTTTTTGGTGAAAATTCTAATAAGTGTCGGACACCTTTTGGTTTGAATGCTGACTACTGTGCTGCAGGTTGTGTGCTGAAATCAACTTTTGGGACATCCTTGGCCGAGTCGGAAGCCTTGAAATATGCATCTTCCTTCGAATATCCAAACAAACCAGCTATCATATTGTTGGGAAATCTACGTACGAACACGTTGTACTGTTTTACCACTTCATTATATCTCTTTCTCTCAACAGCGATCCTGTTTTCCGTGCCAGCCAGTTCATCCTGAAGCTGAATGAAATTGGTGTTAGCCTTTAAGTCAGGATATCTCTCTACGACGAGAAGAAGGCGTGAAAGGGCGGCAGTCAACTGATTGTTCGCAGCTATTTTGCCGGGGATAGTAGTTGCTCCGCCGACCTTAGCTCTTGCCTCCGTAACCTGGGTGAATGTGTCCTTTTCGTGTTTAGCATACCCCTTCACGGTGTTTACAAGGTTTGGAATCAGATCTGCCCTCCGCTGTAGAACATTTTCAACCTGAGCCCATGCGGTTTCCACGCTCTCGTTTAACGTTACGATCGAATTATATTTTCTCATACAGCTGGAGCCTAAGATGATTACTGCCAGCACTACGATACCTGTTATGATCCATTTTATTTTCATATGATTCTCCAATTGTAAGTCTAATCTATTAACTCAATTAGAACTGCATCCTATCGACAAAATCCGTGATGACAGTCAACTCCGTTATATATCTTTCAAACATTTCCAACGCCTCATCACCCCTTGGCATCAGTGATTCACCAGTGCGAGACTCAATAATCTGTAGGAAAATCTCAGTGTTGATATCTACCTCAGCAGATATTAATTCCACTGTGGCCTTAGCCTCTCGGGGAGGCTTCTTGCCGAGCAGTCGTAATGCTCCCCTGAATGTTGCGAGAAATGTAGGAAAGGATTTAACCATAATTTCTGATATCAACTTCGGTTTGTTGCAGTTCTCAGCGTAGAACGCCCTGAGATGAAGCAGCTTTCCTTTCAACTCACTTTCGCATTGATGTCTTAAGTTTTTCGGGTCGACAGATATCCCTTCGAGCGGATCCTTGCCGAGCAATACTTTATGCTGGTCCTTGATGTCCATGAATTCCATTGGAAATACATCAAGGGATGTCTCTATATGTTTGGTGTCGAAAAAATGGGGAGGGGGGTTTCCTTTTTTTACCCACTTGCGAACAATTGTATTCGATTTCGATAGTGCACCCGGAGATGGCTCGTCGATCACGCAGAATATGTTGAAGTCTGAAAACTTTTTTGAATAGTTATTGCTAGCTGCGGAGCCATATAGAACAACAGATTTCAGCTGTTCGCCATAGATACGTTCCAATTCATGTGCTAGTTGATGTGGTGTCATAAAAATCTCCCGTTATTTGCGTCTACCATCCGCGAGAGGCTCCTCCGCCTCCGGAAAGCCCACCGCCGAATCCTCCAGAACCGCCTCCGAAGCCGCCACCTGTTCGTCCGCCACCGCCTCCGAAGCCACCGAGGAAGAATAGGAAAAGCCATGGATGGCGGATGAAGAGGTATCCCATGACGAGCAGCATGAGGATTTTCCCCAGAATGCTCAGGGGGCCTTTTTTCTTCTTATACTGAGGCAACCCTTCGTATGCCTTAATTTCTTTCTGTGGATCAAATTGCAAATTCTCATTTGTGACCACGGTGTCGACTATCGATATAGTTCCATTAGCAACGCCACGGCTGATCTCGCCGCTCTTAAAAAATGGAATGACGACGCGATCCATTATTCTTCCGGCGAGCGCATCGTTTATAGCGCCTTCAAGGCCGTATCCAACCTCTATGCGCATCTTCCTCTCATTCGGTGCAATTAGGAAAAGAACTCCATTATCTTTTCCCTTCTTTCCAATACCCCATTTTTTAAAGAGCTCTACGGCATAGTCATCGATAGGCAGTTCATCCAAGGAGGAGACTGTCGCAACCGCCACTTCCACGCCAGTCTGTTTTTCAAAGGATGTAAGGAAAGATGTGAGATCCCTTTTTGTCTGAGCATCAATGATGCCAGCTGAATCGGTTACAAATCCTGCAGGCTTAGGAAACTCTGCGAGGAGTGTTGCAGGTAGAAGACATAGAAAAAGTGTTATGAATAAAAGACGTTTCATTGAGGGGCGTCTATAGCCGATAATGCCCTGTGTGTAAAATCAAAGTTGAGTCGCTATAAATTCGGTAGAAAGGGGATGGTTCGGCTCAACAAATTCTAGGCAGCTGCTCGCCGGAGAGCATGGTGATTAAACGGCGACTGCCGATAGTTGTTATTAGGTTCACCTTTCCAACGTTATCTTCGGTGACGCAGCCTATAATTTCAGATTCTTTTCCCTGTGGATGGGATTGCATAGTTGCCAGCGCTACTTCGGCTGAATCGGCTGGCACTACAGCCACTAGTTTTCCTTCGTTTGCGACGTAGAGAGGGTCGATGCCTAAAAGCTCGCATGCCGCTGCTGTTCCCTCTTTTAGGGGGATCTTGCTCTCATCTATTTCAATACCAAAATTGTTCTCACCGACCGCTTCACAAAGAACTGTAGCGAGTCCACCGCGAGTTGCATCGCGCATAAATTTTATATTCGGCACTGCTGCAGAGAGATGCTCTGCTAGTGAATTTAAGGGTGCGCAGTCGCTCTCGATTGAAGTATCCATGGATAATCCCTCGCGCGCACTCATTATGGCCATTCCATGGTCGGCAATTGATCCATTGATGATGATTACATCGCCAGTTTCTATACGGGAGGAGGTCATAGCCTGCTTTACAAAAAGCTGTCCAATGCCAGATGTGTTGATAAAGATCCCATCACAGTTTCCCTTTTCAACGACCTTTGTATCTCCAGCGACTATCATTATTCCGCATGCTCTAGCTACGGTAGCCATCGATGCAACGATACTCTCCAACTGCTTAAACTCAAAACCCTCCTCGATGATGAATCCAGCAGTCATATAGATGGCTCTTGCGCCGGACACAGCCAGGTCATTTACAGTGCCGCATACGGCGAGCTTACCGATGTCACCGCCAGGAAAGAAGATAGGTTTTACCACATATGAATCTGTCGTATATGCGAGATATGTTCTTGGTATTTCAACTATGGCAGCATCACCCATAGCGTTTAGGATGGGGTTGCTGAAATGACTTGCGAATATTCCCTGAATCAATTCTTGGCTCTGTATTCCACCACCGCCATGTGCCATTGTGATTCGTGATTCGTTGTTGCTGAGTTGTGTTTCATTCATAAAAACCTCGGGTGTTAGCTTCCATATTTAAAATGAGCGGCACACGTCCCTTCGCTAGATACCATGCATGCACCTATGGGATGTGAGGGAGTACAATTATTTCCAAATAGTGGGCAGTCTGCCGGCTTAATGTTTCCAGTAAGGATTTCTCCACAACGACATCCGGCTGGTTCCACAGTCTCTTCAATTGTGACGTTGAATTTTTTAGCTGCATCGTAGGATGAAAACTCATCCCTTATCGACAAGCCGCTTTCAGGTATGTTTCCAATACCTCTCCATTCCGCATCCGACGCTTCAAATATTCTGTTCAGCAGAGCTTTCGCTTTTATATTTCCGTTGGCGGTAACTACCCTGCGATATGAATTGTGGAGCTTGGGGTCACCTGAGGAGATTTGAACAGCCAACTCATAAATTGCTTCGAGCATATCTGAAGGTTCAAAGCCTGCAATGGAACAAGCCACGGGATGTTTTTCAAAAATAGGGGTATAAGACTCGGATCCTATGATAGTGCTAACGTGTCCTGGAAGGATGAAGCCGTCGATCTCTGTCCGACCTGATAGCAGGGCTAGGAGGGCGGGAGGGACAACCTTGTTGGCACAAAGCACTGAATAGTTGCTGATACTCTGTCTTGATGCGATGTCGATGGATGCGGCAATAGTTGGAGCTGTTGTCTCAAAACCTACGCCGAGGAATATAATTTCTTTATCGATATTATTTCGAGCCAACTCCAAAGCATCCAATGTTGAATATACGATACGGATATCCTGTCCACGGGCACGCTCACTCTCTAGGCTGGACGTCGACCCTGGAACCTTTATCATATCCCCAAAGGTGCATATGATAGTATTATCCTGACGGGCAAGTGCAATCGCGTGATCGAGGTAGCGATTCGGTGTTACGCAAACGGGGCAGCCAGGTCCAGATATCAGATTGATATTCTGAGGAAGGATCTGTCGAATTCCAAAACGAGCGAGCGCCATAGTATGCGTTCCGCAGACCTCCATTATCGTCATAGATTGATCTTTGGCTACCGCAACGATACGGTTTGCTATCGCGTTGGCTTTTTCCCGATCCCTGTATTCGGTGATATATTTCATATTGATTTGAATTATGATTGATCTGAATTGTCGTTTCTTGCGATTTCAGCCATCTTGTTGAGAAGCTTAACCGTCTCCTCCGCTTCCTTCTCATCTATCTTCTTGATTGCGAATCCTGCGTGTACGAGGATGTAATCTCCAATATCGGCATCGTCGAGGAAGGCGATGTTCACATCCCTCTTCGTTCCTCCGACGTTGACGGTCGCGGATTCGTTTTCAATTTTTTCAATTTGCATCGGTACAGCCAAACACATGTGATCTCTCCTGTATTACTGTAAAAAACCGAACGCCGTTCTATCATCTTCCATTTCGGAGCATTCGATATCCGAATGGGAGTTTACGAGTTTAAGAAAAAGTGGAATATCAGTGATCCCCTTGATGAAGATTTCATGAAGCCTCTTCGTATTTTGAGGGACGAGCTTTAGAGCTGTGGTGCGCGGGCCACGCAGTAGGCGCTGAATGCCCTTTATGTCGGAGAATTTAATGAATCTCTCAGGTCCCCATAGAAGACGCATGCCCACTCTATCGCTATAGAGTTTGAATCTGCATAGTATCGATTGCTTCGTGAGCGTTGTAGCTCCCTTTAATGTCGTCCAGGATGAATAGATAACGGGGTCAGTAGAACCCTCAGCGATGATGGCTTCTCCAAATCTCTTCATGCGCCATGTGATGACATACGGGGAGACGAGTATTAGTCCGACTATAATCAGAACAATTGTCAGCAATTGAGTATCCATCCTCTTCCTTTCATTTTGTTTTATGAAGGTGTGCTGCGATGGCCGCCTGTCCAAGTGCTACGCCTCCATCGCCTGGGGGCACGAGAGAGTGCGTATAGACCGTAAACCCTTTATCTACAAGTAATTTCTTGAGTTTCGTCATCAGTATCGCATTTTGGAAACATCCCCCCGACAGACAGACACGCCGTCTGTCGTGTATTGCATTCCCTTTATCAATTTTTGTACATATATCGAACAATGCGCCTACAATTGTATTGTGAAAACGCATACTTATAACGCCAAGCTCTGTGCCAGCTTGAACCCCCTCGCTGATGGCTGCAATCATCGGCGAGAAATTAATTCTCAGTGCTCCGTTGCAGGTTTCGTCGATTGTAAATGGATATACACCGTGCTCAGATTCGTCCGCAATCTGCTCAAGCTCCATCGCTGCCTGTCCCTCGAAAGAGTTTTTCATTCGAAGACCTGTCAAAGCTGCCACAGCGTCGAAAAGTCTTCCGCAGCTGGAGGTCATCGGGCAGTTGATATCCTTTTCAATCATCTGCTGAACAAATTTAATTTTCTCATCACCGATTTTTTTGAAATGTTGAATCGTTCGCACTCTGCTGTCTGCAGTCTGAAGATATGCGAGTGCCATCCTCCAACATTCCTTCGCTGCGACATTCCCCCCGGGCATTGGTATCTGTCCGAAGTGTGCAGCACGCTCGAATGTTTCATAATCGGCCATGAGAACTTCTCCACCCCAAATTGTTCCGTCCGTTCCGAACCCCGTTCCATCGAGTGCGATGCCGATTACCTTTTCATTAGGTAAATCGTTTTCAGCCATGCAGCTGGCTATGTGAGCATGATGGTGTTGCACTTCAGTGATCGGTGATCTGTGGTTGGTCGCTATTTTATTTGCAAAACGTGTGCTGAAATAATCTGGATGCATATCGCATGTGACGATCTCGGGTTTAATGTTCAGAATGTGCATCAGGTGGTCAGCTACCATCTCCAGAGAATCATGGGAATCCAAATTCTCCATGTCACCCAAATGCTGCGATAAAAAAGCATTGTGACCCTTCGTGAAACAGATGGTGTTTTTTAGATCCGCTCCAACAGCGAAGAGTTGTGGCATTTCAAAGCTCAGTCTTATCGGTGTTGGTGTATAGCCGCGTGCCCTGCGGAGCATCAACGGCTTGCCATCCATAAGGCGGGTTATGGAATCATCGACTCGAATATGAATATTGCGATCGTGGATGAGGAATGCATCAGCTATATCCTTCAGTTTGCGAAACGCCTGGTCATCAATGAATGCGATAGGCTCGTTGGAAATATTGCCACTGGTCATAACCAAAACGCGCCCTGCACCAGATTTAAAGAGCAAATGATGTAATGGCGTGGAAGGTAGCATCACACCTAAGTGACTATTGCCCGGGGCAATCATCTCTGAGATTTTCGAGCCCTCTTTTCTATGCAATAGCACGATAGGGCGCTGTGGTGATATCAACAGCCTTTCTTCCTCATCAGAAATATCACAGAGGGTATTTACTGTCTGTATATTACCAACCATGATTGCGAACGGCTTTTCATCACGATCTTTGCGTGCGCGAAGCCTTGTCACCGATTCATCATTCGTGGCATCGCAAGCGAGGTGATAGCCGCCTAACCCTTTGACCGCGATGATCTTGCCATCATCCATAGATCTCAATGCCTGTTTAACAGGGTCATCAGGGGATTGGGAGGTCGAATTGTCAGACCGGATGAACTTCACTTGTGGCCCGCACCTTTCGCACGCATTTGGCTGTGCATGAAATCTTCTATTCGATGGGTCGGTGTATTCGTGCTTGCAATCCTCACAGAGTTCAAACTCCTTCATCGTCGTCATTGGACGGTCGTATGGTAAATGCTGAATTATGCTATAGCGCGGGCCGCAATTCGTACAGTTGATGAAAGGATATGCGTATCTCCTGTCGCCTGTATCCATCAGCTCTCTCGTGCAATCATCGCAAGGTGCGATGTCTGGAGATATTAACGTGGTTGAGCTTCCAGTATTTTCGCTTTCGATGATTTTGAAATCCGTTTCATCGGTGGTGTTTATAACGGTTGAATCGATTCTTTGAATATGGGCGAGGGGAGGGAGCTCATTTTGAACTCTATCTAGGAAGGAGTTCAAACGCTCCTCCGGGCCTTCTGCTTCGATTGTCACTCCTTCGGAATGATTGAAGACGTGACCGCCCAGTCCAATTTCCGTAGCTAGCTTGTAGATAAACGGACGAAAGCCCACACCCTGAACGGTGCCATCGATATCTATACGCCAGCGGCTGGAAAATCCCATAGGGCGGGACTCTAAGGGTGATGCCCCCTCACTGTCAAGGTCAATAAAAGGGGTTGAAATGATCGTTTGTAGGCAATAAAAAGGCCCCCTAGCGATTGGGGGCCCTTTGAATCGCTTGGATTGGTAGCTTATTCGGCAGCCGGTATTTTCTTCAGTATAGCCATTACAGCTTTTTTGCTAAATGGTTCAAATGTCTTTGTTGTTGGTTTGACGGAGCGGGATCCCCAGGAGAGACTCCTTCCATATCCATCTGATCTGCTGTAACAGCGTTCAAATCCTCTTCCATTCTCAGCATTGATTTTTACGTAACATGATTGAGAGTCTATATCCCAGCTGATATGTAATGCATCGGCTATATCAACTCCAGCTTCAGCAAATGTCCCCTTCGACACCTGCGCGCCATAGGCTACATCGATTCCGAGTCTGTCCTCTGCAAACTCAGCGAGTTCCTGTCCTGCTGGGAATTTCTCAGCGGCCAGTGTTTTTCTCAGAGTGCGAAAGCCTTTTTCACTGAATCCCCTAGGGGTTTCAAATTGTGCGACAGTTGGTTTTGGATCGGGTTTACGGCTAAATCCGCGATTTGGATATGATGTGGTATGGATTGAAGTAGCTCCAGTGCCTTCTTCGCGGATCACAAATTGTGTCGATGTAGCTGTCCCGAATTGTCCGAAAGCTGTTTTTTCTGGCATGACACGTTTTGTTGCTATGATGTCGCCCTTACGATTTACACTAAATGTCCAACCATCTTCCCTGAAGTTTAAACCGTTCTCTTCGCCTATTTTGTAAAACCAACTTGGAAGCTTTACAGTTTCAGCTGCAGGTTCTGTGCCTTTCGGTACTCCTGCTACACTTCCTACTGGTAACGTCATAAATGCCTCCTTTTGAGTTCAATTTGAATTCCAGAGCTTATAGTAAAAACTTGTGTTCATATCAATCTCCCAACAAGTTTTCCGTATACTGGAGTATACAGGGAAGTCCTATACGCAGTGCTTCTATGCAATGCGTTATATATAACAAACGATATGATATTTAATGATTATTATTTTTCGGTTGGCTTGGAGATTATTGCTTTTACCTTCGCAACTGCTCTTGGATCGAAACTCATGATATACCTAACTACAGGAACGACATCTTTTGTTACGGGAGATCGGAGGCATGATCTCGTAGCCGTGCCGTCCGGTTTGATTTTTATAAAACAATCCTCTTTGGAATAGGGGATGATTGGCGAATCTATTATGAGATCGTCATTATCCAGCTGAAAGGTGGAACAATAAGGCACCCTCGAACCGAAGCCAGCATCCTGAGCTTTCTCAACAAGATCCTGGGTTGTTTCGTCACAAGCACACGGAAGTTCTCTTCTGATTCCGCGAACTTCATCTTTTGTCGCTTCGCATTCTCTACTGTATGATCTGCCCCGATGAGGGAAGACCATTACTGGTCCTCTTTCCGAAATACTCAATGTAACTGGAACCTTTTTATCGTCGGCAGGCATCATTTTCAAACCTACGATATCACCATCATGATCGACTTTAAAGTTCCAGCCCATGTTTTCCAGGTGAAGCTGACATCTATTTCCCAATGCTATTAAAGCTGTTGGAAGAACTTGTTCGGTAGACATAAATGCTCCTAGATATAATTCTGAAATATTTACTCACTTATCGCGGTTTTGGTGAAAATGTTTCGCCTTTTTTGGGTAATTATGGATGGTGTCGAACAGAGCCTATTTAAACAATAATAGCTGTATAAACGGTATGTTAGGCCTCAATAGATACGAGTTTCATTTCATTGCCGCTTATGAGTTTGATGCTTTCACACTTGCATGTGGGGCATGCTGGGGGAAGGTAGAGGGCTGGGGCATGGGCTACCTTATGAGCGAAATCGTGATCAGCGAAGCGGTCATCGGTAAAGTTGTGATTGCACTTGGTACACTCAAGTTTCACCGGAACCTCTTCAATTACAAACTGCATTTCTGCCATCAGTGGGTTTTTTGCATAGTCCTTGAGACATAGATCCAGGTTTTCTCTCTGAAAGGCATTCATCACGCCTATCTTGAGTTTTGCGGTCCGAACCTTCTCCATATTTCGGTTCTTCGCTTCCTTCTCTATTATCTTACAGATCGTTTCCGATATAGCCAGTTCATGCATATCATCCCTCCTGATCGAGGTGCTATACATCCCTAGCATTGGTTGTGCAATAGTGTATCGAAAATGATTGAAAAGAAAGGCACCCTGTGGTGTCCTCAAAAAGGTGTCGGACACTTTTTGGGGGGAGATGTATGAAACACAAAAAAATCATTGTAATTGGGGTGTTGGCGGTTCTGTGCATAGCGCTGATTTGGGCCTTCTTTCCCCGGAGATATGATGGCAGCTTCTATCCGATGGGTGGTATTCCATTTAAAGTCGTCGCCTACGGAAAAAATTTCATTCAGTTCGATAGAATTATGGAAGCGGTTGAAAATGATGTGGCCAAGCTTGAGAAGATCTTCAGCAGATATGATAGAACGAGCGAGCTTTCAAAGCTGAACGAAATTGCTGAAAGGAAGCCAGTTCAGGTAAGCAAAGGGATGCATCGAATGATTGCTCTTTCCAAGAAGTGGTATCGAATGAGTGGTGGCGCGTTTGATCCGAGCGTAGCTCCACTTGTGAACCTATGGAAGCGGGCTGGTAAATCGAATATCCTACCTAGCGATGATGAGATTGCTGCTCTTCTCAAGAGCGTCGGTATGGATAAAGTGGATATGCTTGATGGTGACGAGGTCTTTTTCGCCGCGAAGGGAATGAAACTTGATTTTGGTGCAATTGCTAAGGGGTTTATCGTCGACAGATCTGTATCCTCCGCTTCGGAAGCTGGAAATGAATCTGGTTTGATTGAAGCTGGCGGTGATGCATATATCTTTGTCGAAGATAGTACTAAAATAGGCGTTCAGGACCCGACCGACAGTGCGAAGCTGATGGCCACCGTCAGCGTTTCAGCCGGGGCTGTTGTTACTTCCGGGGATTATGAGAGGTATGTAGAAATTGATGGCAAAAAATATTCCCATATTGTAGATCCGCGCACCGGTTATCCATCTGATAACGGGGTGATCAGTGTAACTGTTGTCGGTGGTGCTGCTGTCGATGCCGATGCCTTGGCAACATCAGTGATGGTCTTGGGTGTCGATGGTGGAATTGGGTTGGTAAGGAAGCTGGCGGATATGCATCTGATAATTGTGGAAAAGAATGCGGATGATTATCTCGTGCATGTTTCGAAACAACTTTTACCTATCATTGAATGGCACTCGAATTGGTCTGATAAGGTTTCTGAGTTTTAATTGAAAGAATATGAAAGAGAATAGGCGCGTAAAATATATTAGGATTGCATCGTTTAGTTTTCTAGCGTTTTCGGTGATGTTTTCCTATGCGATAGCAAGGCCATCGGCGGAATCGTTATTTCTGGCGACACATTCCAGCAAAAGTCTTCCGCTGGTATGGCTTATAGTGGCAGCTGCGATGTTGTGTGTGGTTGCCATCTACAATTGGTTTGTCACAAAACACGATCTCATTCGCCTTTTTGGATACGCCGCATTCGCCAGCAGCATAACCTTGGTGGGGTTGCTTCTTCTAAAGAGGATGGAAGTATATGGAGTGAATTACGCCATATATGTCTGGAAGGATATATATGTAGTGGTTCTGGTGGATCTCTTCTATATGTATGCCAATTCCGTATTTCCCATAAAGACAGCTCGGTGGATATATGGTTTTTTCGGGGCGTTTGCAGCGGCGGGAAGTATCGTTGGTAATCTGTTGGTAGGTAAGCTCGCAATGGCATATGGAACCGTCGGTTCCTTTTGGTTTGCCGTTCCTGTATTGGCACTTATTGGATTTTTCTGCCTGCCACTTTCAAAAATCGTTGGAATCGGGAAACCTTTGGAAAAGAAATATAATCATGCCCACATCCGTGAAGCGTGGAAGGTTGTGAGGAATAGCTCTTATCTTACACTTATACTCCTTTTGATCTTCGTAGTGCAGATTGCCGTTGTCCTGATAGATTTTGAGTTCAATGGGGTGGTCGAGAGTGCATTTCCAGATATGGATGTTCGCACCGGAATGATAGGTAAAATTTATGCGATTATTAACAGTGCTACGTTTGTACTGCACCTCATTACCGGACCGCTATTGAGGTTGGTAACCGTCCCAGGAGCGCTAATCTCCATTCCATTTATTCTGGCACTCAGTGTTGTTACATTTATAGCATTTCCTGCATTCATGGTAGTAGCTGTGATGAAAGCGGCGAGTAAAGTTTTTGATTATACGATATTCAAGTCTGCGAAGGAGATTCTGTATATTCCCCTTACCTATGAAGAGAAAACTATGGGCAAGTCGATAGTCGACATGCTTTCTTATCGTATTGCGAAGGGCGGGGCATCGCTTTTGCTAATGGGCATTCTTGGATTGGGGCTGATGAAGATCGTTCCGTGGGTGACACTTGCTCTTATACTGCTTTGGATTGTTATCACGTGGGCGATAGTTAAGAGGTTCAGAAGTAAGGTGGATAGGTCTCAGGAGATGACATCTGACTTTGTAAATAGGTGATCTTTATGTATTAGTTGTGTCTGAAGGGGAGATAATCCGAGCGATATAACTATTGGCAAGGCCCCAGTATCCTTATAGTATGCGCGAAACAAGCTCCGGGAGTGTTTCTAAGTATGGGTAATGAAAAGGAAATTATTGAGTCGAAGAATGGTAATTATGAGGTCATCCGCAAGTTGGGTGAAGGTTTTACCGGTGAAGTCTATGTTGTGAACGATCTTACCCGGGGTGAACCGTGCGCGCTGAAGCTTTTAAACCCTGAGGCTTTTAAGGAGGGACAGCTCACTG
This sequence comes from Deltaproteobacteria bacterium, assembly GCA_018645265.1. Taxonomy (GTDB): domain Bacteria; phylum UBA10199; class UBA10199; order 2-02-FULL-44-16; family JAAZCA01; genus JABGOS01. Next base: position 37,578 of record JABGOS010000118.1, read on the forward strand.
CTTTTAAACGTGAGTTCATGTTGCTCTCCGATCTTCACAATCCCCATGTATGTGCTGTCTATGATTTCGGATTTTCCAGTAACAAGGATCGCTACTTTTTTACGATGGAGGTCGTACAGGGTAAAGATCTCTATAAGTATGTCGAAGGCCTAGCTATCGACGAGATTGAAGAACTCTTCGTTCAAATCGTGGATGGTCTGGGTGTGATTCATCAGGCAGGTCTCATCCATTACGATATCAAGGGATCCAACATCCTGGTAACCAATACGCCGACAGGTGGTGTCCTTGCAAAGATCGTCGATTTTGGACTCGCCGCACCCTCGGCAGAGGTTCATGAAAATATAGCCGGAACTGTACGCTACATGAGTCCGGAGATGATTCTGCACGATCAGACGATAGATTACAGGAGTGATCTTTATTCGTTGGGTATCGTTTTTTATCGGATGTTGGCCGGTGATTACCCTAGTCAGGGAACAAATATGAAAGAGGTTCTTTCCTGGCATGTCAGTCACACGGATCTTGATTCAGCACCCCTCAAGGCGAAGGGTGTGCCTGATTATCTAATCGAGGTGGTTGAGAATCTTACAAAACCTATTCCCACAGAGAGATTTTCCTCGGCAGCAGTGATAGTTAGGTTTCTGGAGCTTCATTCAGGGAAAAAATATGCAGAAGTGCAGAGGCAGCTTGTTTCAACGCTGATGGAGGAAGGCCCGCTCGTTGCGAGGGATGGCATTATGCAGACGATACGTCCGATGCTTCATCGTTTGGGAGAGAAAAAGAAATTTGAAGAGGATGATCACCAGACCTTGGTTGTAAGCGGTCCATCAGGTTCCGGGAAATCGAGAATTCTTAAGGAAGCGAAGTATATAACGCAGCTGATGGAAGTAAATAGGGTGATAGTGAGTGGCGACACAGAGGGACAGGATCTCGATGCATTTAAAAAATTCATCGGATGTGAGGGGCTGTCAGACGATGACGCTACAAAGCATCTACTGGAAAGACAGCCTCTATGTCTAATGGTGGATGATCTTGATAAGTGCAACGGGCAGGTTAGGAACTTTGTGACTGCATTTGTTAACACGCTTTATTCGTCCCGCTTTCTTGGAAAAGAAAGCATGGTTTACGTTCTTCTTTCGATGTCGGTCGATGGTCCTAAGGCACCTCTTCCTGTTTCATTGCATCTTGATGTTGAAAATAGATTTCTCGAACCCTTCAGCGCTGAGGATGTGATCAACTATCTGAGGCTGGCAATCGGTGAATCCAATCCTTCAAATAAACAGGTTAAGGATATTTTAAATTTCTCTGGAGGAATTCCGGAGCTCGTTAGAATAGCTATTGCAACATTAGATTCGCCAGGTGGTAAGATTGAAGGTGGTGCCGATAAGATATTTGCTGAGAAGATAGACAAGCTCGATGATGCCGCGCGGAGGGTCCTTGGAATTTTAGTGTTAGCGGGTAGGCCTATTTCACAACACCATCTTATCGTTCTTTCTGGCGTGATTATCGAGAATGCTCTCAGCGAGCTGCTGAAGGATGGGTTTATCACCTTCAACAGGGAAAAAGAAAGCTATGAGGCAGCATCGGGAGCAGTTGCTTCAGCTGTTCAGGCGGCGCTTGGCGAGGAGGAGGAGAAGGATATGGGCAAATCCCTTCTCGAACATTTCGAAGAGTACTCCCCTGATGATATCGATGCCATAACGAGGTTTGCGAAGTTGGGAGCAGATCCGGATAAGGTGCCGGGTTATATAATTGCGGCTGCTGAGAAAAAGGATTCCATATCAGACCTTGAGGGTACTTATAAATATTACAAGGATGCTATTGATGTTCTTCAAACTGGCGATGAGAGGCTTCCAAGTATTCATAGAAAACTGGCTAGACAGCAGATTTTTATAGGAGAATTGGACGAAGCTATAAAACATATTGAGGAGGCCACCAAGGAGTCGGGTGAAAATAAGGATGATCTTCTGATGAGGAGCTGGATTGGGCGTATCCGCCATAAACCGGACGAGGCGCTTGAGTATATTCAAAAAGCGATGAAGGTCATGGCTGATGGGGCCGAACAAGTTGAGGTGCTGAAACTGATGAATGAAGAGGCACAGTGCTACATCCAGATGGGTCAGCCTGATAAGGCCATTGAAATTTTTACAAAGACTCAGACTGAGGCCGATAATATGGCGGAGGATCAGAGGAAGCAGGTTGCGAATAATAATTTGGGCTTGGCATTGGCTCTGAAGGATGACTTCGACAATGCTATTGAATTTTATAATAAGAAATTTGATTTTTTCTCTGATGATAAGAGGCTTGCGGCATCCATTCTTAGTCAGCTGGGCTACGTCTATCAGAGGGGAAATAAACTTACCGACGCTCTTGAGACTTGTAAGAAGAGCTGGGAACTTTATTCCGAAGTTGGCGACACCCATAGTTCGATGTCAATCTTGAGCAATCTCGTCTGTATCTGTCAGAGCCTAGCTCGTTTTACAGATGCACTTCCATATGTGACGGCAAGTATTGAGCTTGCTTCGAAGGCAGGTTCGGAGAGGGATCTAGCTAACAACTTTTTGAATCTTGGGATGCTATATCTAAACCTGGGTTTGGAGGATGTTGCTGGAAGATACCTTAACGAAGCGGCGCGCATCTTTCAGAAGCTCAAGGATCCTCATATGGAGGGATGGGTTCAGCTCTCTATGGCTTACAGATACAAACATATTCATCGTTATGACGAGGCACTTGCCTATCTGAATGTTGTTATAAAGAGGGGAGCCGATAAGGGATATGCGGATCTCTCCCTGTGGGGCAATTATGAGGCGGCCGATATGCTCGTTGACCTGGGTCAAATAGAGAAGGCTGAAAAGTATCTATCCACCTTGGATGAGGTGTGGGACGGGGAGGAGAACGTCACCGAGACTACCATCAAGGTGGAGCTGTTGAGATGCAAAATCAGAGTCGGATCCAGAAAAGATGTTGGTGAACCCCTTGAAAAAAGGCTTCTGGAGTTGGCGGATCTATCGGATAATATGGAACTCAGGGAACTTGTCGGCGAAGTCTATCACACTTTGAGCGAGTACTATGGGATCTCAGGTGATCAGAAAAAGTCTGCCGAATTTGTTGCCAAGGCGAAAGATATAATCGATGAGATCGCATCCTCTCTTTCAGAGGAGTATCGCGGTTCATTTATGAAACAGAAATTTAGACAGAAGGTCGCCGAGGACAGCGTGAAGCTTAAGGATGTGATCGGGGAGATTAGGCGGGAGCTCGGTATTCCAGAGAAAATAAAACCTTCAATCAATGAGCCTTCGATTCGTGATGATACCGCTTTGAATGCGGAGCCAAGCGGAAAAACCGCTGATCTTTCCTCCGCTAATCTCGAGTTGGGGGAGACGAGTGCTCTACCGGAATCTGAATCACAAGCATTGAGCAGGGAGATATCTAGAGATTTGAAGAAAAAAAAGGAAGAGGATAAGTAGGCTCATCCTTTCTTCCATCAACTTTCATTATCTAGAGGGTTCACCATCGATATATTGAGTAAGTCCTTCAATCCGGCCTCAAGTCTTTGTGTCTCATTCATTATATATGGACATGCGCCGATGAGACATCCTGAATTTGAGGCGTCGTAGATTAGATGTAATCTTCCGAGGAAAGAAAATGCTGTAACGTTATTCTGGTCAGGAATTTTTAGTATTCCGCTCTTGGTAGTGTGGCTGACAAGGGTTGTCGAACCATTTGTCTCTCGGCGCCATAACAAGACACCCTTCTTAAAGTATAGCGCATCGGTATCATACACGCACAGATCATCTATAGTTGATTTCCATCTAGGTATTTCAAATTGTGTCCAATTCTGGTTATGAAAATCGCTTGTAATGCCGGTGATCGATTCCTCACTTAAATTGACGACAGTTCCTTTCATGAATGGGTGCGCTCTATCGGTGAAGGAACTGCAGTTTGGTTTTAAGTTGAATATGCTGTCCGGCAGTTTTTTTTGTGTCACACTCTTTGGCATAGTTGTTGTGTCCTCGATGCGTTTATTTGCAGAAAAACGTTATAGTTGCTGTGAATCCCTAAGGCTATTGTAGTGTAATATCAAATTGTTACGCTGAGTTCTCTATGGGACTTGGCTGCAGATCAGTCGCAGCTGAGCTTTCCTATTACTATTGAAAAATAATGCAATAAAAACATAAAAGTATGAACAGGCCTCTTGCAATGAAATAGGCATTGTTATACGACTTATTGACAGGGAGGCATATGGTTAGAGCACTTCAATACAGTTCAGTTCCGAGTAGCTTTCATATAGCTGATCAGATTCATCCGTATAGATTCTGTCATCCGAATCTTGGTGGCAACCCGTTCTATGTTGCTCTGAGCCAATCGATTCCTACCAAGAATGATCAGACGGTATTGAATCATCTGCTGGGAGGGCAGGTGGGTCAGGCAGTGGCGGTACCGCTGCAGGATCTTCCACAGGAACTTCCCAGCGGTTTTCGATATTATGATATCACATCTGCAATACCTCCATACGTTCAGGAGAAACTGGGAACCTCTGAGTATATACCAGGCCCAAATTGTTATCACGCGGTGATGACAACCCAATATGGGGATAGGTTTAGGGAGCGGTATGTTCATGATGAGGAGATCGGCTACTATCTGACTCGTGATTTTCAAGTATCAGCTAGAAGGGATCTTCTTGGTTCTGCTTTGATTTATACGCGGAGTGTTTACGGGTCATCCGGTATGAGTTTTGCTGAAGGGGTTAGCGTAGCGGGTGGCCCAGAGTACGATATCAAGGATTTTGGACTTACTACATTTGGCATATTCACTATGCAGATGCCAGGGGCATTCAAACCATCAAGAATACCTCGCGCAATAGGTGAATCCGAGGGACACGGTGTTGTGAAGAAATCACTTCCTGATCTGAACGATGATGATTTTGTAGGTGATGAACAGCTATTTTCTCTAGCACCGGATGCGACAAGATCAGAGGGGTGGAAGGTTATTCCGACAGCTGATCCGGGAGTGCATGGGGCGATTATGTTGCTCGGAGGTATGGTATTTCAAAAGGGATGCTTCGGTGATCACTGTGGCTATCGCATTGTTCCTGCTGACAAGGGGATGTCGTCGATTGAGATCAAACAGGAACGCTTTGCACCTAGGCGGGAGCCTGAGAATGATGCACACTACAGATACACGAGCTACGTTCGTTCCAATAGAGATCCAGTAGAGAGGTTTGGCTTTAACTTGGAACTATCGAACAAGTTAGCGTCCTATGTCACTTTGATGGAGCACTATCTTGGAAGGTTTAGAGGGATTAAGGACAAATCTTGGAAGCATTTCAATGAAGCCAGGATTGATCTGCTCAGCGTTGAGAATATGTGGGGCGTTCTGCGCGATATGGAAAAATTAATGTATGATGGTGAGCCAAGTAAAATGAATGCGTTGCTCAGAATTGATCCAACCATTGCTGAGATGTTTTTGGAACTCAAGAGTCTTAGATGGCAGTACCAAGTTATGACCGACAAGTACGCTCCCTTTCCGGATAGATGGTCACGTGATAGGGTTAAGCGTGAACTCGCAGAGTTGTATCGTGATCATTATGTCAATCCGGATAGTGAGATATTCAGGGATGAGGTTGTGGCGCATCTCAAAATCAGGGGGGTAGCTGAGGCATCGTGGAGTGGGGTCATCGCGGCGGTTGTTGAGAGGGTTAAGACATACGATCCTGTGGAATTTTCATCATCAAACGGTGCCAAAGGAATACCGTTCTCCGATCTTCTGGATGAAATAATCGGATCTGGTTAAATAGTATTCAAATATCGATTTTTTCCAAAAAGGTGTCCGACACTAAAAAGGTGTCCGACACCTTTTGTTGTATTATTAACAATATATATCAGTTAGTTAGAGCGGCGCATGTTTTATTTCTCTTTATTGTAGACCAAAACGGCTGTGCATGCGTCTCAAGATGTGGAAGATGAGGCCATGGATCTTATAGATAATGCAATCAAGGGTAGCAACGTTGCGTGGAATGAAATCATCAGACGATATCAGAGGAGGGTTTTTGCTGTGGCACTTTCGGTGATGCGAAATTCTGATGATGCCGATGAAATTACGCAGGAGGTCTTTGTGAAGCTCTATACTCATATGGAGAGTTTAAAAAATAGAGATGGTGTTGGAAGTTGGCTCACCAAAACCGCTTACAATATGTCTTGTGATAAATTGAGGTATAGAAAGATTAGGGGTTGGTTGTCATCCTCTGCAAAATCCGATTATGATGTTGCCGATGATCATTCGGTAAGCGAACGAATCCAAAAGGCCGAACTTGCCGAGACAATAGGAAAATGGATCGATGCGAAACTTTCGAGTAAGGAGAGGGCGGTCGTACAACTCAGAATTGGCGAGGAGATGAGCTTTCTAGAAATAGCGGAGGCGCTAGGTCTTTCTCAATCGAGCGTTAAGACTTACTATTATAGAGCTGTTGATAAGATGAAGATGTTGTCTGGCAAGGGAGGGTTGTTATGAAGAATGGTGATAACCTCAAGAAGCTTGCAGTGAACGTGGATAGACTTGAAGTTGATTGGAATGCGCAGCGCGTTCAAATCAACGATAGGATATCGAGGGGGGGGAAGCCCGTCATAAATTTATCATGGGTGTTAGGTGCATTGTCAGTTGCAGCGATGATTGTAGCTGCGGTAGTGATCTTTACGTTTTCGGCACCGCATGTTGAGGATGGAAGTGATCTGTTCACAGATATTGATATAGAAGAGTACGATATGCCGTATGGTCTTTACGTATTAAATGGTTTTACTGAAGAAGCTAGCAGTTTTGATGAAACCGCAAATTTTATACTAGCAGAGGAAGGAGATACGTTATGAAGAAATTATCAATTGTGGTGGTAGTTGTATTAGTTGCTCTGATATTCAGCGCTGATGCCTTTGCGCGAGGTGGTGAAAGAGGTGAAATGGGTGGAGGGGGTCATCGTGGTAAGTGGTGGAAGGATGCAGAGGTGGTCAAAACACTGAACCTTACTGAGAAACAGGTCGAGGGTATCAATAAAATTTCAAGTGATGAAAGAAGGGGGCAGATAAAAGTGCGTTCGGATCTCGAAATCCTTAGGATCGATATGGATGATGCTATGGAGGCGAAGGAGTTGGATTCAGGTAAGGTGAACAAGTTGATTGATAAATATGCATCGCTCAAAGCCCAGCATGCAAAGGGTAGAATGAAGTCGTTGCTCGAGATTAGGAAATTATTAACACAGGAACAATATCTTAAGCTGAAGGCTATGCGCCCTGAGAGGGGTGGTAAGAAAGGTGCTAAGCGTCAAGATAAGGGTGGTAAAGAGAAGGGCAGGGGGAAATAGTGCGGATGAAAATGTAAAAACAAAGCCCATCACATTAGTGATGGGCTTCTTTATGTATACGGGTGTTTTTCAATCAGCGAAAAATCTTTTTGCCGATCAGACCAGCCATCATCCGATAGGTGGCTGCAGCATCGGCTGCCCCTGGGATTGTAGCTTGTGTATTCTCATGATATTTTGCTCTGCGGAGAAAGTACTCCTTCTTAACCTCCACAGAACCGAGGTTTTCTGGGTCAGCACCAAACCTGATGTGAATTGTCCCATCATGTGTGATGTGCACGTGAAATTGTGATGGGTCGAGTGTGATTCTTCCATCCATTTCGTACTCCGACATTGTCAGTAGGCCATTCCTTATCTGTTCAGAGAAATATAAATGGGTGCTTTGAGCTCTCACGCCGAGTTCATTCGAATTGTCTCCAAAGCCTTTGAAGTTCTGATCCCAAGACGGTACGATTACGCCGTTTTTCGCCTCCGTACAGCAGTATTTGAACATGCTTCTTACAAAGGGTGCGCTGAAAAAATGTTCAAATCGTTTGAGATGATCTGGGAGGCGTTTTAAATCGCTCTCATCAAGGTGATAGAGTAGATATTGAGCTCCATTAGTTCCCAAAAGTTTCATGTTTTCGATGACCATTCGAGTATATCTAGAGCTCATCAGGAATTCTTCTGCACTTGAGAACATCTGGTACCAAAACCAGTCATCGCCACCGTAGGATGTCATATACTCGGGATTGAATTTGAATCCTTCGGGATCTTTTAAGTATGCTGCACCATATTTATCCCGGATCTCTCCTATTAGCTCCATTTGGTAGTCGACATTAGTCTGCTTGGAGAGGAAATATAGCATCAACGATCTTTCCTCAGCCATGAAGATGACTTCCAGCTTGCGATCGATGTATCGGTCGACATCCGCCCTAAATAATCTCCCAAACGGTTTTACACTATAGTAAATTCTTTTACCGCGGGCTAAATACGCTTCTACCCCTCTGTTTAGGGACTCAGAGCCATGCGGCCATCCGGAAGTTGTATACACCAATGGTTGTTCAGACCATGCGAAACTTTTATCTACATCAGCGTAGTGTCTCTCGATGCCCTCCCTATCCACGACTCTGTAGTAGGTTGGATCAGACCCGTCGAACGCTATCAATCTGGATGAAGGATATAGAAGGTCTAGGTGCGCCTCCTTCTTAAGTCTCCTCATAGTTTGTGACAGTGCATCGACCCTGTCCCAGGGCATTGAATCCTTTGGCTTGAATTTAGGCGCCGATCTTCCGCAGGCGAGACATTGAGTAGGACATCCGTTTTGGAGGTCAATTATGGCGACTGTATTCCTTAGAAAAGCTAGTTCATGAATGTTGAGGCCGACTAAAGATTGTACCTCTCCAGTAGAGGAGGAATGGATGATATCATAAGCATGTTTCCAATCGACTCCGTCATAATTGAGATCAGGCAATCTATAACCACCACCCCAGAATGTTGAATAGTCCGGTGCGCCAAAGATAAGAGGATGCGGAATTGCTGGAGATGGGGCAGGGACCACCCTTCCTAGGATCCCTTGTCCGGTATGACTGGCCGCTGTTTGGGCGGAGGGATTGGTCATGGATCCGCTACCTGCCGAAAGCAGAGTGGTTAAATTTGCTGTGCCGAGGCTTTGTAAGATTCGTGTAACCATTATTTTTATATAGAGTTTGTGCCTTAAAGTGGAACTATCTCGAACGATCTACTATCGGCGTGATGTTGATAATGTTGCTAGATAAATGGGTGGTCCTAGCTTGTTGATAAAATTGAAATAATATTAAAAGAGGGACTCTACATCGAAAGGGTCAGGGCCATTTCTTTCGGCGCTTATGTAAATGTGACGTGAAAAACCGCCAGTGGTGAGGGATAGATCGATATGGAATCCAGGTAGTGTCCTCTTTAAGCTATATGTTATGGACATATCTCCAAATTCCATTAAGCCAGTACCGGAAAATAGGGGTCGCTTTGATGAGGTGACGAGATCAAAGATCTTTCCGCTGTCAGTAATCATGAAAGCCATTCCACCAATCGCAAGGCTATTTATTTCCATTTCTATTACTGCATGTTGTTTTCTGCTGTGAAATGCAGCTCCGAAGACATCGAATAGGAGGTCCGTTTCTGGTAGCGATGTTAAACCGCCTGCGTCCGCTATGATTTGATCCTTGTAGGCACCTGCATTTTCCGGTTTGGCTGGATGAAGCGATATTTGTGTGATTTCGATGTCGTCGCCGAAATGATCTTTTAACCCATTTGCCAGTGCTCCCTCTCCATCACCGATAAGTAAAATTTTTGCAGGAGAGCCATCAGCTTTCTTTTCACGTACTTTGCTTATGGCATCGATAGGATTTGCGGAACATCCATCCGCCAGTAGCCGAAGTATTTGCTTATATGATCTTCCAAATTTATAATCACCGTGCTTACTGCGAAGCGCGTTTTCCATGCGCAGTGCATGTAAGGTTTGTTCCCTGATTTTAGGTTCAAGTTTGCCCATTCTCAAAAGTTCTTCAAATGCCCATCGTTCCAAAGGAATATTGCCTTTATCATCTTCTATCTCCACAAGATCGGGAGGTGTGGTGGGTGTTCTTGGTGTTGGTTTGAATCTGGCTGCGCATCTTGCTAGGGCACCGGTGCATTTAGATGTTAGAGAACCAAGTGCGCCGAATAGTGTTCCGGGCGGAGTGGAGGATGGTTGCATGACAGCTGTGGCTTGGGAGTGCACAGCAGCATCACTCCAAAATCTAGAGGCATAGAGTGCTGCCAGTGAGGATGTGCCGAATCCAGGAGAGATGAGGTATGGTCTTGCAGTGACCTGGTGCAGTAAGAAACCTGTATCAGGCCCGGGTGTTGTGATTGGCCGGCTTGTCTGAAATGTCATCCCTGTTCCTCATGCCTATTATCGCCAGTAAAATCAGATAGTTGCGCTATAAATAATCAAAACCATTTTTATGGTATTTCATTAATAATATCAAGGCTTTATAGATATTATGCGAAGGCAGCGTGCTTATCGATCAAATATAAATCTTAGGCCGTATGAGTTTTTGAAGTTGTCATGCCGTATACTGCAGTACACAGAAATATGACCTGTAGGGTAACATTTTTCTGCAATATTGGATAATCAGTATGATTAACCGTTAAGAGAGGAGGCTCTTCGATGTATTCTACACATGGTATTTTGCCAGCAGGAATTCCAGTAGGAATGAGTGTGCCGGGATGTCAGGTAGCTTCACTAGTATCGACCGAGGCTGGAGGGTTGCCTGTGGTTTTTGATCAAATTCGCAGCAGTTGTGCTGCCGGGCCTTCAGGTTCTCTGCCTACTCAAAGGAGTTTTGTTTTCTGGAGTGCTGGGGAGCCTGCCAGAAAAGATTTAATTCTTAGGCCGCGCATAGACTGCAATAGATTGGTAGGCTTCACACTGTGGCAGATAGATAGAGTCTATGGGGCGTCGGATCGTATAGGTAGGGTTAACCCTAGTAGGAAGTGGAACGGTTTAATGCATCAGGTTGATGTTAATAAGCTATGCTCTAGCCCGATAAGGGGTGCTCTGCTGGCCGCTGGTCTTCAGTTGATCGATGGCGCGTATCATCATTGGGACGAACCTCTAGGAAAGTATCTTCCTCTGTATCTTTAATCCTTGATCGGTCTATGTTTGTAATAATTACATTTAGAAATGCAACGCGTGTGAGGCTGTGCGCTTGTATGTTTTCCTATTGATATCCCTATGCATTTCTGTATAAGAGGGCCCTCTTTGAGGCGAGGAGGGCCATGCTAAGGGAGCTAACTAAAGGATTATTCAGGGAAAATCCGGTCTTGGTGCTGATGTTGGGTCTATGCCCATTTCTGGCCGTATCGGTGTCTCTTCAGAATGCTGTAGGTATGGGGTTTGCGGCTACGTTCGTTCTTATTTGTTCGAATACCATTATCTCGATCTTTGGAAGATTCTTTCCTAGCAAGATCAGAATCCCATGTTTTATCGTAGTTATTGCAACATTTGTTTCGATCGTAGAGATGGTGATAAGTGCATGGCTTCCCGAACTTAATAAGTCACTCGGTATTTTTATTCCGCTCATCGTTGTTAACTGCATCATTCTTGGCAGGGCAGAAGCATTCGCATCGCGCAATAAAGTAATTCCATCCATATTCGATGGTTTGGGTATGGGGCTGGGTTTTAGCATTGCGTTGATAATGATTTCGTTTATCCGTGAGGTGTTGGGATCTGGTCAAATTTGGGGTATTACGATTACATCGTATTTTTCAAATGAGGGTTTGATCAAGCCTGCAGCGGTGATGGTGATGGCGCCTGGAGCGTTCGTCGTAATCGGTTTGATAATGGGATTTCAAAATTGGCGCAAGGCCAGAAAATTGGCGCAGCCAATAAGCTAGAGGAATCTGATGCAGGAATATATATTACTCTTTATATCGATCGTACTCGTTAATAACTTTATATTAGCGAAGTTCCTGGGCCTTTGTCCGTTTATTGGTGTTTCCAAGCAGAGAAAAGCCGCGATCGGTATGGGTGGCGCTGTTATCTTCGTTATGACCATGGCTTCAGTTGTTTCATGGGTTGTGTATCGTTACCTGCTGGCACCGACGGATAGTAATCTATTCTATATGATGATGGGGCAGGGTAAAGTTCCAGCTGATTTTGATTTTACATTTCTGACGACAGTCGTCTTTATTTTGGTGATTGCAACGCTCGTTCAGCTTGTTGAGATGTTCCTCATGAAGGTGGTTCCACCTCTGTATGATGCTCTTGGCATCTACCTTCCACTTATTACGACCAACTGTGCAGTGATGGGTGTTGCTCTTCTAAATATTAAGGACTTTGGGATGTTGCAGAATGCGGGGGTGAGCCTTGTAAAGACTGCCCTGCAGGGTTTTGGTGGAGGTGTCGGTTTTATGCTCGTCATCTTTTTGATGAGTGGCATTCGAGAAAGGCTTGATCAGATAGAAGTTCCGGATGCGCTGAAAGGCGCACCGATTGCTTTTATATGTGCAGGGTTGATGGCGTTGGCATTTATGGGTTTTGCTGGTTTAGGACAATAGTGAAGGACGAACGGATAACATGTTACCATCTCTAATGATATTAGGATTTCTTGGACTGCTCTTTGGCTTTGGGCTCTTTATAGCCTCGCGAGTCTTCAGAGTTAATGTTGATGTGCGTATCGCTAGAGTCGAGCATGCCCTTCCAGGTGCAAACTGTGGAGCGTGTGGGCTAGCAGGCTGCGGTGCCTTTGCAAAAGCGATCGTTCATGGAAGCGCTGACATAACGGGATGTATACCTGGTGGTGATTCTGTAGCGCATCTCGTTGCTGATATCATGGGTGTTGAAGCGAAAGAGGTAGAAAAGGATGTCGCAATTCTCAGGTGTCAGGGTAAAGATGTTCAAGATAGATATGAATATCAGGGTGTGAAGACTTGCGCTGCAGCGGCGCTCATACACGGCGGCCCAAAGAGCTGTCTCGAGGGATGCATCGGTTTTGGAGATTGCTGTAAGGTCTGTCCCTTCGATGCTCTTCATATGAAGGATGGTCTTCCCGTAGTTGATGAAGCCAAATGTAAAAGCTGTGGTAAGTGCGTTGAAGCATGTCCAAAGGGTCTATTTGATCTTCAACCGATTGGAAAATTGGTGCATGTCCGCTGCAAGAATCATGAGCTTGGGAAATTCGTTCGCAAGTCCTGTGCGGTGGGATGTATCGCTTGTAAAAAATGCGAAAAAATATGCAAATTCGATGCTGTTCATATCGAGAATAATCTTGCGGTCTTCGACTATGAAAAGTGCGTATCATGTGGTCTATGCGTAAAGGAATGTCCTACTGGTACGATCGTGAATTTACGCATGGAGAGAAAAACAATTGGATTGTGGCCTATAAAGAAAAAGGAAGAGGTAAAGACTGAGGCTGTGGAGAGCGATGCAGCTCAACCTCAATCTGAAGCTCAATCTTGAATATTTATGAAAACATTTAAAGACGGCGGCATACATCCTCCTGAGATGAAACAACTCTCGAAGGACTCGAAGTTGGAAAGGATAGAGCTTCCTAAGCAGCTCATCTTTCCCGTATCCCAGCATATCGGTGCCCCTGCAAAGGCTATCGTGAGTGTGGGGGATGAGGTTCTTAAAGGTCAGGTTATTGCAGAGGCTAATGGGTTTGTCTCCGTTCCGATTCATGCATCCACCTCAGGCAAGGTTGTAACGATAGAGCCCCGTACAACGGTACTTGGTAAGATATGCGACCATATAGTTATTGAGTCGGATGGGCAGGATAAGTGGTCTGAGGAGAATAAACGGTCACGTGAGTGGAAGGATCTTGGCAAAGATAAGATTAAGTCCTTCATAAAGGATGCTGGAATTGTGGGGATGGGCGGCGCTGCTTTTCCTACGCATGTAAAACTCTCACCACCAGATGATCGTCCAATAGATACGCTCATTCTTAACGGTATTGAGTGCGAACCTTATCTTACATGTGACTATCGCCTCATGATGGAGAAGACTAAGGGGGTTATAGAGGGTCTTCGTATTATCATGAAGGTGTTAGGCGTTGAGAGAGCGATTATTGGGGTTGAGGCTAATAAACAGGATGCATTTGAAGCTATGCGTGATGCGTGTTGGGCTGATGATGGTATCAGTGCTGAGTTGCTTAAAGTGAAATATCCGCAGGGCGCTGAAAAACAGCTTATTGAAGCGCTGATCGGTCGCGAAGTTCCGCCCGGTAAATTACCGCTCGACGTTGGTGTAGTGGTACAGAATGTTGGTACTGCTTACGCTGTTTATGAGGCGGTAACTCAATCTAAACCTCTGATCGAGAGAGCGGTGACGGTTACAGGTGATGGGATATCGAAGCCTGCCAATCTGATCGTGCCTATCGGAACACCGATAAGTGATCTTCTTCAGCGTCAAGGTGTGAATCCTAAGACGAAGAAACTAATTCTTGGCGGACCTATGATGGGGATAGCCGTTCCGACGCCTGAGTTTCCGGTGACTAAGGGAACGAGTGGAATACTCGCTTTGATGAAAATTCCGAACTACATGCCTGGTCCTTGTATCAGGTGTGGTAAGTGTGTTTCTGTATGTCCTCTTCGAGGGATGGCTGCCGAGATGGTCGCTGCGATTGAGGCTGGGCAGGTTGAGAAATACGAACATCTTCATGTGCTGGATTGTGTTGAGTGTGGAACGTGCACGTTCGCATGTCCATCGCATCGTACGTTGGTTCATTATGTTAAACAGGCGAAGGCTGAATATCAGGCATGGAAGGCTGAGCAACAGAATAAAAAATAGGGTGTCAGAATGGCGGATGCATTATTCGAAAATAAACTGATTGTTGGTCCATCACCACACGTTGGCACCTGTGACTCCGTGTCGAGGATTATGTGGAGCGTTGTGATCGCGCTTGTACCGGCGTTCTTCGTTGCGGCTCTGAACTTTGGGCTATACGCTGTGGCAGTTGCCCTTGTATCTATTATAACTGCTGTAATAGTTGAGGCGGCTGTGCAGAAGTTCAGGGGTGTACCGATTACGGTGAGTGATGGTTCAGCCGTGGTTACAGGTTTATTGCTTGCTTTTACGCTGCCACCCGATGTGCCATTGTATATTCCGGTTATTGGAAGTGCCTTTGCTATAGGGATTGCGAAACACGCTTTTGGCGGCTTAGGTTGTAATATCTGGAATCCAGCCCTTGCTGGTCGCGCATTTTTGTTGGCTGCGTATTCGAGCAATATCGTAATGACAAAATGGCCAATTCTTGGGACGCCATTTACCGGAAATGTTGCTATCGATGCGGTGACGAAGGCTACGCCGCTCGCGGTGTTGAAAACAGCGCCGCTAGCATTTTTTAAAAGCTATTCGCTTATGGAACTTTTTCTTGGACGAATCGCAGGATCGATGGGGGAAATGTCTGCACTGGTCTTGATAATCGGCGGGCTCTTCCTTATCTTTAAGGGTTACATCAATTGGCGTCTTCCTCTAGGATTTATTCTGACGGTTGCAGTGCTTACAGTGTTATTACCTGTTCGCGATTCTCATGGAGAATTTATCGTATTGTGGAGACATCTTGATACTGTAGGTTTTAATCAGATCATAGGTATTTCTTTGGCACAGGTTCTCTCAGGTGGTCTGATGCTCGGAGCTTTCTTTATGGCAACCGATATGGTTACGAGCCCTCTCTCAGGAAGGGGGCAGCTCATATTCGGTATTGGATGTGGAGTTTTAACGGCGATCATACGCCTGTACGGTGGTTATCCTGAAGGCGTTTGTTACTCGATATTGATTATGAACACAGCTGTTTGGTTGATAGATAAGCATACAGTTCCGAGGTTCTTTGGAGCTAGAAAATGACAGAAAAGAAAAAAATGCCTGATTGGATAAAGTTTCCCCTAACGCTCCTTGTAGTAACTTTAATCTCTGCGGCGAGTCTGGCTGCTCTATATTCCGTAACGCTTCCGAAAAAGAAAGCGATGCAGAAGAAGATTGAACAGGAGGCGCTGAAGGTAGTGATGCCGGAGGCTGATTCATTTGAAATAAAGATAGCCGATCTCGATGGTGAAAAGTTCCAGTATAGAATTGCCAAGAAGGGTGGCAGGGAAATTGGTTATGTAGCACAGGGTCATGCCACCGGTTATTCAAGTATTCTTCAAGTTATGGTGGGTGTTGATAAAAAATTTGTAGTGCAGGGTATAAAGGTTCTGTATCAGAAGGAGACTCCGGGTTTAGGTGATAAGGTGGAGGAGATCCTTTCAAAGAAGACGTGGGGAACTATTTTTGCTGGTACGAGTCCTGATGAGACTGGCCTTCGCCCCTGGTTTCAAGTTCAGTTCGATAATAAGAAAGTTCCTGTAAAGGTGAATAAAGATGGCGGCGATATCGATGCGATAACCGGCGCCACCATATCATCACGTGCTGTATGTAATGCGGTTAACGAAGCAGTCTCCGGTATTCAAAAGGCCTTGAAGTAATCCGGTTCCTGGTAATTTCAGTAATAACCTTATAAATCATATAGATATATATGTCACAGGTTTGCTCTTGTTGCCCGGCAAAGTACGCAACTTTTTTGTCATTCGAACGAGAAGTCTAATCATTCAAGAGGTTGCCTTAAGTAGTGGAGGTTTTAAAAATGATCGGTTCGGCATTAAATGTTTTAGCTTCAACAACTATAGCTGCAGGGGCAGCTTTTGCTGGTGCTGTGCCGTCTCCCGGCAAGTGGTTGGGAGCGAAGTTGGATAGATTCTGTGCACCCGCGACTGATTCCATGGGGTGGAGCACAATACCAGTCGATGCAAACAGAAATTATTTCTACACAAAGCGCGTGCAGAGGGCTTTAGCGCAGCGCTCAACTGCCTACAATGCTTTCAAGTGGAGTTTTGATAAAGCTTTTGCAGCATCTGCACTGATTGCCACCGCCCCTCTGCTAGCAGCATCAGGCGCGGCTATTCGTTTAACCGCTGGGGGTCCTATACTATTTGTTCAAGAACGTATTGGAAAGGATAGTATGCCGTTCGATGTATATAAGCTTCGTACAATGCATGTCGGTTCAGAAGAGCTGGGTACCTATACTGCTTCAGAGGGTGATCCGAGAGTGACGCGCGTTGGTAAATTCTTAAGACGATACCGCTTCGATGAGTTGCCACAATTTATAAATGTGTTGATTGGTGATATGAGCATGATAGGCCCGAGGCCAGATGCATTAGATATGGTTCGTATGAAGGTAGAAGCTAATGATGGATTTAATGCTCGCCACTTGGCTAAACCTGGAATTACAGGTTGGGCACAGGTGCGGGAAGTATATGTAAATGAAGATATGACTCGGCTTGAACTTCAGGTGCATGATGATATTTTTGGTATTACAAATGCTTCGGTTCTGCTTGATCTAGAGGTCGTGTTGAGAACTGCCTGGACCATCTTTGCTGGACGTGGAAATTAGAGGATAATATCCTTAAGTGTCTTTGGGATCTCATTTAAGGATTCTTCTACAGATGTTGAAAGAGAAGTTCCCATGCCAATATGTTCCGGCTGAATTCCCACAATAATAACTTTTTCTGGATAACTTCCTGCGTGCTTCGCTAATTCCAGTGCGCCCAGTAAGTCGGTAGCGTGAAGGCTGATCTCGTCATTCGTGTCACGCTTGAGATCTGCGGCATTGAAAATGCTGATTTCGCCCGGTTTTGCTTCAAAATCTGCACAATCGATAATAACAACTAGTTTCCTTCCTTCGATCATATGGAGTAGGGCGACTCCTGGAGTTCCGCCATCGATGATATCGATATCATCTGACCAGTTCATTGTGCGAAGTTTGGCGATGGCATGGATGCCTACACCCTCGTCGCTCATGAGGTAATTTCCAACTCCGATTATCGCTGTAGGTTTCTTTGTCATAATTCTGCATCCAATAAAAAACCGGGGAGAGACATAGCCCCTCCCCGGTCGCATTGCAATCTATCAAAGTTACTTATTGTTGAAGTTAACTTTTAAATAATGCGTCGAGCAGGATATGCATGGATCGTATGCGCGTACCAGCATTTCAAGAAGCAGCTCAACTTCAGCCTGAGGCTTATTGACGATCTGGGGAACCAGCGCTTCCATATCCCTCTGTATGTTATTGTGATTCTGGTTTGTAGGGATAATGCAGTTGGCCTTTGTGCAAACACCGTCATCATCGTAGGTATAGTCATGAATCAGGATTCCGCGAGGTACATCCACTACTCCGATTCCGCGGCCAGCCTTCGGCTTGACCTCAACTGTTTCCTCCTTGATGCCACGATGTAGGAGTTCATCGATGATGCGTACTGAGTCATCCACCATATAGATGCATTCGACAAACTGTGCCACAGTATTCATGAAGGTATTGTAGCACGGTGCAACGAGCCCAATCTCCTCAGCGTACTTTTTGGCATTCGGTGTCAACTGGGCATGGTTGATGTTGAAACGGGCAAGCGCTCCAACCATGAGAGAATCCTGTTTCCGTTTTGTGTACTTTGCTGTGGATTGCGGTACGCAGAACTCATTAGTCCAGGTTTCGTATTCCGTGATCGGGGCTGTGTCGCCGAGCGATGAGCCAAGAAGACCGTCGTAGAGTGCATATTCATTTTTGTCGGTTAGTGAGACATACTCGGTTTCGCGCGTAAAGTTTGGCAGCTTAGGTGCAAGTGCCTTGAGGAGGTTTCCAACTGCCGTAAGGTCGGGAGCAGCAGAAAGAAGCGTATCCTTCAAACCCTTCAGTTCATCTATAGTTGGAACCTTGGAAAAGCCACCAGGGATGATTCTCTGTGGATGAATCGTCCGACCACAGACGAGATCGCTCATTTGGTTTGCGATTCTATGAAGTTTTATAACTGTTTTTACCTCGTTTGGATGGGAGGTAGCGAGTGGGATTACCGAGCCTACGCCTACGAGATCCGGTAGCACTAGGTAGCCTACATGCAACACATGGCTCTGAAGGTTTTCAGCGTGAATTGCAAGACGTCTAAGCAGTTCTGATTGATCAGAGAGCTTTAAGCCCATCGCGTTTTCTGTAGCTTTGACCGATGCGGAGGTATGGCCGATCGAGCAGATGCCACAAATGCGGCTGGTTATATGGTGAAGCATGTCCCATTTTTGTCCGATAACCATGGCTTCAAAATAGCGTGGCGCCTCTGGGCCCTGCCACTGTACATTCTCAACGTTGCCATCTTTGGCATTGACCACTATGTTTCCATGACCCTCAACGCGGGTTACATAATGAATATCGATATTAAGGTTTCCGTTACTCATTTTTCCTCCAAGTAAAATCTTTTAGCCATCAAAAGACAGCTATGATTATTATTATCCCTTAGGAAGTTCATTTGTGAAATATGTTGCCATTCTCTTGGTGAGTTCATCGACTGAGAGGTTGTACTTCTCAAGAACTTCCTTGTGAGCGTCGACATTTGGATCGTTTACTAGACCACGACAGCCCCAACAGGTAGCCCCTTCAGTGACACAGCAAGCATCACATCCTGCGCGAGTAATTGGTCCAACACATGTCTGACCCTTTTCAAAGACGCATACATTGCCAGCTTGTTTGCAGTCAACGCACATTGGGTAGTTAGGTATGTCAGGCTGTGTGCCAGTGAGGAGTGATTTTACTACCTTTACGAACTCACTCTGAGTCATAGGGCAGCCGTAAACCTTGTAATCTACGTCTATAACTTCACCGATGCCGCGCGCTCTGTATGTATCATAGTCTTTCCAATTCTCGCCATAGACTTCCTTGCGAACTGTTTCCAAGGGGCGAATATTTTTGAGGGCGTTGATCCCACCGCTCGTTGCACATGCGCCGATGGCGACTACGATCTTCGCGTTTTTTCTAATATCCTTTAGACGAGCTTCATCAGCCACGCGTGTGCAAGAACCTTCGATGAAGGCGATATCGTAATCATCTGAATGTTCCTTCATGGCTTCGCGGAAGCTCACTATTTCAACATGTTCCAATACGTCGAGAAGGGCCTCTTCGAGGTTTACGACCGTAAGCTGGTCACCTTCACAACCTGCAAAATCAAAAAATGCTATTTTTGGTTTACTCATGACTTATCCTTTCCCTCAATAACTCTCACGCGGAGAGGTTAGTTCGTTAGAATGCCTCTGGAATTTGGCCTACCTCAGCGAGCGTGAATACAGGGCCATCCTGGCAGCAATAAAGGTTGTTGATCTGGCAATGCCCGCACTTACCAACACCACATTTCATGTTGCGTTCGAGAGAGACGATTATGTTGTCATCAGTGATGTCCTTCTTCTTAGCTTCCGCGATAACAAACTTGTACATAATTGGAGGTCCAACCACCACACATGAGGTGGTGTTCGGATTCGGATTGATCTTTGAGAATAGGGTTGTGATAACGCCCGTGTTTCCTGTCCAGCTGGCATCACCATTGTCCACTGTCTCCAGGAGGTTTACATCCTTCATCTCGGAGATCTTTTTGAGCTCATCGGTGAAAAAGCGTTCAGTCGGCGACTTTGCTCCGAAGAGGATCGTTACATCTTTGTAATCCCCACGGTTGTCGAGAACGTAGTTGATGAATGAACGAGCAGGTGCCAGTCCAAGTCCGCCAGCTACAAAAAGAATATCGCGTCCCTTTGTTTCTTCATATGGGAAGTTCGTGCCAAATGGGCCTCTGATTCCAACTGTTGAACCGGCTTCAAGTTTATGAAGTGCTCCGGTAACATTGCCGGCATTGCGAACTACCAATTCAAAATAACCCTTCTGTGTTGGCGAAGAGGATATCGATATTGGAGCCTCACCGATTCCCAGCACTGAAACTTCAACGAATTGACCCGGTTTGTGTCCGAGCTCGTTTCCGTTATTGAGTTTGAGTTTGAAATATTTTTCCGTAGTGGTCAGCATCTTCGCTTCTTCGATCGTAGCGATAACTGGCGCGTATAGTGATTTATCGTTCATTGCGGTGGCCATGATATGTTGCCCTCCAATTTAAATTAATTAGCTGCAGAGTTCGTTTAAAATCTTTACCGGGTCTGTTATGTCCGGCAAGCAAGTTGATGAACAGCGTCCACATCCTACACAGGCGAGCTCACCGTTCAATTTATCTGCTACGTAGACAGTTTTTCTCAATATGCGATGACGAAAGCGATCCGCTCTGTTCTCGCGGAAATTCTCATCGCCAGCGACTTTTGCGAAAGGTTCTAGTAAGCAACCATCCCACTTTCTTGTGCGCTGACCTGTCGCGAGGTCCAATTCGATGGTGTCTTTAACGTCGAAGCAGTAACAGGTTGGACATACGAGATTGCAGGAACCGCAGCTGTAACATTTTTCGGCCAGTTTTTCCCAAATTGCGTTGTTATAGCTATTCTTCATTGAAGCCGTAATCCCATCGGTATCGCACTTTACTTTCCTGTCGGCCTTGCAGAGGTTGGGTAGTTCGCTGCGAACCTTATCACGTGCTGTGTTATCATCGTTTGTAGCGTCCTCAGCGGAAGCATACTTGGAAAGTAGGTTTGCACCTTTTTCCGTTCCAACTTCTACATAGTACTTGTTTCCGATATCGGTGAGGAGAAGGTCGTAGCCCTTATCCACTGTCGAGGAATCCATCGATCCCCAGAATGACCATTCGGATGCCTGCGTTGGTTCGAGCGCAATTACTGTGGCGGCATTTCTGCGAGCCTTGTAATGCTGATCAGCATTGTTCTCATCCCAGATGATATCCATTTGGTTGAGCGCTTTTAGGTCATAACTGTGGATTCCAAGCAGCACGAAAGGATCGGCTTCGATGTTCGGCTTGATTTCGGTGTTGGCACCGAGTTTGAAGTCGAACAGCTTTTCCTTAGGTGGCTGGAAGAACGTTCTCGGCGAGCGTAGGGTGACGTCATAGTCCATTACGATTTCATCGGCATTATTGATGTTGCCGAACTCGTATTTCGTCTCCTTGGCTTTGACACCAATCGTGCGTTCCGATTTGACCAGGTTTTCTGCGAACTTCTTAAAATTCTCTTTAGACAGCGTTTTTGCAGTCATTTTTGACTCTCCTCCCATTCGTGGTTTTGAAAAGGCGGGCGAATATTATGCGAAAGTAGGTGCAATGCAAGAAAAATAGCCCTTTCCGGGCTATATAGGGGGGTGTCCAGATGCTTGATTTATCGATTGTTATTGATAGGTAATGCGAAAGATGGCATGAAACGACGGTTGGGGAGGGGAGTGATAGTATTGTCCCTGCATAAAAGGGTTTTTAGGGGTAAAATGATCTGCCTGAGTGTCGGTTCCTTTCCGACGGTGGTGTCGGTAAACGAGTTTAGTGGCAGGGAGTCTTAATGAGTACTGCATATATATGGGAAGAGCTTTTTACATATCATGAGATGGGTTATCTTCATCCTGAATCGCCAAAACGCCTCCTCTCCATTAAGGAGGTTCTGGAGAGTAATGGTGTGGGGCGTGAACTCACAAAAATCGATTCGAGGCCTGCCACTAAAGAGGAAATAGCTTTTATACACGACGAGGTTTACATAAAGAGAGTCGAAGGTACGGACGGAGAGAACCTTACTCATCTCGATCCCGATACTAGCGCCAATCGCTATAGCTGGAAGGCGGCGCAGCTGGCAGCTGGCAGTGCGATTCGATGTGCGGAAGTTGTTGCGAGTGGTGAGCATAAAAATGCATTTGCTTTTCTGAGGCCTCCGGGACATCACGCTGAACGCGATAAGGCTATGGGTTTTTGTTTTTTCAACAACGTGGCTATAGCGGCGGAATGGCTAATCAGATCAAAGAAAGCCGATCGGGTGGCGATTATAGATTTCGATGTGCATCATGGAAATGGAACTCAACATGCTTTTTCTAAAAGACCGGATGTTCTTTTTGTATCATCGCACCGCCATCCTTTCTTTCCTGGAACCGGATCAGAGGATGAGATCGGTGAGGGTGAGGGTGAGGGGTATACTCTGAATATTCCACTTAAGGGTGGTGCTTCGGATGATGATTACAAACGTGTATTTGATGTAGTTTCTAGAAGGGTCGAAAAATATAGGCCAAATTTTATTTTGGCCTCAGCAGGTTACGACTCACATAGAGCCGACCCTCTTGGTGGTATGGATGTAACGACGGATGGCTTCCGCTACATGATGGCCAGGCTTGTTGATCTCTCCAGAGAATTTAGTGATGGAAGGCTGGTCGCGATCTTGGAGGGAGGGTATAATTTGAAGGCTCTCAGGGATTCTGTTGAGGTTCAGCTGGAGGAGATGGTGTCTGGGTAAATTTATGAATGGGGGTTCGATATGAAAAAGGTATTGTTAGCGATTGTAGTTGTTGCGTTGTTCTGTGCAGTAGGTTGTAAATCAAAACCTAAAATTAATGCTGAAGAGGAAGTGCAGAAAGGAGAGAAGATGAGCGAGGTGAAGACATTTGCAGAACCAAAGGAGGCGGTTGTCGAAGTGGATAAAAAATACACCGCTGTAATCAAAACCAGCAAGGGTGACATAACTTGCGAGTTGTTCGCAAAGGAGGCGCCGCTTTCAGTTACAAATTTCAAGCAGCTTGCGGATGGTGGTTTTTATAATGGGCTTACCTTTCATAGGGTTGTGCCGGATTTCGTAGTTCAGGGCGGTGACCCTGATGGTACGGGATCTGGAGGCCCAGGCTATACGATTCCAGCTGAAATCAAACCTGATTTGAAGCATATCAAGGGTGCGCTTGCTTGGGCTAGGCTTGGTGATGAAGTTAACCCGGAAAAACGTTCAAGTGGGTCGCAGTTCTATATCACGCTTGAGCCGACACCTTTTCTCGATGGCGGATATACGGTTTTTGGAAAGACCATTTCAGGAATGGATATAGTGGAGCAGATTCAAATAGGTGATAAGATTGAGTCGGTAGAAATTAAAGCTGAATAGTTAGGCTGAAAAAGTCTGAGAAAATATGGGGGTGCGATAATATCGCATCCCCTTTTTTATAGTTCCCCATCCATTTGCGAGTTTTGAAAATCATCCAGGCTGTCGATCTCTTCGAGGTCCTCTTCGAAAAAACGGCCAGCTCTGTCAGCTCCACCACCTTCAGGTGTGAGATCCTGATTTGGTCTCGCACCGAATAGTGCGGAACCGCCGGTCAGAGATGCTATATCTGAATGAGGAAGACCTGAGGGTTTGATAAAATTGTCCGCCTCCAGATCCTTGGTGGCTTCCTTCATGAACTCCAGAAAGATAGGAGCTGCGGTGTTGCCGCCAGCTACGCGTTTTCCAATAGGTTTGAGTTCATCAAAGCCGACCCAAACACCTGCTAACAGCTTTGGCACAAAACCTATGAACCAGACATCCGTCTCATCATTAGTTGTGCCGGTTTTTCCGGCAGCTGGTTTGCCGAGGGCTCGCACCCTTGTGCCGGTGCCACCCTCCACAACACCCTTTAGTAATTCAGTCATCAAGTATGCCGTCTGTGGTGAAATCACGTGGCGAGGAGGTATTTGCTCGCCGTATAGTGTTCTTATCTCAAGGTCTGTCAGAACTAGCTTGTCACGATCGATGATCTCCAGTCCTTCCCTGAAGAGGGCTGGATTTAAATCGGTTTCCTGGATTATCATTTCGGGGGTTTTTGGGGTATCCTCATCCTTCTTGACGTGCTGCTTTCCTCTCTTATCCTTTCTACTCTTCTCAATCTTTTCATCATTTCGTCTATTTAGGATCTGGAGGATCTCCCCTTGGGAATCTACTATCTTCGTTATTGCAACTGAAGGAATTAATTTTCCGTTATTTGCAAATACCGAATATGCCTGGATCATATCCTTTAGATAGACTGCGTTTGAGCCGAGTGACATCGAAAGGTATTTTTCGATCGGTGTGGTTATACCAAGTTTTCTTGTATAGGCGGTTAGGTAGTGGGTGCCTATGTCATAGGTTATCTTTACAGTTGGAATATTTCTGGAGAATTTTAATGCATTCCTAAATGGTGTTGGTCCTTTGTGTTTTCCGCCGTAGTTCTTTGGTCTCCATACTTTATGACGACCGACGCGATATTCAACGGGGGCATCCAGGATGGCAGTATCGAATGTGTAACCTTTATCCAGGGCTGCAGCGTAGACGAACGGCTTGAAGGCTGATCCTGGCTGGCGAAGTGCTTGGGTGACCCTGTTAAATTCACTTCTTCCGAAATCATAGCCGCCTACCATGGCTTCGATGAAGCCGGTGCCAGGTGTCATGGCCAAGAGGGCACCTTCGACAAGGGGCTCCTGAGCGAGTGCGAAGGATCCGTCCTTTAAACGCCTGACGAGTATGACATCACCTATCTTCAAGATTGTTTTCGGGTCGTTAATATATTTTCTACCTTCTTCACCGAGCCATTTCGTTGAAAATGGTCTGGCCCAAGCATAACCACCCGCATCAATTGTGCCGGTTACATCTCCGATTCGTACGTAGACTTTTTTATCTCTGAATGTTGATACAACAGCTTCATAGATATCATCAGTTTTAAATTTTATGTGTCGGGTTTTTTTTATTTTACTATCAGGAGGCCAGTCAACAATATCCCCGTACTGTTTGATTAAGATCCTTTTGCCCAGCCAGGCAGCTTTTTTTTCAATTTGATGTGGTGGGACGTTTTCCTTGGCCCCTCTCCAGCCATGGCGACGATCGAGTTTTTCTATGCCCGCCCTTACAGATCGCACTGCAGCCCTTTGCAGCGGGAGGTCTACCGTCGTATATATTCTTAATCCGTTATGGTAGAGGAATGCATCGCCATATTCCTCTTTCACTATCCTTCGAATATATTCCGTGAAGTAGGCGGCATCGTTATCATTAAAACTTTTATCAACTCCTGCGACGTATACTTCGAAATGCTCATCTGCTGCGGCCTTGGCCTGATCCTCTGTGATGTGTCCCTCTTCCACCATTCGGTTTAAGACAATGAGTTGCCTATTTCGTGCCTGTTTGGGACTGGCAACCGGCGAAAATGTCGAAGGCGCAGTCGGAAGCCCTGCTATAAGGGCTATTTGGCCGAGACTGAGATCTTTTGTATCCTTGTGAAAATAATTTCTAGCAGCGGCAGCTACTCCATAGGACCTATTCCCGAGGTAGATCTGATTCAAGTAGAGCGTTAATATCTGTTCTTTGCTGAAATGTCGCTCCAGTCGTACAGCCAGTATCGCTTCCTTTATCTTCCTGGATAGTTTTCGCTCGGGGGTGAGTAGAAGGGATCTAGTAATCTGCTGGGTGATAGTTGAGCCACCCTGTGTAATGTGTCCGGCACGTATATTTGCTATAAATGCCCTGAATATCGATTTAGCATCGACACCGCTGTGTTCGAAGAATCGGGCATCCTCGGCATCTATAAACGCTTGTGATATCTGCTTGGGGATTTCGTCGTAGGGTAGGAAAATGCGACACTCGGTCCAGTATTCCCCAATTCTGGTCCCATCTTTTGCAAAGACTTCG
The DNA here is from genome assembly GCA_018645265.1 of Deltaproteobacteria bacterium. GTDB lineage: Bacteria > UBA10199 > UBA10199 > 2-02-FULL-44-16 > JAAZCA01 > JABGOS01. Next base: position 63,803 of record JABGOS010000118.1, read on the forward strand.
CTGATAACAGGAGGTCGATAGTCCTTCATGGATGCAATTTCAGGCAGATCTTGTGCGAAATAAAAATAGATCGTTACGAGGGCTGCTAGAGCTAGAACGATAGATACTATGAGAAAGCCGACGACAAATTTGATCAGTCGAAGGCTGCCTAGTATGGCCCTTGAAACCGTGGTGATTATCGAACGAAGCATTTTGTGCGAGAGAGGGGACTCGAACCCCTACAGCCTTGCGGCCACAAGAACCTGAATCTTGCGTGTCTGCCAATTCCACCACTCTCGCAAACGGATGTGGGCTCCTATCATTCAACCTATTTAAAGGCAACGGTTTTTTGTTTGCGGGTGAGAAGCCGTGGCGGGGATTATTCGACTCCGGAATCTTCATCAAATACGTTTAAATTGTCATCTTCCTGGTAGAGGATAGCCCCGCAGTTAGGGCAGGTGGATTCCTGACCTACAAAATTGCCACAATTTGGACAGGTTTCGGGGTTGTCGAAACTAAGCTCTTCTATGTCTGCCATCCATCACCTCCAATGGCTGTTAAAATCTTCATACAGTTTGTTCAAATATTCATTATTCAAGTGATGTCAATTGAAATTTATTTCTGAATTACCGTTCCCGTTTTTCCTCGCAGTGCCGCTAAGCAATTCGGTATTGAGGTGATAATCACCTTCTTTCCACCATGTTCAAGGAAGTCCAGGGATGCCTTTATTTTTGGTTTCATGCTGCCGGCGGCAAATTCACCGTTTGCCAAGTGTTGTTTTAGCTCGGATGCTGTGACTCGTTTCAGAGCTGTCTGATCCGCTTTCCCAAAGTTGAGATATGCGAACTCGACCTGAGTTAAAATGATCAGCGTTTCAGCTTCAACCTCTGTAGCTAGTATTGAGCTGGTTAAATCCTTATCTATGACTGACTCTGTTCCATAGAAGAGATTGTGACGATTGAGGCTGACAGATACTCCGCCACCACCTCCTGCTATGACTATATAACCCTTGTTGAAAAGGGTCTTAATCGGTTCTGATTCCAATATCTTAACAGGTTTTGGACTTGGAACTACGCGGCGCCAACCGCGACCGGAATCCTCCTTCATAATCCAACCGCGACCGATGTGGAGCTCTTGCGCCTCACGTTCATTATAGAACATCCCGACCGGCTTAGAAGGGTTATCAAAGGATGGGTCCTTAGCATCGACCATTACTTGCGTGACTATAGTTGCTACAGGTAACTTGACACCTCTTTTTCTCAGGGAGTTTGTTAGAACCTGCTGGATCATGTAGCCCATTCCCCCCTGGGTGTCGGCTACGCACGTATCCATGGGGAGAGGGTAGACAGTTTTGCTGGCTATTTCACTTCTCAGGATAGTTGCTCCAACCTGTGGTCCGTTGCCGTGGGTTATTATGATTCTGTCGTAACCATTTATGACGAGTTCGGCGATATGTTCCATGCTTTCAGAAGTTGAGTAAAACTGTTCCTGGATCGTCCCTCGCATCCCCGGTTTGCTAATGGCGTTTCCGCCGAGCGCTATTACTATGCCGCCTTTTTTGATCATTTACACCTCCAGACTTTGCGCCTATAGGGGACCGGGAAGGGGGCGTCAATAGCATTTTTTTCTTTGTGTTTGAGGGGATTAATTGGCGGGGAGGTCTTATGAGGGATATATCGGTTGAAAAACTAATCCAGATCTTCCAGATGGAGGCACATCCGGAGGGTGGATATTTTAAAGAAACCTATAGGGCGTTTGAATCGATTTCAAAGGTTGCTCTGCCTGAACGTTTCAATGGAGATAGAAGCTTTTCAACGGGGATATACTATCTCTTGCCCGAGGGGACCAAATCATCTCTGCACAGGATTGCTTCAGATGAGATGTGGCATTTTTATCTAGGTGATCCCTTGGTGGTTGTTCAATTTATGCCAGATGGGCAAGTTGTTGAAACTATTTTAGGAAACGAGATTGAAAGGGGTCAGAAGGTCCAGCATGTGGTGCCAGCAGGTTGCTGGTTTGGAGCATATCCAGGGCCAGGTAGCCATTTTTCATTCGTGGGATGTACCGTTGCCCCGGGATTTGATTTTGGCGATTTTGAGATGGGTAATAGGGATCAGCTCTTAAAGGAGTACCCGTCCGCAAAAGCTCTTATAGAGAAGCTTATGGCTTAGTAGGTGACTTCGGTCTTGACGTTCACTAGGTAACGAGTAGAATCCAGAAATCTTGAGGAACAATTAACTTGTGGGAGGAGAAACTATGAAGAAATTAGCATTAGCAGTAGTGGTTTTCGCCATCTTCGCTATGGTTGCGAGTTCGGCGATGGCAAGAAAAGTTCGTACGACCCAGGACATGGTTGGCAGCAAGCAGAACGTTGTTAAAACATGCGAAGGTAAGGGCGTAAAGATGATCGGTATTACCTATAACGATACTCAGAATGCAGATTGCATGGATGCAGTTTCGGTCATCTGTAAGGGTAAGAAGGGTGAATTTGAAGTTCCGAATAGTGACTTCAACGATCGTAGCAAGATTCGCATCAAGTGTAATCCTTATGAAAAGGTAGTAGGCGTTGTTTATAAGGATCGTGCTGGTAAGGATCAAGCTGATGGCGCAAGCGTGATCTGCAGAGACCGCAAGCATGGTGAAGAAAGAATAGCATACAACAAAGATCTTCAGGGTGGTCGTCAGTACGTCGAAACCAAGATTATGTCCCCTAAAGATCAGGTTATCGGTATTGTGTATAACGATCGCGTGAATGGCGACTGTGTGGATGGAGTTGGAATCGTAGAGAAATAAGAAGTAATTTACAGTTTAATAATAGAGGGGCGCTCTGTGAAATGCAGGGCGCCTTTTTTATATCTGTATGTTAGGAATTGTGCTGCTAAATGATACTTTCAATGGAGAATCTTTTTGTAACGTCGCTATCAAACTTCTCACAATAGACGTGATTAATCGCTGCTAGGGTAGTTAAAACTAGGTCGGCATTTAGGAGGTCGTTTGCCGGCAATGCTGCTTTCGATATATCCCCGTCGAAGTTGAGATCACAGCACATGAGTACGCTTCCTGAGCCGTTCTTCGTTATGGATGAATCAAGTTTGTGTAGACTGTCAGCTGTGTCAGGGCCGATCATAAGAGGGAGACCCCAAAGGCGGCAAACTAAAGGCCTGATTTTGTATATGCTGCAGAGACCGTTAGCGTTTAAAAACTTACATCTAGAACTGTCATCTGGTGGCGAGGTTAGTTTGTAGCTAGGTGAATTTGTTTGTAAGTGGTCGAACTCAATCTTCCATACCGTTATTCCTGTGATACAACACTTGCTGCATCCACTGTGGCATGTGATCTTCTCATTATGTTTCGCTTTTAGATTGTTGGTGAAATCATCGACTTTCTTTAGCAGGTCTAGATAATCCCGAAACATATTAAAAGCCCGCCGTGCGGATGAATCTTCCACTGTTGTTGACGATCAGTCCTTTGGCATATTTGGATAACAATTTTTTGCCTTTTTCTGGTCCCACTACGAATACTGCTTCAGCCAACCCATTTGCGAGGGCTGCCTCTCTCATTACTGCTACAACGCCTTTGCAGGGGGTGTTTATTGCACTCTTGGATCTTGGATCAATTATCGATGTTCCTCTGTATTTGCTGGCACTGACGGCGGCGACTCCGGTATTCATGACCGTAAGATTTAATGCATGTTTTGCAAATGTACCTGAATCATCCTGTACTTGAATTCTCCAGGGCCCGCTCATTCCGTTTCCAATACCTCTGAATATGCTACCGACCTTGACCATAGCGTTGTGCATATTTGCATGATAAACATAGTGGACGATTACGTCGGCTAGAAAGCCATCGATTATTTTATCGAAGTTGACTCTCATCCCAGCCGTCTTGAGTTCTACGGTGTAGTTGGATTTATCTATAGCGATATCTCTGTAACTGCCCGGTCCTTGGTAATATGTAATATCGAAGGCGCCATCAGTCCAACCGGAAACTTTTTTAGCGGCTTGAAAGGCGGCTAAGACTTCAGAGGATACTGTAACAGGACCCTTGCCTGCATTGGCGTTTACTCTCGAAACCTCACTTTGGGCGTTTGCCCAGTTTAAGTTGGTATGGACTGTATTTATTTTGGATAGGACGACGTCGAAGAGCTTTTCCATGGTCTTTTTATCTTTCGACCATCCAACGATAATTATGGAGACAGGAATACGACCGCCGATTGTAGCGTGTCTTTGGTACTGCTCGATACCTCCACCTATAGCGGTTCGCGTAGTGGAGATGAGTATGAGCAGGGATAGAAGGGTAGAAGCGAAGACTTTATAGGCCTGAAGCCTCCTCGCGCCGTTTTTGTTTGAGATCATTTGGTCCCCCACTGGCTTTGCCGTAGACCGGCCAGCGACTTTCTTTGGTCAAAGAGCTTGTGTTTAGGTCTTTGGATGCAACGATCTGACCTTGCTGATCTACCATAATTCCCTTGATGGCATCATTTCTATCCACGAACTTGATGGCACCCTTTGATCCGATGGCGTAAGCGGCCAGGCCAAAGGCCGTAGCAGTTGTAGCGTCATTGGCCAATATCGTTATGCTTTTCATCATAGGATCTCCGACAGGATTCCTGGTTTTTCCATCTATCAGGTTTCTTCCAAGACCTGTCGGGGTTATCGTCGCTGCACCTACGTTTCTAATGTTATAGTTGAAGGCTCGGTATGCATACTTTGAGTGTTGAGCGTTTCCACCAAAGCCTATCTGAATGTTCCACGGTGTAAAAATGTTGTGTCCTCTATTTCGACTGATTGGTCCTACGTTCACCATCGCATTGTTAAAACCGGCTTTTGCGATTTCATTCAGGGCTATGTCCACATAATAACCCTTGGAAATTTTGCTGAGGTCCAACTTCATGCCGGAGCTTTTAAATGAAATTGTTAAGTTTTCTCTGTCGAGGGAAATGCGTCTCCAATCACGTTTCGAGAATGCATTGCTTTGGGAGGGTGCCGCTATATCAAAAAAACCTTTTGTCTGAGCTGAGAGGGTAGTTGCGCTCTTGACCATGTAGAAAACATACGAAGGAAGTCGAAGCGCCTGGCCTTTTTGAAGGTTGTTAATCTGAGTTGCAAGCCCACCCCCACCAAAAAGTTGACCATCTATTCTGACTATAACTGAAAGCGCAGATGAGAGGATTTGTTCGGCCTGTTGTTTACTCTCCTCTGGGGCAACCACCGTCATGTGGACAGGTGTACCGTCCGTAAGTTGCCCTTGGGTCGTAAACTGCCTTCCCGCTGCATTTGCGTTAACCGCTAAGATGGTAAGTACTGTTATGGATAGTGCGACAAATTTGATTTTTTTGAACATGGTCAATTCTCCAGGGCCTTTTTGAGGTAACGGCCGGTATGAGATTTTAAATTTTTACTCAATTCCTCAGGCGTGCCTGTTGCGATTATTTTGCCACCTGCTTCGCCGCCTTCGGGACCAAGGTCGATACAATAGTCCGCAAACTTGATGACGTCAAGGTTATGCTCTATTACTATAACTGTGTTTCCGCTCTCCACTAGTTTGTCCAGAACGTCCAATAGCTTTTGAATATCGTCGAAATGAAGACCTGTGGTAGGCTCATCCAGGATATATAACGTTTTACCGCTTACCCCATCAATGGGGTGTATAAAAGCTCTTCTAGAGAGCTCCTTCGATAGTTTTATTCTCTGAGCTTCACCGCCTGAAAGGGTGTTTGCCGCTTGTCCGAGTTCTATATAACCGAGTCCCACATCGATTAAAGTTTCCAGTTTATGTCTAATTGAGGGTATATTTTCAAAGAAGCTGTGTGCTTGGTTTACAGTCATTCTGAGGACATCAGCTATTGAGGCGCCCTTGTATTTTACTTCGAGGGTTTCTCTGTTAAACCTAAGGCTTTGGCAGACCTCGCATTCCACATAGACGTCAGGTAAGAAGTGCATTTCGATTCTTAAGATGCCATCGCCTTCGCAGGCTTCGCATCGTCCACCTTTAACATTGAAGGAGAACCGACCTGGCTTATATCCTCTTGCTTTAGCCTCTGGCAGATGGCTAAAAAGATCCCTGATGTGAGTAAATATACCGGTGTAGGTTGCAGGGTTGGATCTAGGGGTCCTGCCGATTGGTGTCTGATCTATATTTATGACCTTGGAGATATTCTGCCAGCCCTCTATATCATCGACCTTTCCGGCCGCTTTTTTAGATCTTGCTATGCGCTGCATCAGTCCAGAATATAGCGTATCGTTAATTAGAGTGGATTTGCCAGAACCTGACACTCCGGTTACAGCGGTGAAGAGTCCGAGTGGAATAGATACATCTATATCCTTCAAATTATGTTCATGGGCCCTCTTGATATTAAGCCATAGATCCTTTGTCCCTCTTCGTCCGTGTGGCTTATCGATTTTTACATCTCCTGCAAGATATCTTCCGGTGAGTGAATTCTTATCATTCATCACCTCTTCTGGGGATCCGGCCGATACGATCCTGCCACCCTTGATACCGGCCCCGGGGCCGAGATCAATTATGTGATCCGCCTCCAGCATCGTGTCCCTATCATGTTCGACAACGAGCACTGTATTTCCGATATCGCGGAGTCTCTTAAGGGTCGATATGAGACGTTCGTTGTCGCGTTGATGCAGGCCGATCGAAGGTTCATCCAATACGTAGAGTACGCCGGTTAGCGCAGAGCCGATTTGGGTGGCGAGTCTGATTCGCTGGTCCTCACCACCTGCAAGGGTGGCGCTAGAGCGTTCAAGGGTGAGGTAGTTCAAGCCAACATCAATCAGGAAGCTCAGACGTTCTTGTATCTCATTTAGAATTTTGTCTGCTATTTTTAAATCTTTTTTGCCCAGTTTTAATGACTTGAAGAATTCGAGAGCTTTGCTTATGGGCAATTTTACTACTTCAGATATATTCTTTTCGCCCACAGTTACATGTAAACTCTCAGGTTTGAGTCTTCTTCCTTCACAGGTTGGGCAATCCTGCATGTTCATAAATTTTTCTATGTAATCCTGCACTGACGCTGAGGTTGTTGCGGCAAGTCTTTTCTCCAGGTATGGGATTACACCTTCGAATGGTGTGCTAAAGATATGTCGCCTATCTCCTCCTGTATCATAGGAGAATCGTATTTTTTCGTTGCCGGATCCGTATATGATAACCCTTTTTACCTCTTCAGGGAGTTCGTTGTAAGGAGTGCGTATGTCGAATTTGTAGTGTTTTGCCAGAGCTTGGATGAGGTCAACACGATCAGTCGCTTTCATTCTTTGCCATGGTTTTACGGCTTCTTCGCGGAGTGAAAGGTGGGTATTTGGAACCACTAAATCTGGGTCGAAATATCTTCTGCTCCCCAAACCATCACAGTCGGGACAGGCTCCTTTTGGGCTGTTGAAACTGAATAGCTGTGGGGTGATTTCGGGAATGCTGATGCTGCAGTAGGCACATGCATGTTTTTCAGAGAGAAGCGTTTCGCCATCTTTCGTCAGCAGTTTTACAATGCCATCACCAAATTTCAGTGCCGTTTCGAGGGAGTCCGCCAGGCGTGTGCGGATGCTGCCCTTGATTTCAAGCCTGTCTACGAAAAGATCGATATCATGTTTTTTCTTACCGTTCAGCTTTGGCAGATTCGATAACTCGAAGGTTTTACCGTCAATTCTAACCCTCACGAAGCCCTGCTTGGCAAGATTCTTCAACTCTCTTGAATGTTCACCCTTTCTACCGCTTACAATCGGAGAAAGGATGGATACTTTCGATGACTTGGTGAGTTTCATTATAGAATCGACCATCTGCGATATGGTCTGACCGGAAATCGGTCTTAAACAGCCTGGGCAATGTGGTTTTCCAATACGAGCGAAAAGGAGTCTTAAATAATCATAGATTTCCGTTGAGGTTCCGACTGTCGATCTTGGATTTCTGCTTGCGGTGCGTTGTTCGATGGATATAGCAGGGGAGAGCCCTTCGATTGAGTCGATGTCAGGCTTATCCATTTGAGTTAGAAACTGTCTGGCGTACGCTGAAAGTGATTCTATGTACCTTCTCTGTCCCTCGGCATATATGGTGTCGAAGGCAAGGGAAGATTTTCCAGAGCCGGAAAGGCCGGTGATCACCACCATCTTATATTTAGGGATGGTGACATCGATGTTTTTTAGGTTATGCATCCGCGCGCCGCGGACAACTATGCTATTTGGAGGCATATATTCAGTGTGGGTCTTCTTAGGTCCTGTGTCGTGAGTTATCGCTTAATATATCGCAAATAACGCACGACACAGGACGTATGGAGCTTATAATCCGACTTGTTTCTTTCCCTCATCCAACAATTCTTCAACATCCTTCATCGTCGGTGCTTCAGCATAGATACGAATCAGGGGTTCGGTCCCAGAAGCTCTAAAGAGCAACCAGGAGTCATCATCGAAGAGAAAGTGATGTCCGTCCATTGTTTCGTGACGAACGACTTTGCGTTTTCCAACCTCTTTGATGTCGAGTTCATTCATTCTTCCACGAACCCTGCTGATCGTTTCAGCGTCTAGGTGGTTGTCGAGTCTGCGATACTTTGTAGGTCCAAACTCCTCCTGTAGCGCCGCAACGAGCTCGCCCAGAGGCTTCTTTGCGGTTGCCATGTATTCGAGAAGCATGAGGTCTGAGAATACGCCGTCACGCTCCGGAATATGTCTTGGAAATCCAAAGCCGCCGCTTTCCTCGCCACCTACCATTACCGAGGGGTCCTTCATAGCTGGGCTGATGTACTTAAAACCTACAGGAGTCGTCTCGCATTCCATTCCGTATTTCTTGGCTATCCGATTGATCATCTGAGTCGTAGATATCGATTTGATGATCTTTCCCTTCCAGCCCTTGTTCTCTATGATATGCCTGATGAGTAGAGCATAAACTTCGTGTGTAGTGACGAAATTACCGTTTTCGTCAACGGCGCCGGCTCGATCTGCATCGCCATCAGTTAGGAGGCCACATGAGAAATCTCCCTCCTTAACCCTTTTCATCAGTTCATTTGCATGCGGTGGTATCGGCTCCGGATTCAGTCCGCCAAAATTCGTATCGGCGGTGTTGTGGATCTCTTCGATCATGCTCCCTAAAAGCTTAGGCATATATCCACATCCTGAACCGAACAGCGGATCAAACATGATCCTGAAGTTACTGTTCTTAATGAGATCTATATCGACGAATTCCGTAAAGGAGTTCATGTATTCCTTATAAGGATCGAATGTTGAAATATTCGGATTTCCATCGAGCGATTCCGTTTGCGGCTCTCTTCCTTTTTGATCATTCTCTTCAATCTTATCCTCAATAGGTTTGCAGTATTCACCGGATGCTGCACCGCCATAACTTTCCTTGAACTTGATACCGTTCCATTCAGCAGGGTTGTGGCTTGCAGTGACCATAATGCCTGCTGTTAGTTTCTTCTTCTTGACGTACCATGATACTGTAGGTGTGGGGCAGAAATTGTCGCATAGTATTACCTTAAGTCCATTGCCGAGGAGAACACTCGCTATGAGCTTTGCAGCTTCTGGGCTCTGGTTCCTTCTGTCATATCCAATGACGACAGGGTGGCCTGTATTCTCCAGGGTAGGGTAGAGATCGCAGAAGGCTTGGGTTACCTTCGCTATATTTTCAGGTATAAAATCTTTACCTACAACTGCGCGCCATCCATCCGTTCCAAATTTAATGTTAGACATGGTTTTAAATCCTCCCTTTTCTAGATAGACATTTGTCGGTCACTTTAATTGCGGATAGCATACTGCTTTCATCCGCGGACCCGCTCCAAGCTATATCCTCAGCGGTGCCGTGGGCGGGTGACGTTCTGATAAACGGCAGGCCAGCCGTAAAGTTTACTGTATTACCCATACCTGATGCCTTGAGCGGGATAAGTCCCTGATCGTGATACATTGCAACGATAGCATCGTATTTAGCAAAATTGCTTTGGTTGAACAAGCTGTCAGCAGGGAAGGGTCCTTCACAGTTCACACCTCTTCCTTGACCATCCATGATGGCCGGTTGTATTGTCTCGATTTCCTCTCTCCCCAAAAAACCATTTTCTCCAGCATGTGGATTCAGAGCTGCAACAGCGATTCGGATATTACTTCGGCCGGTATACTCCTTCATCATTTCGAATGTCTTTAAAATTGTAGAGAGGACGGTTTTTCGAGTTATCATTTTTGGGAGATCCGCAATAGGTGCGTGCGTTGTAACGAGTGAGAGGACTGGGATCTCCTTTTCCTTGCCCACAGAGATAAATATCATGGTGGGATCTTGAATGCCTGATTCTGAGGCGAGGTATTCAGTGTGACCCCTAAAATTCGGACAAACGAGATTCAGGCGGGACTTGTTCACCGGAGCCGTTACTATAGCTCCCAACTGATCACTGTTTGCATCCGAGATAGCTCGATTAAGCGCTGTAAATGTTGTTTTAGCAGCTTCCATTTCGGACATTTTTTGTGGATGATTGATAGAGTCAGATGTAGATGCGAAGTTCAAACGAATGGTGTCTGAACCTACGAGTTTATATGCTTTCTCGAAGACGCTGGGATCGCCGTATATTCGTATCCTATCGGTGATGGAGGAGTCCAGTTTCCGAATAGACTTGATTATTATTTCTGGACCGATCCCCTTGGGGTCGCCCATTGTGATTCCGATTAGCTTTTTCACTGTCTTATTTGAAGTGTGCCGTGAGTTGAATACCGTGTGCCGTGACATCGCGATCCACAGTATGCTTTACACGGATTTACCGAATATCAATATATGCTTTTTGTCTCTCCTTAAGGAGATAGTTATTTAGCGTTTCCTCAATTCTAGTATCGTACATTGCTCCGTAGATGTTGTCGCGCAGCTTATCGAAATCGGCGGCGGAAATCTCAGGTAGTGAGATCAGTTTAACAATGATAAGGGCCTGACCGGTAAAGATAGGTTTGCTCACATCACCGACCTTCATGTTTCTGACTGTATCGGCCACTATAGTTGGCAAATCTTTCAGATTAACCATTCCAAGATCGCCACCCGATGTTGAATTTGGCCCTTTGGAATATTGCTCAGCGAGTTTCTTGAAGCTCTTTCCCTTCCGAGCCTGCGAGACGACGGTCATGGCATCGCTACGGATCTTTTCGAACTGGGCCTGTGTCTCAATGTTGGCTAATGGAAAGATTACCTGTGCGATATGTGCACTATGGCTTCCCCTGAACTGCTCCTGATGTTTCTGGTAGTAATCTCGTAGATCCTGATTTGATATTTTGACTTGCGGTCCAATGACCTGGTTTACAAACTTGATACGCTTGATCTGTCTTTCCACATCTCTCTTATATTCGTCGTATGTTGTCCCTTTATCAGCTAATTCTCTCTGCAGTTGTTCGATAGACATTTTGTTCTGGTGCAGCACCCCAGCGATTGCCTTGGCCAGTTCATCATCTGTTATCTTTATGCTAGCTTTGGCTACGATCTGATCGAAGAGTTTGTCGTCGACCAGCTCGTTTAGAACCTTTCTGCGATCCTGCTCGTTGACCTTCGTTTTGGTTTTTCCGTATGTTTGTATAAGAGCTCTTTTCAGCTCATGTTTGGTAATAACTTGGTCATTTACTATGGCTGCAATGCCATCCAGGGTCGTGGTTTCTGCATGAGCTATTCCAAAAATGAGTAACAAACAAATCGTTATGGGGGCTGATATTTTAAGAACTCTTATCATCTAACTTTACCTCCGACAAAATCTTGTCATTTATATTTACGTTGTATTTAACGTTCAATTCCTCAAGCCATTTCTTGAAGACAATCTCGGACTGATCTTCGGCGAGCGTTTTTCGTATGAGAGGTGTAACATCTGCAAGAGATAGCTGTCTCGGTGGTCTTCTATCAAGAAGTTGGAATATCTGGTATCCATAGTCTGTGACTATGACTTCACTTGTTTCACCTATGTTCAGTTTCTGACATACTTCAGCAAATACCTCAGGATATGCTCCAGCATCGAAATAGCCCAGATCTCCCCCTCGCTT
>JABGOS010000118.1:75775-91136 GCA_018645265.1 Deltaproteobacteria bacterium
CCGTCAGGACTCATTGAGTGTTTTTTTGCAAGAGCTGCGAAGTCGGCTCCCTGTTTTAGTTCTGAGATTATCCTATCTGCGACCTCACGTTCATCTACGATTATTTGAAGCGCTCTGAATTGAGTTGGCTGTCTGAAATTCTGAATATGTTTCTTGTAGTATGCTTCAATCTTCTTTTTAGGGATAGGTATGTTATCGTAAACCTGTTTCTTTATAAGCTTGTCTATGGTCACTCTTTTGCTGATGATTTCATCCCAATCCTTCATCTTCAAACCGTGCTCGCTCAACCACTCTGCAAAATGTTTATTATCAAGTCCTCCTGATTGAAGAAGCTTGGCATGTTCGAGCTCTTCCTTAGATGCAGCGATGTTCAGTGCGTTCGCTTCTTCAAGCAGAATAGATTCCTGAATGAGTTTGTCGAGTGCCTGCTTTCTGAACTCATTGAAGTTGGCGTCGATAGAAAGAGTAGCGGGATCATATTTTCCGCTTTCCAGAATCATCTCCCGCTCGAGGGAGCTTGATTTGATCGGTATTGAGTTTACATTTGCGACTATCGGGCTGTTGTCTCCAGAGCAGCCTGCGATGAGTGTGCAAATAACCATTATAATGAGGTTTTTTGACATGACTATGTCAGGTAACATAGCCTGTGAGACGGCTCAAGCAGTTTTTAGCAGACTTGAGAATTGAGTGTTCGCTAGATACGTCATCAGCAAGTATCAGTAGTTTATCCGGCGGAACTAGACGATATCTGCTGGATTCCTTTTCGACCAATTCCATGACCTTCTCAGGCTTGAGCGGGGTCGATTCGCCGAGTTGGCAGGAGAATTGGGCACCATCAAATGTTAACTGTTGAACTTTAAGTATTAGAGCTAATATCTTGATTTCCATCATTTTTATCATGTTGATAGCTTCGTCGGGTAGAGGGCCAAAGCGATCATGCAGTTCGCCTGCAAGCTCCATTAATTCCTCTTCAGTTTCGCGGCTGGCAAGCCTTCTGTACAGTTCGACCCGTGTTCCTTGGTCAGGTATGTAGCCCTCCGGTAAAAACGCAGATACCTTCAGGTTGAGCTCCGGATCGACCTCCTCCCGCACCTCCAGGCCTTTCAGTTTTCTGATCGTTCTGTCGAGGAGCTTGGTGTAGAGTTCATATCCAATCGAGTTGATATGGCCCGATTGCGCGCTACCGAGTATATTTCCCGCTCCTCTAAACTCAAGATCATGCATCGCAATTTGAAATCCGCTGCCGAGTTCAGTGAATCGCTTCAGAACAGCTAGCCTTTTCTTTGCCAACGGTGTCATCTCGCCACTTTCTGGGGTAAGTAAATAGGCGTAAGCTCTTAAATTCGATCTGCCGACGCGACCGCGAAGTTGATATAGTTGTGCAAGTCCAAAGGTATCCGCTCTATGAATGATAATTGTATTCGCATTTGGAATATCAAGGCCTGATTCAATTATTGTTGTGCATAGGAGAACGTCAGCTCGTTTTTCCAAGAAATCGATCATAACATTTTCGAGAGCCTTCTCCTTTAATTTGCCATGCCCCACGACAATTTTTACTCCAGGTAGGAGGGTTGTGAGTCTCCTGTAGAGTGAGGCTATGGTTTCTACGCGATTGTGAACGAAGAATACCTGTCCTCCTCTGGCGACTTCCTTCATTATAGCCTGTCTTATGATTCCCTCATCAAAAGGGGTCACATATGTAGATATCGACATGCGGTCTATCGGAGGGGTGTTTATCACGCTGATATCCCGTATCCCAACCAGAGATAGATTTAGCGTTCTGGGGATCGGCGTAGCCGTTAAGGAGATGACATCGACGGCAGAGCGCAGCTTCTTAATTCTCTCCTTATGTTTTACGCCGAAGCGATGTTCCTCATCGATTATAAGAAGTCCTAAATTCTTAAATGATATATCCTTCTGAATCAGCCTGTGGGTTCCAATGATGATATCCACCGTTCCGCGCTTGATGTTTTCGACTATCTCTTTTCTCTCCTTCAGGGATTTAAACCTTGAGAGCATCTCTATTGATACAGGCGCTTCAGAGAATCGTTTTATAAAGTTTTCATAATGCTGAAGGGCGAGAACAGTTGTAGGAACCAGTATCGCTACCTGTTTGCCCGCCATGGTGGCTCTGTATGCAGCACGCATGGCGACTTCAGTTTTCCCATAACCCACATCTCCGCAGATGAGCCGGTCAGAAGATTTATCCACCGACATGTCATTCATGACATCTTCTATTGCACGTGACTGGTCCGGCGTTTCATCATACGGAAAGGAGGCGCAGAACTCTTCGTATTCAGTTCCACCGTCGGGGAATGAAAAACCTGAATGAATCTCTCGTTCGGCAAAAGTTCTTAGAAGCTCCACTGCGGTCATGCTGACATCGCGCCTGACCTTCTTCTGGACACTGCTCCATCTGATGCCGCCCAGTTTGTCGAGGGGTGGATTGCCTTCACCTGACCCTATATATTTTCCAACCAAATTTAGGCGATAGACGGGTAGGTAGAGTTTATCGCCGCCCATATATTCGAGCAGCATGTAGTCGCCAGCTTTATCGTTGATAGAGAGATGCTCCAGGCCCAGGTATCTAGCTATACCATGCTGCTCATGGACTATATAATCTCCCTTGGCGAGCTCGGTGAATGATGTGAATGGTTCCATCGGCTTATGAGTTTTTACCCTTCTCGTGATCTTTTCGCCGAAAATTTCCTCATCAGTAACAATGGCGAGTTTTTCATTTGGCCACCTGAAGCCTTGTGACAACCTGCCGATCTTCAATTTTACGGTGGATGTCTCCATGTCGTTCAATGTGTCAAAGGGAGCATCGAACGACATTAGTTCGATACCGTGCGTGTGGAAGAGATCTCCGAGCCTATCTGCCTGAATTTGTGTGTGACATGTGAGTAAGGTATGCCAGCCCTTCCTCTTCCATTCCTTGATGAGCCGGACGAAGGGGGAGAGCATATCCTCGTCATCCTTATGACCGACGATCATCGGTCGTATATCCCGATTTCCTTCGATATTAAAATTGAGGGTCGGTGTATCGCTTATCTCTGAGATGGTGTTTCCAACTTTTAGATATGTGAAATTTGATATCGCATCATTGATGTCATCGAAGTTCAGCAGTATCTCATCAGGGTTTATAATTCTTTCCGGACTGTGACTTCCCTCGAATAGCTCTTTGGCGGATGTGTGAAAGTTTTTGGATGATTCCTCTATGTCGATGTCATTTAAAGTTAGGACGATGCTGTCGTCTGGAAGATAATCAAAAAATGTTGATGTGCTCTTATGAAAAAGGGGAAGGAGTGTATCGATCCCTGAAAAGCTAATTCCCTCATGTATGGATTCTATCAAGGTCCTTTTTTCGCCAGAGGATAGGGGAGCGTCAGATCGATCTCTAACCCGATGAGCAGCCAAACTTCTGGATTTTTTATCGAAGGGAATTTCGCTTACGGGAATTAATTCGAGTTTCTGAATTTCAAGGTGCATTTTTTTTGATCGCTGTGTCGTGGAATCGAAGAAACGCATCGACATGATTCTATTTCCATCGAGTTCAATCCTTACAGGGAGATCGTTCGTGGGTGACCAGATGTCGAGGATTCCCCCCCTATGTGCGAAGCTGCCCTCATTCTCCACAAGTCCAATATCCTCATAGCCGAAATCCGCCAGGTATCGTATGAGCTCATCGCGATCAATATTCTCATCCATTTTCAGCTCCCTCGAACCGGAGGAGATGAACTCCTTGGGAGGTAGGCGTCTAGATATCGCCTCGACTGAGGTTATAAGAATTAGGGGTTCTTTCTTTATGAGTTTGTAGAGGATTTGCAGTCTATCGGCCCAGATCTCAGGTTCAGGGGAAATCCTGGAGAATGGAAGGGTGCCAGTTAAAGGAAAATGCGCAATGCGATTTCTGTCTGTGGGTGATGAAAAGAAAGATAGGTCATCGATGAGTTTCTGAGAGAGATCCTCGCTCTCCGTAATGACGACCCAGCTGGTTGTTCTTTTTTGAGTCACCATCCTTGAGAGGGTTAGGGCGAATGAGGAATCAGATAACCCATTGATATATAAAGTATTACTGTCTTTTTCCAATACATCCTGAAGATCGGCTAGACTGCAAGTCATGATTATCTCGCCCTGTGGAATAACCTGTTGAATTTCTTCAATAAAATAAATACATAGAGTTGCCAACGCTTAAGTTAGGAAAAAAAATATGATTAGCAACTTTTTTTTAAAAAGTGCGAAAAAGGTATGAAAAACAATTCTAATTCTAACGGGGTAGGGTAGATGTCCAAAACTTTTTGTAAGCCATTGAGGAGTGTCGATAAGGTCGGCTATGATGTGTGCCTCATACTTAAGGATAAGGATCCCTCTCTAGATAAACACTCTATAGATGTTGGTGTTCCTTATATAGATTTCAGCAGTAAATCCAGAGCAAAAAAACATACAAAACCTGATGGCAAGGTATCACCTCAGGAGATGCGTCAATATGCACTCAGAAAAGTTACTGATGAATATCTCGTTAACGTAGACTGCGTAGATGATATGGCTAGTTGTCCTGATCATACGTCGACTCTCTTGGGGGATGTCAAAAAAGCTGGGATGACTGTTCCATGGTTTTTTTATTCAAAGAAAAATCTTACTCATATACTCAAGAAATTAGCACCCATCAGGAATATGTGGAATAATACCGGGGATGTGGAGAAGACTGCACGGGCTCTGTATGGCCTTATCTTCTCTCCAAGCGGACTAGGTATGAAATATAGTGATGACATATCGATGTCTGAGTTAACAGTGGACGATATCCTTGCTAGAAAGTTGGTCAGATGTGATGAGCTTGCTTATTTAGTTAAGGGGCTAGCTATGATTATCGGTATGCCCCCTCCGCAGATATACGATTCTGCCTCCAACTATCTTGATGTCGATCACATATACAGCTCTTTCAAGTTGGGTGATGGTTTGGAGTTATTTCTGGATCCGCTGCGGAAGAAACCATTTATAGCCAAGCGACATGATGAGTACGATAGTGCTATATTGACTGACGATCTCTATCTCATGGGTGTCTATCACATGAATGCATCAGCTAGGGATTGTGAAGAGGGTGATGAGGAATGTAATATGTTTCATGCCGGCTCAGCGCTGATGTACTCACCCACATACAGGAATCATCTCCTGATGGGGATAGTATACAACGCCTTAATGGATCGTCATCGCGGACAGCTGCACTTCGTCAAGGTTTGCGAATTAAATCCACATTACTTCAGATGCAAATAGGAGTTTTCTATTCTGCAATTAGATTGCAGAATAGAATTTATTCGGACGGTCCCCCTATAAACACGATTCTATAGTTGTGGCCTTTGCCTGCCTTTTGGGCCAGGAGCTTGCCAGCTGCTTCTGCTTTAGCCATGTCGCCTTGGTCAACATCGAGTAGAAAACGACGCATGTGGCTGCCTTCTCCCGTACCTTCATCTACGGCCATCATTCCCTTGCTTTCCCATCCATGAAAGGCACGGCCAACTTTTCCTGGGCCTGGCTTTCCTGAATACGAGGTGATTGGCTTTAGCGGTTTTACATCGTGGACTTTAACTATCGTTCCATCCGGCTTTAAAATCTCAATACGAAATACACCACTGAACGGAATGGGTTTTTTTGTACCGGCCGCCTGTGGCTTTTTGATGCCCCATATATCAGGACCCTTAAGCGAGGCAGGCATCTGCATTGCCTTCATAAATTTTGCCAACTCACCCTTTGGTACCTTCTTGTAAGCATCGAGCTGTTTCTTCTTTAGCTCTCCCATCTTCTTTTGATCTGCTTTAGAAAGGACCGCTTTCTGGGGCGGTTTTTTTGCGTCTACATGAGCCAGCCTCCTATGAACCTTCTTTCCTCCTGCGTAAGCCATAACACCCTCCTTTCAAATCATTAAAGAAATACAACTAAGATGAAAATAATGCAGGTTTTGTGCCAAAGGATGTTTTTTAGATTATTTTAGTAACTCCTTATTTTTTAGGTGTATAGATAGATTCGTATAACGCACATGTGACGTCATTTAGATAAAGAGCAGTCAGTATAAGCTCTGACGGCAGATTTTTGACTTTTCTTGAGCTTTCAGGATTGAACGCATATAATGATGAAAACTTGAATAGGAGTTAAATGGTAAATTCAGCTGGAATGTCCAAAAGCGGAGATATGATCAGGTCAAACCTGACCCCTCCTGCCGATACTAGTCAAAAGTTGCAGCGCTACGTTCGTGCGATCAAGGAGAACGCGCCCAAATCGGAGGTCGAGAAGGCTGAAAAGGAGCTTGCTCAAGCTCTGAAGGTGCGCCCATTTCAGATCAAACAGCGGCTACCATTTTTTCAAAAAATGGCCAAGGCGTTGAAAGGTGCTCAGGCCTATCAGCATTTTCGGCTAGCCAGCGGTAAGGTTGTCACCGACAGACGTGATAAGGATGCTGAAACACAAAAGGGCGATGCTGCGAAGGAACAACAGAAAACGCAGCAGAAGAAAAAGCCTGATGGTTCAACGCGCATTCGAGATGGAAAGCTAGTTCAGGAGAAGGGGAGGTTGGCCTCCTCAAGGGGTTCGGAAAAGGGAGGCTTGGAACGACAGACGGCATCAGATCGCGTTGACAATCTACTTTCAAAATTTGAGAAAATGGTCGTGGCAAGATTTGAAGACGGGAAGCAGCTCGCAAAGCAGTCCAAGGATGGTGAGACGATCTTAAAGGAGAAGAGTGATTCTCAATGGAAAGATTTCTTTCAGAAGTTCATTCATAGAACTGTAAAGAGGAGCGTTCAACTATCCGAGATTAGAAACTTCTTGCTACGTGGGCTGGTCGCCAAGGGTCAGAAGGGGATATTTATCGGCGATATGCGTCTAAACAATGGGAAGGTCGAGAAGTTCGTACGCTTTTCGATTATCGCTCAGATTCTTGCGAAGCTAAAGGGTACGAAGGCGGGTGCAACTGTTACCAAGGAGATGTTGGCGGAGATGACCAGTGAGGAGCTTATGTACCTCGCTTTATCAGCATCTAAAAGAAAACGTTTCAATTTAGCGCAAAAGGCTTCCGAGGGTAAGTTTATGGGCGGGAGGCTAGAGGAGATGGCCGTTAAGGAGTTGGGGCTTTCTCTGGAATCTCAGTTGCGGGAGAAGGCCAAGAAACTTCGTGGCAGGAAGGGTGGTGGAGGTGGCTTTGGTTCCATGTTCGAGAAGGATGGGGAGCCTGAGGAACTTCCATATAGATTCGTTCCATGGTGGCATTGGGGTAATCTTGCCAGGCCCAGCAAGTTCCGCTGGGTGACGCTCTTTTTCTATGTCGCTTTATTCGTTTTGGGAATTATGGGTACTGTGTTGATTACTATGAAGGTTCTGTCCGGTGGTTAGGTCGTACGCTTAACCCATTCTTCCTAGTCTAGCCCCGCCAAGCACATGTAGATGGATATGAAAGACCTCCTGGCCGGAGTCGCCATTACAATTGATGATGGTTCTATAACCACTTTCACTTATTCCCGTCTTTTTTGCCAGGTCCTTTGCAGTGGCGAACATCTTTCCAATAAGGGGCACGTGTCTTTCCTGTAGATCGTTGAGAGTAGGTATGTGTTCCTTTGGCACTATCAACATATGCTTAGGTGCTGCAGGGTTAATATCATTAAAAGCTATGATCTCTTCATCTTCGAAGATCTTCTCAGAAGGAATCTCTCCATTTGCTATCTTACAAAAGATGCAGTCCGTTGACATATTTGCTCCTTACATTTCGGTTAGCGTAGTGTCCTTCTCTCTGGAGAGAAGGAGGTCGTTCACCATCGCTATTGCTCCGCGAAGATCCACGCGGTTTTCATAGAGCGATTTCGTTAGAACAAGTCCGTCAAGCCTTGCAGCATCCATCGTTACAATTTTTTCAATTTCGGACATATCAGAAACATCTGAAGTGCATATTACACGCGCATTTATATCATTGCAGAATTTCTCCATATTTTTGATGCATGCGTCGGTTGTTTTTCCGGTGTGGTCTACTTCCGAATATAGAATATAACGGGCTCCTGCATCGACGAGTGATTTTGCATAATCTAAGGGGGGTTTGTTAGTTGTTACCGCATACCCCGGGATAGTAACTTTGTTTGCCTTGAGATCGATGTGAGCAGCAATTTTGCCAGGGAAGCTTTTACATACGCTTTCCAAGAAATCTGGTCTCTGATAAGCGATGCTACCTAATATTATTAGTTCTACGCCTACCCTGATGTACCCCTCCACTTCACTAGATGTCTTGAATGCCCCCCCTACATAGATGCCGAGATCAAGTTCATCGTGTATTCGTTTTATGGTCATTAAATTGGGGCTCTTGCCTATAGGTGTTAGACTTAAGTCGATAATGAGTATGCCTTCAGCCCCGGCGTCCTTAAAATTCTTTGCTGTCTCAAAGGCGTCATCCTGAAAGATCGGGGAGGTAGTCCCTTCGGTCTTGGCGACGTTGCCATCCTTTAAGTAAATTTGCGGTATTAGAATCATAGCTCCCCCAAACTTCTGATAAGTGGAATGTGTATCCAGATGAAACCGCATTTTAATGGAATAGTGGAATTATGCAAAGGGGTTTCTAGCCGACCTTGTTTTCCGTCCTGACTATGTCGGCGCCTACGAGATTTAGTTTGTCCTCAATCTTCTCGTACCCGCGATCAAGGTGGTAGATTCTTTGAATCTCTGTGGTCCCTTCTGCTGCGAGTGCCGCAATGACGAGGGAGGCGGAGGCCCTGAGATCTGTCGCCATGACCGGAGCTCCCTTTAAGCTCTTCACACCTTTGATCACAGATATTCCACCATCTACGTTGATGTTGGCGCCCATTCTGATGAGTTCAGGGACGTGCATAAATCTGTTTTCAAAGATAGTCTCTGTAATGATGCTGGTGCCTGACGCCATCGACATCAGGGCCATGAACTGAGCCTGAAGGTCCGTTGCAAAACCAGGATGCGGTGCTGTCGTCATGTCGACACTTTTGAGGGTTCCATTGCGTTCTACGTGGACTATATCGCCATCTATCGTAATTTCCATTCCAGTGCTTCGAAGTTTGTCTATCGCGGTGTCCAACATGCTGGATGGGAAATTGCTAATAGTCAATTGGCCGCCGGTAATACCCGCTGCCATGAGCAGGGTTGCTGCTTCAATTCTGTCTGGAATTATGTGGTGTGGGTGAGGTTTCAACTTAGCAACGCCATTGATTGTGATCTTGTCAGTTCCAGCGCCAGTGATATCGGCGCCCATATCGCGCAGATGATTTGCTAGATCGACGACCTCCGGTTCCTTCGCGACGTTGTTGAGAATTGTTTTTCCATCCGCGAGCACAGCCGCCATCATGATGTTCTCAGTGCCAGTCACAGTTACTATATCAAAGGTGAAGTTGGCGCCATGTAGTTCCTTTGCGCGTACCTCTACATATCCTTCATTCAACTGAATTTTAGCACCCATAGCCTCTAAAGCTTTGAGGTGCTGATCTATAGGCCTTGCACCGATGGCGCATCCTCCGGGGAGCGATACCTTGGCATGTTTTAGGTGGCCCACCAGGGGGCCTAAAACCAGGACCGAAGCTCTCATGGTTTTTACGAGATCATATGGTGCTTCATCTACGTTGAGCTTGTCGACAGTGATGTTTATTTCGTCATTCCATTCTACCGCTGCTCCGATATGTTTGAGCAGTTCTATCATGGTGCTGATGTCACGAAGGTGCGGTGTGCCGGTGATCTTGTGCGTTCCAGAAGCGAGCAGGGCGGATGCCATGATCGGCAGCGCAGCATTCTTCGCGCCACTTACGCGGATATCGCCTCTTAGGGGGGTGGGGCCTTTTATTATAAGTTTTTCCATTTTTTTCTGATGCTCACTATTCTTTCTATTCCAGCGAGGTCCTTGTCTATGCAAATAGAGTCATACGCTTTATTGAGGCCTACGATATTTCTTATCTCTTCGCCTTGGTCGATTCCTATTTCAAAAATGATCCAGCCACCTGCTTTCAAGTGATTGTGGCCATCATCTATAATCCTTTCGATGAAATCAAGGCCTGATGTACCCCCAAATACAGCGCTTTCTGGCTCATATTCCAGGACCTCTCTGCTGAAAAGGTGTTTGTCGGAAGGACGGGCGTATGGTGGATTTGCTGTTATGATGTCGAAGGTTTCATCAGCTGACACGGTATTGAACAAGTCTCCTCTTTTGCATTTAATTCTATCCTTTGCAAATGAGGTGTTCTGTTCTGCAAGTTTTATCGCTTTCTCAGAGATATCGGTTGCGGTAATTTTCGCGTTTGGCAATTCGGTTGCCAATGCCATGGGTATATTTCCACTTCCAGTGCAAATATCTAGAATATTAACATTCAGATTAGAATCTTCAATAATGGAGATAACTTTTTCAACAAGGAGCTCCGTTTCAGGTCGCGGTACTAAGACATCACTTGTAACGTTTACCGGCATCGACCAGAATTCCTTTGTTCCCGTTATGTAGGCTACCGGTTCATAGCGTTTGCGTCTTTCAATATATTTTTTGAACAGACATTGTTCTTCAGGATTCAATTCCTTATCGTGATTTATATAAAGGTCTATTCTTTTAATATCTAGAATGTGTGCAAGGAGAACCTCAGCATCCAATCGTGCGGTTCTTGCATTTGCATTGCCGAGCTCGGTTTCGGCGTTTTGTAATGATTCGATTATATTCATAGCTCAATTTCCACGCCCGGGGGTTGGAAGTTTATTCATCCCTGTTCTTCAATGCTTCCATCTGATAGTGGGTTCGCAGTGGAATGATTACCTCGTTGAGATTGCCTTCCAGAACGTGAAGCAGGTTGTGCAAACTGAGGCCAATTCTATGGTCGCTTAGACGATTCTGCGGGAAGTTATATGTCCTTATCTTCTCCGACCTATCACCGGAACCTACCATAGACCTTCTAGTTGCCGAACGTTCAGCGTTCCTCTTTTGACTCTCAATGTCGAAAACGCGCGTCTGTAGAATTTTCATCGCGCGTGCCTTGTTTTTGTGCTGACTGCGTTCATCCTGACAGGCGACTACTGCACCCGTTGGGATATGCGTAATCCTAACAGCTGAATCAGTAGTATTGACTCCCTGTCCACCGGGACCGGATGCACGACAGATATCTATCCTTAGATCCTTTTCATCCAGCTGGATATCTACATCCTCAGCTTCAGGAAGCACTGCAACTGTACATGCCGATGTGTGAATGCGTCCTGATGCCTCCGTAGACGGTACGCGCTGTACTCTGTGGACACCACTTTCGTACTTAAGATCGCTGAATACCTTGTCTCCGGAGATCATGGCTATCAATTCCCTGATCCCGCCCAGGCCAGTTGCGTTCTGGCTCATGACTTCCACCTTCCACTTCTTTTCCTCTGCGTAACGTTGATACATGCGAAAGAGATCAGCTGCGAAGAGGGCAGCCTCTTCCCCTCCGGTTCCGGCCCTGATCTCCAGGAGAATATTCTTCTCGTCATTAGGATCTTTTGGAAGAAGGAGAAGTTTGAGTTTCTGTTCCAACTCCTCTACGGTCTTTTCGAGGGCTGGGATCTCCTCTTCGGCCATCGCTATGAGATCTTTGTCGTCTTCATTTTTTATGAGAGTCTTGTTGTCAGTTAGGTTGCAAGCTACTTGCTTATATTCTCTGTAGGTTTCGATGAGCTCCGACAAGTCAGATCTCTCCTTAGCAATTTTCTGAAAAGTATTCTGGTTGGAGATGATGGCTGGATCGGAAAGTTTTTCCGTCAGTTCATCAAACTTTCTTTCGACTGATTCGAGTTTTTTGAACATTTTTGATCCCGGGTTTTGTGCCGGCAGTCAGTGACTCGCGACACACAAAAATGCCCATGAGTCGACATAACTCATGGGCAGCCATATTTTCAGAAAGACAGCTACTGTTCTTCGTTCTTCTTCTCTTCAGCTTCTGGCTTTGCCTCGGCTTCAACCTTAGTCGTCTTGTTCTTCTGAGTGGCGTTGAACTTCTCATAACGCTTCTGGAATCTTTCAACGCGACCGGTGGTGTCGACCAAACGCTGTTTACCCGTGAAGAAAGGGTGGCATTTTGAGCAGAGCTCAATCGTGAAATCCTTTCCAAGGGTGGAGATCGTATTGATAACCGCACCGCAGGTGCAGGTTATATTGACGGGCTTGCTCTGTGGGTGAATCTTCTCCTTCATAACTACACTCCTTTTTATCTTTAAGAGGTGACGCGACCTAGCATGGGAAAACTCGCTTGGCAAGGAAATATTGCTGATTTTATGGGGGTTTGAGAGATCTAGCTGCTAAAAGCTATTCTGAGCCCTTTACGGGTACGCCATGTGACCTGCGAGATCTTGGATCAACCCCGGGTCTATTCAGCTGCGCAGCCCCAGGCTTTCGGGAGGGTTGCCTCGAGGCGCTCTGTCGTGCCCTGCTGCCACTTCCTATCTTATCGGCATTCTTGATGATGTTATCTAGAAAATTAATCCTCATCTCATCCGTGATCTCTGTGGGCGGGGTCGTTACAACAGGTGTAGTACCATTTTCTATACCTTCCAGGCGTGCTGGGCGATAGGGCGTGTCGGTCGCAATGCGTCTTGTCTTTTTGAACTTGTCCCGACCTGATTTGTAAGACTCTAAATTCTTTGGCTTATTTTGTTTTTTGTCGAATTTGTCCACAGGTGCATGTTTAGAAGGTGCAGTTCCCGTGGATTTTACCCTGTTAAGATCTCGCCTGGCTCCATAAGTATTTGGAACTCTATGTGGTTTTGACCCTAAGGGGCCGGCGAATGGATTCTTTTTTCCTCTGACGTCGCTCATATATAGACCTCAATTATTCAAATGTCGTGGGTGGTCGAAATGGCCACTCGTCATAGGATAAATGCAAGATCTCTGCCAAAAATGATGATTTTGGCGATATATAACTATATGATATTATTAGCAATATTCAGTTGGCGAATTAGGCGTGGTGGCCATGCGGCCTAAATACCCCCAAAATCATGGATTTTCTGGGGGGGGAGGACCCCAATCCTGAAGGGGGTTATTTTCCCTTGTTATATCTATGATAAAAAACTAGTCGCTCCGTATGCTTGATACGAGAAAACAGTCGATGGCGGCACTATCTTTGCTATTTGTAACAGCGATATGGGGATCGACTTTCATTTTCGTCAAGTGGACTATAGCTGAGCTCGACCTATACTATTTTCTCTTCCTTAGATTTTTTATCGCTTCAGCTTTCATGAGTCTGGTATTTTATAGACGCCTTAAGATGATGTCGTTTGCCACCTTGAAAGCGGGCGCTATCCTGGGACTATTTCTTACCGGGACATACGTGGCTCAGACAGAGGGGCTGCAGTATACGACCGCTTCGAATTCAGCTCTTATAACGGGTCTATATATGGTTGTAGTTCCATTCTGTTCGATCTTGTATTTGAAGAAAAAGCCAAGCCTGCTTTCAATTGTCGGTGTGACGCTGGCTATCCCAGGTTTATTTTTTCTTACGCAATATAGTTTAACGGGAATTAACATTGGCGATATCATTACGATGATAGTTCCATTTACGTGTGCGTGGCATATTACGCTTACTGGCAAATATGCAAAGGATCATCCAGTCGTTCCGCTTGTGGTGGTGCAATTTATCTTTGCCATGATCGTCTGTGGTGCAATGACTCTCTTCCGGGGTTCAGCTACGACCTCCATTCCTTCGGTAGGATGGCTCACTTTGGGAGTAACCGCTATCTTTGCCACCTGTCTTGCCTTTGCAGTTCAGACAGCTGCTCAACGCGTCATCGATCCAACACGAACTGGAATAATATTCGCTATGGAAGCTGTCTTTGGTGCACTCTTCGGTTGGTGGCTTGGCGGTGAAGTGCTGACGATGCTGGCATTCGTAGGCGCATGCTTGATGGTAATGGGAATGATTGTTTCAGAAATCCATCCTTTGACGAAGCATTTGATTGATAAAATCGTAGGATGATAGATCTATAACATCTTTAAACATTCTTCCACATTGGGAGCTCCAAAGATTTCCAGTTTAGATGGAAACTTTGTCTTCAGGTTAGATTTCGGAACGATCGCACGTTTGAATCCCATCTTCTCGGCTTCCTTAAGTCTCGTTTCGATCCCCATCACGGCACGGATTTCACCGGCGAGTCCAACTTCACCAATGACTACAGTCTCATGGTCGAGTGGTTGATTCTTGAAGCTCGAATTGATGGCGGCGATAACGCCCAAATCGGATGCGGGTTCGTTGATCTTTATTCCACCGGCAACGTTTAGAAAGATATCCTGACCTTTGAGTTCAAGCCCTTCGATTTTTTCTAAAACAGCGACGAGTAAGGCGACGCGATTTCCATCGACTCCGATCGAGGTTCTTCTGGGTGTTCCAAAGCCGGATGAAGTCACTAGCGCCTGCACCTCAAGCAGAACTGGGCGTGAACCCTCGAGCGATGCTACGACGACCGAACCTGCAGCTGCCTTCGGTTTTTCTGCGAGAAAAATCCCAGATGGATTAGGAACCTCCTTCAGTCCCTTGCCGGTCATCTCAAATACGCCGATCTCATTTGTCGACCCGAAACGATTCTTCATCGTACGAAGTATTCTAAAGGCATGTCCGCGTTCGCCTTCAAAATAGAGGACGGTGTCGACCATATGCTCTAAAACTTTCGGACCCGCAATTGCCCCATCCTTCGTGACGTGACCTATTAGAAAAGCGGCTGTGCCGGAGGCCTTTGCGTGGCTGAGTATCTTTCCCGCAGACTCCCTGACCTGTCCTATGCTGCCAGGTGCAGAGGTGAGATCATTTGTGTACATCGTCTGGATTGAATCGATGACGATCACAGAGGGTTTGTTCTTCTTCGTCTGTTCCAAAATCTTTTCGACACAGTTTTCGGTGAGAACAGAAAAACCGGAGTTCGAGATATTCATTCTGTCGGCGCGAAGCTTTATTTGAGATGCGCTCTCCTCACCGGATATGTAGAGGCAGTTCTGATCGTTCGATGCTAGCTTCGCAAGCGCCTGCATGATGATCGTAGATTTTCCTATTCCCGGATCTCCGCCAATTAGTACGACACCCCCTGGGATGTATCCAGATCCGAGCACGCGATCGAACTCATCTATTCCGGTTGGAATGTGTTGTCCGTCATCACCGCTGATTTCATGGAGCGGTATAGGCGAAGAAATCTTAGCTTCGGTGATGGAAGCTCGTTTTGCCTCGATCTCAAGTGCCTCCTCAGCATAGGTATTCCATTTGCCGCACTCTGGACATCGGCCTAACCATCTAGGTGATTGTGCGCCGCAGTTCTGGCATGAAAAGATGGTTCTCTGTTTTGGCATAAGGTGACCTATTGGGTGTTCGGTATTCTGAAAATTGGAACGCCT
>JABGOS010000010.1 GCA_018645265.1 Deltaproteobacteria bacterium
GCTCTTCATGGGATTGAGGTAGAGCGTAGGAGACAGGCTGTTGAAGCCGAGCTTGCTACGTTGAATGAAGAACTTGAACAAAAGGTTGAGGATAGATCTAAAAAAGTGGAGGATGCTCGGGCTGAAGCTGAGAAACGTGTTGAGGAACTCAGTAGAAGTCAGACAGCTATGCTCTATATGGTTGAGGATCTGAATAGACAGTCTGCTGAACTTAAGAATGCTCAGGATAGGCTGGTGCGATCTGAGAGGTTGGCTGCATTGGGTGAATTGGCAGGAGTGGTCGCTCATGAACTTAGGAATCCACTCGCTATAATAAAGAGTGCAGCATATTTTCTTAATGAGAGAATGGCAGGTGTATCTGATGAGAAAATATTGAGACATGTTCAGATTATTGATGCTGAGATAGATGTGGCCGATAAAATAATCGGCGATGTGTTATCATTTGCAAGCGTAAAGGAACCTAATATTATGAGTGTGTCCATTGTTGATGCCATAAAAAGAACGCTGGAGAGAATTGTTGTCCCGAATAATATAGAAGTTGTGATTGAAGTTAGTATGGATGCACCTACAGTTATGGCGGATGAGGGTCAACTGATTCAGCTTCTCTCAAATCTGTTTACCAATGCCATTCAGGCTATGCCCGAAGGTGGAACACTTACAATCAATTCTATGAAGGAGGGGGAGGGTGTAGGAATCAACATCGTGGATTCGGGGCAGGGAGTGCCAGAGGCCGATATCGACAAATTGTTTGAGCCCCTCTTCTCAACAAAAACCAAGGGTACTGGTTTGGGTTTAGCTCTGTGCAAGCAGGTCATAGATAAACATAAAGGTAAGCTAAATATATTTAATAACGATGGAGCCGGGGTGACATGTTCTATAATGTTGGCTGCACAATAGGGGTTTAAAATGAAGAAAAAGAATCTCCTGATAGTTGATGATGATCTTTCTTTGCTCGAAACTCTCACTGATATTTTTACAGATGATGGTTATAATGTTGAAGGTGCAAGCAGTGGTGAGGAGGCCATAAGGCTTATGATGGATGATGGCTTGGATGTGATTTTGATGGATATAAAAATGTCTGGGATGAGTGGGGTTGAGGCGTTTAAGAAGATGCGAAAATCGGGAATTAATACTCCAGTAATAATGATGACCGGTTTCTCAGATGAGGAGGTGATGGTGGGGGAGGCCATTGATGAGGGCGCATATGCAGTTCTTATTAAGCCTTTCGATGTTGGGGGGCTTATAGACAGGGTAAGGGAAGTTGTTCAGGATAATGACTGAAGTTTTTCGAAGTTGATCTATCCTACTCCACCTTAAAGGTTGTTGAGGTAGTCTCCATGCCATTGTTGTCGGTATCATGCATCCTGAAATCGTACTCACCCGGTTTTTGTGGAGCTTTGAAGGTCATGACGCCCGAGGTCTTCTTCTGAATATATTGGTATGCAAGGTCATGTTGGTCGTTAGTTCCTTCGTTTCCGTGAGGGACGCCGTTCGGAATGATTCCGATCCATGCGTTCGGAGCGAATGTTGGGGGTGCAGTAAATTTTATCTGAATCGCCTCTCCGGGTTTGAAGAATTTCTTATCTAAGACGATGGATGAGGGGGGGAGTTCACCCTCAACTGTAAATGTAATCGAAGCGACCTCCTTACCACTATTGTCTGTATTATGCATTCTGAGGTCATAATTTCCGATTCCTACGGGTGCACGGAATGTCATCTTTCCCGACGTGGCATTGTTCAGGTACTGATATGTGATATCATGCTGATCGTTTACCGCCTCATCGCCGTGAGCTATATTTGATGGGATGATTCCAATCCATGCATTCTTGGCAAACTCCTTTAACGCTACATATGTTAAGACGATCTCCTCGCCTGGTGTGAATGACTTTTTTGCTAAAGTTAACTTTGGGCTGGATGAACATGCCGAGACACTGATTATCGAAACAGCAACTAGGATGAGAAATGATAGCTTGGAATTCATATATGTTCTCCTTTGATGATTCTTGGAAGGTTATAACCTTGATCTTAAATGACAAGTGTAAAGGGCGGGGGTGGTTGAATTATACGGTATGTTAAAGTCGTTATACGCACTGCCCAGCAGCAAAGCCTGATGACCAGGCCCACTGCAGGTTATAACCTCCAAGGTGTCCCACCACATCCAAAACCTCACCAATGAAATAGAGGTCTTTAACCTTCTGCGATTCCATCGTTTTGGAAGAGATCTCCCGGGTGTCCACTCCCCCCTTCATTGCATGAGCTCTCTTGTAGCTTTCGGTTCCGGCGGGAACGACTTTCCATTTGTGAAGGTTACTGCATATCCTTTGAAGCTCTTTCTCAGAATAGGAGTGAAGTGATTCTGTGAGACCATGCTTTTCGCACCACGTGCTGGCAAAGGATTTCCTGATATATTGGGAAAAAAAAGTTCTAAGCAGCATTTTCCCAGAGAAGGTACGCTTCTCCAGGATCTCTGAAAAGATGTTTTTACCGGGTGCGATGTCAATTAAGAGTGTTTTGCCATCCCTCCAGTAGGATGATATCTGTAGAATAGCGGGGCCAGTAAGGCCTCTGTGGGTAAATAAAATATCACCGAGAAAGGAATGCTTCCCGCAGGAAACACTTCCGGAAAATGAGATACCACTCAATTGGGAAAAGTGTTTTGTGTCTTTGGGATTAAAGATTAGAGGCACGAGCGCAGCTCTAATTTCTATTATTCCTATCTCGAACTGTTTGGCAATATTGAGACCGTAATCAGATCCACCAATTTCGGGATAGGAGGGGCCTCCTGTTGCGACTACTAGCGACTTGGATTCGATATTAGTGTTATTCACGCTGATGGCAAAGCAGTCGGTTTTTTGAATTGATGATATCGTTGAATTAAATAGGAAACTTACACCATTGTGCTTACATTTATTTACAAGCATGCCGATGATGCTTCTAGAGGAACCCCTGCAGAACATCTGGCCGGATAATTTTTCCTCGTATTTTATATTGTGTTGATCCAATCTTTCTATGAAATCATTGGGGGTGAATCTGGACAGTGCTGACTTAACAAAATGTGGATTTTCCG
>JABGOS010000066.1 GCA_018645265.1 Deltaproteobacteria bacterium
CTACATCGTATAATCCGCAGCATTTGTCATAATGAAAATATCATAGGTTTATGCCATTTAATCGACACTTATGATGGGTCGTGAAATACTGATGACTAGAGGCATTTATGCTGACATATCTCTCGGTAAGCTCTCCAACAAAACCACGCCAACATTATCCTTCCCTTGCGGGAAGGATAATATCAGGAGGCACATACATTTCCTGCAGACGAGTCTGATCTACTTCATACCGCCCATAAAACGCTGAAATATTTTCATACCTTCAGCATCGTATACATCTTGAGGCAATTCGATGACGGGCACCTTTATAAGCTTTTCCGCCTCAAAGCCACCACCCTCTTTGGGTCTATACACATGATACACAACATGCATGCCTGCCTTTTGGTTGTAGATTTTCCTCTTCATCAGGCCATCCTGATATCGATTCGAATAGTTGACATCGTAGGACTCGATGAGTTTATCACCCTGCATCACATCCATACTTGTCACGACATCACCCTTCCTAATACCAGTAAGGAACATCGTGAGAATATCTACATCACCCACCAAGGCGCCGGTAGCATCATCATAGCCATTCTGCCAAACGAAGCCGACATCCTTCCTATCTCTAAGCGGAAAGGGCTTCAAATGAACACCTGTATGTCCCCTTACCTTCTTGCCAAAAGTTGCAACTGCAATAAGGTCATCTAAGAGGATATTTATAGGTTGAGCGAAGGCAGTATTTTCGGCCCTCATAAAACCATACGTATTAAGACCCACCACTTCACCATTCATGTTGAACATCGGTCCACCCGAATTACCTGGATTAATAGCTGCATCGGTTTGCAGACCTGGGGCAACATAACCAGTATCCGCCTCTGGCTGAGTAATCCTCCCCCACGTCATGACCTGCTGTGGAAGACCAAGGGGGTGCCCAGAGACGAGCACCTCGTCGCCCATATCCACCACATCAGATTGCCCAAGCCTTGCCATCGGATACGACTGAGGATTGTCAGGATGTATTGCTACCAAGGCAACATCATCTATCTTATCAGTGAGCGGAGTACCATGCGGAGACATAACAACCTCAGCCTCGATCTCCTTACCATCTGGCATTGTAACGTAGAGCTCAGCACCATCACCCTCCACGTGTTGACATGTAAGCACAAAGAGAGTTCCTGGAGGATAGTTATCCGCATTTATTGGAAGATCCCTTGGATCCACAATAACGCCAGAACCAGACCAGCCGGAGTCGCCCTTCCTCGCACTGAAGTATACTGTTGTGGAGGCCGCTATCGATTCTACGTAATCATACGGCTCATCAGTATAACCCATCGGCGAAATATAACTTGGCTTGATAACCTGAGCGCTAACATAGTTTTCGTAATCTGAACCGCCCTCTGAATTTAGAAGGGGAATTTTTTTAAACTGACTTCTAATTTCCAAAGGAGCATCTGAAAGTAGAGCTTCCATTCCACGAACCGGCTCACGCATCGCCGATCCACTTTCAACTGAACCGTATCCATCAACATTACCAACAACCGCTTCAGGTTTTAAACGACTTGCATATTCTGCATCCTGAGGCAAATAACCTGCTGGATGAATATATTCAGCTCCCGATCTAACAACCATATCGTTAGTAGACATTTAGATCCCCTTTCCCATGTGATTGTGAGAACACCCCCTTCAAGAGCATAGGGAATAAACACCCATACCCAAGCGAGCACACGCCTACATACTGATTGCTGGGATCAGAAACCTAGAAATCGATGGTGTACCATTTTCCCTGCCACGTCCATTCGACAGGCGGTCTTCGTGGAATAATTTTGAATCCTGGTAGATACTGACATGATGGAGAAAAGATATCTCGCGAAATCCTACATGCTCCACCAATTAACTTGGAAGAAACTGTTCGATGAAACTTCTTTACGACAAATACCGGCGTCATTAAGACCTCCAGGGCTTTGCCTCCCCTTTTCACCAAACATTTTCAAAGACACACACACTGCAAACAACCGAACAAGGTGCGCAGTATAGCATCTTTGGAATACCCCTACAAGAAAAAGGCTCGATTTATTAAGTGGTTACGTAGCAAATAAAGCATACTCCATTCCTCATACATATCATAGAGTTAAGCAACATCACCTTTTGTTGAGCTTTACAAAACTGCGCAACTTTTTATAGAGAGTGTCGATAAGATCGCAAATGAAAGGGGTGTACAATGCAGATAGTTACTATTGGTATTGCAGGCGGATCAGGTTCTGGAAAAACTACTATCGCTCAAAAAATTATTAAGCAGGTAGGGGCGGAACGAATAAGCTATTTAGAGATGGATCTGTATTATCGCGACTTAGCCCACCTCCCTTTCGATGAAAGGGTCCTAACTAACTTTGATCACCCCGCATCCTTGGATAGCGAGCTTTTCATTAAGCATCTGAAGATGTTGAAAAGTGGCGTGGATATAGAAAAACCTGACTACGATTACAAGACGCACACTAGAAAGAAAACAACGACTCGAGTAAAAGCGCAGCGAGTAGTTTTTGTTGAAGGTATCCTACTTTATGAAAACTCCCAAATCAGTGAAAACATCGATATTAAAATATTTGTAGAGACTCCATCTGACATACGATTTATCAGAAGATTGATGCGCGACATCGAAGAGCGCGGTCGTACTACCGATTCTGTTATCAAACAATATTACAAATCAGTACGACCTATGCACCAGGCCTTCGTAGAAGCATCTAGGGAGTACGCGGATATTATAATTCCCTGGCAGGGGTATAACGAAGTTGCGATTGATATGGTCATCAGCAGAATCGAATCATGTTTGGAAAAACAAGCTGAGGAGGATAACTTCGCAGCGCCAACACTTCATACCGAAAATGCTAATACGTTAAAACAGTAGCCATGCTCGTTCTCTAAAATACGAAGTGCCTGACAGCGACATGCTATCAGGCACTTTTTTCATTTCTTAGAAAACTTATTTCGCCAGTTTATTATAGATCCACGCAAAGATCACACCTAACACAAAACCATCGAGAAATCCTAACGCAACACCCAACAAGAGTCCTAACCAGGTTGCAGTAAGCCATCCAAAATAGAACTCATCCACTAACGCGTATGGAACAGCTCCCCATTTCATAATCGCTAAAAAAACACTCCACGCTATAAAAAGTGCCCAAACCACACCAGTCGCAATACCAAAAGCTTTTATCTTCATATCCCCCCCCTTGTTATGAATAGAAGCGAACAATCAGCATTACACCAATATCACAACCATGTGAAAATGTGAATGACGGTTTAAAAGGATAATCCGATTGGCGTATTAAAATGAACCCGCGGGATCATGCGAATTCAGTGGGCGAATCTCCACCATCACCGCTACTATCACCTTCTTCAGCAATCCATCCTTCATGGAAGATTTCCCTGCCGGCATCCATAGCTAATAAACAGGCAAATGTGGAGATCAAGACAGCTAAAGTAATAAGCCAAAAAATTGATTTCTTCATAATATTACCTCTCTTATTAATATTATCGGCTCTCTGGAACCCTAAGTTGCTGATTTAGAATTGTTTTTTGGATTTTTAAGGAGCCCGTAATTCACAAGGCGTAAGGGTATGTTATTATTATGTTATTTTTATAATGAGCAAAAATAGTACACTTTTGAAACCATTCAAATGCTCTCAGCAGCTAATCATCCTGGAGATAGCTCACGTAAACTCTCACAGTGTCGCATAATACACCGTTTTTATGCAGTAAAATCAGTACATTAAAAAAGCGAAACTTTTTTACGGCATCACCGATAATCATATTAAGAAGAATAACGGCATGCATGCACCCCTCTGGCGCAGCGCGTCTGGACTTATTCACTGAAAAAAGAAAGTTGAGCACACTTATGTACCCAAAAAGATACAAAGGCATGTTCTTGAGCATCGTAGGGATTGTAGCCCTATACGCTGTATCATTCTATTATGGCCAGCTGATGCAAAATTCCATAGGCATCAAAAAAGTCCGCTTTTCGGATGATATAGTTGAAGCTGCTAAAGCATATGGAGTGCATCCAGCTCTCATAACCGCCGTCATTCACGCTGAATCCAATTTCGATCCTATGGCGCGTTCCTATAGGGGTGCAAAAGGACTGATGCAGATCAATCCGCCAACGCAGCGATACCTAAAACTCGAGAATGCATATGATCCGTCAGAGAACATAATGGCTGGTGCAAAATATTTAAAAGAGTTGATCATCCTATTTAATGGAAATACCAAACTCGTATTGGCCGCCTATAACGCTGGGC
Source organism: Deltaproteobacteria bacterium (assembly GCA_018645265.1). Lineage (GTDB taxonomy): Bacteria > UBA10199 > UBA10199 > 2-02-FULL-44-16 > JAAZCA01 > JABGOS01. Next base: position 4,275 of record JABGOS010000066.1, read on the forward strand.
CCGGCGCCGTAAGGCGATATAAGGGAATCCCCCCATACAATGAAACTCGTAACTATGTAAAAAAAGTGCTCGTCTACTTCGACCAATACCGTAAGACATTCATTTCAAGTTCATTAATGTCGTAGTTTCATCTTATAAACCATTTCCATAGATTGTGGCCTGAGCCATGTTTTCTAGACATGACATCCAGAGCAACTACATGTATATATGGTCGTCAATATGAAGCGATCAACCACACAAACACCTTGGAAGCGCCTTTTCTCTGAACGAGGAATTGTGATAGCCTTGGTTATCATTTTTATCCTCATTTCAACTTTGGGAAGCGACCTCACAGCCTCGTTAGAAACAGGTTTTATACGAACTGCGGTGAGACTAAACGCGATATTCAGAAAACCTTCAAGTGAAGTCCTTATAGCCACAGTGAAAAAAAACGATTCCGAGAAGGGCCTTGAATGGAATCAAAGAACCTTTCTCAGCCTCATCGACAAACTTAACGAATACAATGCAAAACTTGTAATTATCGCCGCGGCTAAGGATGATTTCACAGGTCCAACGTTCAGCAAACGGACGGCATCCGACCTTCCTATCGTAATGGCCTATAATTTTTATCCAACCCTGTCTGCCATGCCACCGAGGACAGAAGGCGAAGGAGTGGGAACCCGTCGGAAGCAATCCAAAAAAATTGAAATCATGGGCTATCCATCCAAACCGCTCGATGACTCAAAGCTTCTAGGCATGGCTGGAATCGACGACCAAACTATCACCAATTCCAAAATGAACCTCGTGGGACAAGGTTTCTTAAATATTTTTCCAAATTCTAGAGGGCTCGTAATCAATCAACCTCTAGCCGTAAGGTTTAGAGGTAGCGCCTACCCCGCACTATCCATCGTCGCATATTCCAAGTGGCTTGGTTTCACACCGATCCTGAAGGAAAGTCCAAAAGGTTCACCTATTGGAGTAAGCGTTGGCGGCAAACATATCTCCACCGGTCCTAACACTAAGATCACTATCAACTATCTTGGAAAAAGTGGAACTTTTCCCAGCATAGACTTAGAAGAGATACTGACGGGCGACCCCCCCCCTGAAACAATAACCGGAAAGATCATTATTGTATCAGCCGGTGGCAGCAACATGAATGACATCTACCTGACGCCGGTCGGCTCCATGAATAACGCCGAGATACAGGCAAACATCCTCGACAATCTTCTTCGCAATAGAGTTCTTAAATCATTTGTTGGGTGGCATTTTGCCGCACCCGTATTTATCGTCATTGGGGCTCTTTTCTTTTTTCTACTCCTCAACATACCTTTCAAAAAAAGGGTTTCGATTTGCTTCGGCATAATAGCGGGCGTTTGGATCGCTGGGCTTTTTCTCTTTTATACGTTCAACCTATGGATTCCAGTTATTCAAACTACCATCCTAGCGGGATCGCTATTGCTCTTTCTCTTTATTTGGAAACTTTTCGGCAAAGATTTACCGCGTTTCAAACTTACCCAGCTCTTCAGCTGGCGACTTCCAAGAAGCTCAATTGAAATGTTGGTCGAGGATAGATCCCTGATAAATTCAGCAGGGCGTGAACGGGAAGTTACTGCATTGGCACTGGACATTAAGGGGTTTGGTCACATATCCGACAAGCTCTCACCTAAGGATTTTATCAAATTCTTGGTTCAATTTCGAATACTAATTTCCAACACATTGATCCGACATGGCGCGATGATCGACTCATGGAGTGGTGACGACTGCAAGGCAATATTTGGAGCACCGGTTGCCATAGCTGAGCCAACTCTCTCGGCATGCATTGCAGCACTGGATCTCAGAAGAACGCTAATCGCACATCAAAGTTCCTGGAAGAAACATTTCGACCTTGATCGGTTGAGGTTAGGGATTGGCATTCACAAGGGCAAAGCTGTCACTGGTGATTTTGGACTGGGCTTCAATATCATCGGAGGCGTAGTGGAAGCTGCAAAACAACTTAAGAGATTAAACAGATTTTATAAAACTTGGATGTTAGTCGGTAATCCTGTAGTCGAGGAAACTCAGTCAGCGATTGAATATCGTCCACTCGATCCCGTGCACCTTTGGGGAGAGACTTCCCCCACAGTTATTCATGAGGTTATCGGCGAAATTGGCACAATACTCCCTTCACTCAAAGCATACGAAGAGGCTAGGAGCGCATACCTAAGGGGTGATTTCAAAATGGCAGCAGATCTTTTCAGGCGAATTTTGAGCTCTCACCCGAACGATGGGCCATCCAGACTTTTCTTAAAGCGCTCCATGATACTGATTCAGGAGTCACCAAAGGCTTGGGATGGGGTTTGGAAGGCCAGCTAACTCTCCTCCCTAATTTTTATAATTTTCTGACGATTCTGTGACATTATTATCACTTCAATAGTCATCCTCATATATCCATCAAAAAACATCTCATACAATCAACTACTTACCACTGAGAACCTGTTCATCGGGGCTGGCACGTAATTTGCTACTTTTAATGTCCTGTAGCCCTCATTGCATGAGGGGGAGGCTCAATAGAAGCTGCAAAGGAAAACAATATGAAATCACTTAAAATCATTTTGGTACTTCTAATAATTTGCGCACCACTTTCGTCATACGCAAAGATGGGCGCACATCCAAACTGTGAAGACGTTGAGGAAATTGCAGAGATGCACTTTCAGTATCCGACAAACTATAAAGCAATCCCGGATGAGTTCATCTTCCAGATGTCAGATACTTCCGACTGCACTATGGCACATCAGCTTCTTTATGTGGGTGTGGGCCCTACCGGATCGATTTTTGGTTCCGCACATTGTGCAGACTTGGGAGAAAAAAATTGGAGCTGCAACAAGGGAAATGTTGATAATGCAAACTTCGATGCCTTTCAAGGCGCCTACCACTATTACGATTCGCCATGCATATTTGGCGCTGCAGAGCACCAGACCTGCGAAGTACGTGATATCATGCTCAAGTATCCTGAAATCATAATAGGCAAGATAACCAGGGAATCAGATGATATCGTAGTGAACGGCAACGCCACAAAAGCTGCAAGTGGGTGGGCACTAAGCGATATCATTATATCCAATATGTCGTGCAAAATTGAATCAAGCGGAGTCATTAAGTGCGGTTTTCCAAAAACACTGGTACAGAACGGCAAGTTGCAAGCTAAGTTGGTATCGGATCAATCAAATAAATACTACATGACCATGGATATAGACGTGCCATCAAGCCTACTGGGTGATTGCAGCGACGGATGGAGTTCAGCCGAACAGATGTGCACTGAGGATGTGCCGGTTATACCCGAAGTGGATTGCAAAAAAACTCCACTCGCAGATGAATGTGATTACGATAACGACGGCATTATCAACAAACAAGATGGATGTCCTAAAGATCCTGAAGTATTTCACTATGGCAGCAGAACTCCTGTAGATGGAAAACTGGACGGATGCGCCGATGCACTTGAGAAGAACTCTTCAGCTGCTGCACCAATTTTCTCGGGTCCATATCTAGCGGGTGAATCGAAATGCAGCTTCGTGGAAAACTCCAGGTTCAGCTTCATTGGACCTATATTTGTCCTGTTCACACTGACGATCATAGGCATCGGCTACTCCTTCGCCACCGTTACTGTGAAAAGAAGTCCCCGGAGGAAGAAAGTAACAAAGAGGATAGTCGATTTAAATAATCTCTAATTTCTTTGGATAACCCGATAGGATCTCGCAACCACCCTTCGTTATGTACACGAGGTCCTCTATTCTAACTCCACCTATAGCAGGATAATATAGACCCGGTTCCACACTAAAAACGTTGCCAGCCCTCAATCGATAATCGCTTTTGTTAATTCTTGCAGGCTCCTCATGGACCTCAAGCCCTATACTATGACCCGTTCCATGAAAGAATCCAACCATCCTACCCTTCTGCTCCCGCGTAGGAAACCCTTGATTAGTAAAGAAAGTTGTAATGGCATCGTGAATCTTCTTACCACTGATTCCAGCCTTAACCATTCCAAGCCCCATCTCCTGACCCTTCTTCACTGTCGCATACATCCGCTTGAGACCATCTGGAGCTTTTCCCCTGCAGAAAGTTCTAGTAGCATCACCATAATATTGCGTCTTCCCTGATTTTGGGAAGATATCTACAATTATTGAACTGTGTGGCTTGAGGAGTCCATGACCAACGCTATGAGGATCTACGGAATCCTTCCCGCAGGAAACTATAGTCTCCTGTGCAATAAAACCCTTCTCCATCAAATAGACATCAATCATACTCCTAACAGCTTCAGATGAAAGAGCCTTACCCTTATAGACTAGCCTGTTACCCTTGATACGACTCTTCTGCAGTACATCCCTAACCATTCTTATAGTGGAAAAAACAACCTTTTGAGATTGCTCGATATACTTTCTCTCCTCCTTGGTCTTTTGATAACGCTCCTGGAAGAATGGGGCGGGACCCGCCTCCACCAAATATCCCCTCTGACGCATCTCATCCACCAAAAGAAAGGAAGATTCTTGGGGCATAATCAGATGTTTAACACCAAGGTCCTGAAAGATCTCATGCATCAGATCGTATTTTGAAGGATAGCTAGATCGTTTCTCAGCTATCTTCCTAAAGTGGGTCAATGATAGAACATGATCAACTTTAGCTTCCTTCTTCGCACGATCGACCTCCAGGTCGTTCATCACCATATACTTCTTACCTTTAAACTGAAAGAAGATGAATGGATCACCAGCCATGAATTTAGTGGCATAGTACAGATCTGCGTTCTTATTGGATGTATCATAAATAAAATGTGCTTTAGCCATATTTCCCCCGTTTCTTTAGATTAACAGTTATTTTGAATTTGATAAATTGTCAAAAAGATATAGCATCACCGCATATATGAACCTCCGATATCTTCTAATAACGGCCGCCCTTTCTCTCTCCATCGCATCATGCGCACCTTATCATGCCGGAAGAAGACCGCTTCATTATGTGGTTACTGGCAAAGCATCCTGGTATGGCCCCGGATTCGCAGGTAGAAAAACAGCTAATGGTGAGCGGTTCAACCCAAATGCAATGACTGCGGCACACAAAACGCTACCCATGAATACTACAGTCAGGGTTACCAATATAAAAAATGGAAAGACAGTGGTGGTAAGAATCAACGACCGAGGTCCATTCATAAGAGGAAGAATCATCGATCTATCGAAAGCAGCGGCTAAGAAAATTGATATGATCGGACACGGCACAAGCACTGTAAAGCTCGAAGCACTTACTACCCCAGGGTCGATCCCGGAGCTAGCAGAACTGGATGGCCCTGAGAAAGACAGCCAATCCAGCGGGAAGAATAAGCAAAAGAAGAAGCCTAAGGCAGACCTGGATGAGATCTTCGAAGAGGCCGATAAGCCTTATTTTTAGTATAGTTACTAGCATTGACTTTCAATCCCCTATCAACTAAATCTTCACATTCCGCTTGTAGCAGCGCAGCTGCTTATGCGGGTAGCTTTCTTCTCACCTTCGCACAGAAAGCATTTATGGCTACTAAACCCCAGATGGTTTCTAAAACTGCGATTGTGAGTCATAAACCGACATTTAGGATTGGGCGGATGAATTTAGTCACTATACTTTCAATATTACTCCAACCACTTTCAAAAAGATTTATAGCTGGGACTACACTCTCTGAAGCACTTAAAGTTGTAGACGATCTCTCCAAAAAGGGCTTCCTAACTACTCTGGATCACTTGAGCGCTGAAGCTACAAAGAAGAATGAGTCTTTAAATGCGACAGAACATTACATGGTGATGCTGAAGGCATTAGAGGAGAGAAACTTAGAAAAAAATGTTTCACTGAAGCTCTCTCGAATCGGACTGCTAGTAGATAAGGAGCTATGTCTCAAAAACTTGGAGAGAATAGTTGAGAAGGCTGACACTACAGGAGGCTTTCTCTGTGTCGACACAGAGGGTCTTAAGAATACCGACGACACCCTTGACCTGGTAAAGAGGATCAAGACTTCACGAAGAATGCCCATAGGAATCGTTCTCAGGGCAGTTTTCAAGAGAACCGCGGATGACATCGTAAATCTCCTAAATAAGGAGATTACAATCAGGCTGTGTAAGGGCTTCTGTAGAAAAGAACTAAAATCGGCATACAAAAGAAACGCTGACATCAAAAAAGAGTTCCTGGCAGATGCGAAGAGGCTCCTAACCTCCAACTCCTATCACGGGATTTCAACGCATGATGAGGATCTCATCAATGAGCTGATATCATTTACTAAAAAGCATAATATCGACAAGAACGGCTTTGAATTCCAGATGTTCTTAGGAATCAGACCTTCACTTCATAATAGACTTCTGAAGGAAGGTTTTCGGGTTAGAATTTACATCCCGTTCGGGCGGTTATGGCTACCGTACATTTTAAGGAGAATGCGAGGAGGCAGGGAAAGTTCCTGGTTCTTTATAAAAAATTTATTTAGAAAATAAACTTCATTCATAGCAAGAATTAACAAGGAGACAGCAATGTCAAAGACGGAACAGTTTATATCGGAGGTGGATCGAGTATCAGCACACAACTACCACCCAATACCAGCGGTAATATCACATGCCGAAGGCATCTGGATGACTGACGTTGAAGGAAATAAATACATCGACATGTTGTCCGCCTATTCAGCAGTCAACCAGGGACACAGACATCCTAAAATCATAAAAGCTATGGAGGAACAGGCGAAAAAACTCACTCTGACCTCTCGTGCGTTTCATAATGATCAGATGGGGCCATTCCTGACAAAACTCACAAAACTCACCGGATATGACAAGGGTCTCATGATGAATACTGGTGCTGAAGCTGTTGAGACTGCTATCAAAGCTGCCAGGCGCTGGGGCTACAACAAGAAAAATGTTCCAGCAAACAAAGCTAAGATCATCGTATGCGAGGATAACTTCCACGGTCGCACAACAACCATCGTAGGCTTTTCAACGGATCCCTTATGTCAGACCGGCTTCGGTCCTTACACACCCGGCTTTGAAATCATTCCATACGATGACACGGACGCACTTGAAAATGCTATAGATGAAAACACAGTGGCATTCCTGGTCGAACCGATCCAGGGCGAAGCTGGTGTGAAGGTGCCATCCGAGGGCTATCTGAAGCGGTGCAGAGAGATCACGAAGAAACACAACGTTCTCTTAATATGCGACGAAATTCAAACCGGCTTCGGCCGCACGGGCAAGATGTTCTGCTCAGAATGGGATAACGTACGCCCCGACATCATTACGATGGGAAAAGCGATGGGCGGTGGCGTATACCCAGTTTCCGGAATAGTAGCCGATGATGAGATCATGATGGCGGCCTTCGAACCTGGCAATCATGGTTCAACCTTTGGCGGGAATCCAATGGCCTGCGCAATTGCATCAGCATCTATAGATGTTATTTTGGACGAGCACCTTGCCGAGCGCGCGCATGAAATGGGTGAATTTTTCAGAGGCGAGCTCCGAAAAATCGATAGCGATAGCATCAAGATAGTTCGTGGCCGTGGACTCCTCACAGGTTTAGAATTCAACACGCCATGCGCACACGACATATCGGTAGAACTGATGAAACACGGCATCCTCGCAAAGGACACACACGGGACAACCATACGCTTCGCGCCACCGCTTGTAATCACGAAGGATGAATTGGCGGGTGCTGTAGAAAAGATCGCAAAGGTGATAGGCAATTTAAATGGGAAATAAGACCATCTTCAAGGGCAGTGTTATTACCCTTGCCGTGGAGGATGCACATCTCCCCAACGGGTCAGTTCATAAATATGAAGTCATACATCACCCTGGTGGCGCCTGCGCCGTACCAATATTTGAAAATGGCGATGTGCTTCTTCTCAGACAATATCGACATCCTGCAGGCGACTACCTTTGGGAATTGCCTGCAGGAAAACTTGATGTGGAGGGAGAAACCCCTGAACAGTGTGCAGCGCGAGAACTTATTGAAGAATCAGGATACGAAGCTGCAAAACTTGAAAAGATCTGTGACTTCTATTCAACGCCCGGCTTCACAGATGAAATTCTACACATCTACAAGGCCACAGAACTAAAGCCAGCTCAAATGGCTACAGAAACACATGAGATCATAGAGGTTCACAGATTTAAAGTTGAACAGATTGACAAGATGATCTCGGGCGGTGAAATCCGCGATGGAAAAACCTTGTTGGGACTTTACGCATGTGGATTTGGAAATTAGGTTTTACTCAGTAGCTAGCGCACCTAATCCAACACCTACTCCAGCACCTCCGCCAACAACGCCAACACCAATCATAGTCCGATAGAAGAGCTGTGACTTTAGTTCCTGAGCCATCGCAGGTGGAAGAATGCTTCCACCAGAGCCACCGCCACTCATTATATTATCCAGTATTGAGGTCATATAAGGATCCTGACTTCGCATGGCAGCAGCCTTTACAGGATCGCTATAAACTCTGGCAGCTTCCGCAAGACGTTCATACCAATGAGACTTATAGTATCCGTGCCCTGTTGCACCATCATAGAACTTAGCGGCCGTATCACCACCGGCAACAGTAGCCGCCTGCACCCTAGCTTTGAGATTTGCATATGATTGAAAATCACCAGAATCGAGCAATCTTTGATGCAGGTTATGCCCAGCCTCATGTGCAAATGTATGGTATACTTGATCGCCCGACTCACGCGCTGAGCAGCTAAACAATGATACGGATTTATCCTTATGAGGAGAAAAACCTAGAACTGATGAATCAAATCCATACGAATTCGATTCATGTCCGAACACATGGACATCATCCATAGGATCTATCAAGCCCATGCGCATATCCTGAAGTTTTGACTGAAACTGGTGTATCACTCTCTGCAATCTCTGTGGATCACTAGCATCAGACGCCTCAACGCTAAGTCTGATCCTCTTTTCCATCCCTCCACTTTTAACAACAATCGTTACGCGATCCATCGCTATCTCTTTACCGTTTGGGCATCGCAAACTAAACCTCTCTGCATTTGGTGCAATTATAACGCTGTCGGGTATTTTCGATCCTGGTCCTCTAAGCACTGATTCTCTCACCATCTTATCACCCAACGCTTTTACTTCGCGGGCACTTGCAGGTTTGTAGTCGGCCCCTTTTTTACTTAGCATCACCATGTTCCCGGCATCGCCTGACATATCGTAATAGCCTCCACTTACAGGGTGAGCTCTCTCCCTTATATAGAGACCTTCGCTCCCAGGTATTGCTTGACTGTGGTTAGGACTCTTAAGCGGATATTTCTTTAAAGGCTGATCCCATACTCGAGCTTCACCACCACGGGCTACAGGGCCGTCGGCCAGTGATGCCGGTGCTGGAGCCTCGTCCGGAACCCTTTCTCCCTTGGGTGCAGGTTCGGGTCCGATCGCATCAGGTCTCTTGACTTTCTTTTTGCCCAACCGAAGTGAATCAAGGGATACTCCCTTTCTCTTCAATACGTCCAAATATCGCATAAGTTTGTCGCTCCGACACCCCGTCGCTCTAACGACCTTCCTTCCAACTCCCCTTGCACCGCCGAGCAACATCGAAGCACCAGTTCTTGCAGCCCCAGTTTCAAAACCTAGAACTTCAAGAGCACCGACACCCAATTTCTTTGCTCCCTTTCCAATCCATCTTAACTTTCCAAGCTGCCTGATCTTGGCAAGGCTCATGAACGTACGACCTGCAGCCACCTTCTTACTGACTGCAGCAGCCATGCCAGGAGCTAGCGGTGCAATGGCTCCCAACATCATATATTGCAATCCTTCAGAAACATCGCCTGATTTATCTTCACCGCATTTCGCCAATGCTTCGGAATATTTTTTTTCTGATTCTGACATACCTGAGGTGCCGTCATCACCACCCTTAATAAGCCTTGCAAGAGCAGATACAGCTTGTACGGGTTCCTTTATCGGAATATCGAAGAAGAGCGCTTCCAGAAGAAGACCCATACTCTCATGCTTTTTCATAGCTGTGGTACCAGTATGATAAATCCCCTTTGAAACCTCAGATGCTAACTTAAAAACACCTTCATTGTACGAACCTCCCATAAGATCAATAGGTTCATCCAACACCTTCTGATCCACACCACTCTCGGCCGAAAAATATTTAAGCGCTCTAATGGCGCCCTCTACTGCACGATAATAGGCATCTGTTTTTACTTCCGGTTCCTTATAAAAAACATTACCACTAGAACCCATATACCGTTTATAACCAAGATCTTCCTCAGTAAGAATTCGTATAAGTTCTCCATCTTTCTTTCTGGGGACCTTGATGTGCATCAACTTTGACAGCAACGCTTTAAATTTAGCAGGATCTCTGGAGGCCAGTTCTTTTACACTCATCTGCTCTCGAAACGTCCACTGACTTCTACTGGAATGAAGTTCTTTAAGTAAATCCGATTTGGGCCATATCAAAAATTTGCCGAGCTTTTCACGCTGTTTGGAAACCATATATCTGACGTCAGAGGGTATACTTTTATCCAAGACTATCGCGTCGAGTTTCTCTGCAGCTATTTGCAACTTCTCTCTTGCTGCATTAAATGCGGAATCGTCACCGGCTGCTACAGCTTTGAGAATATCGACAACTCTATCTACGGATTCATCCAACGCAGCTTGCACATTTTCTGGTAGATCCTGTTCAGTAAGTCCAATCGACTTCGCAAGCTCGCTCGCTATTCGAACCTTTTCCTCTTGAGTAGAGGCACCCTCAAGCATCTCTTCTAATTGAGCAGACGACGGTGAATCACTCGTACCCGTTGAACCCACTCCTTCCGATGGAGTCGTCCTAGCGAGCATCGATGTTGGACCCGCCCCGGAACCTGAAGACACAGCTCTGTAAGCACCAATATCAGGCGCTGATGGTTCGACACCTGCACCTTCTGCAGCCTCTGGATGAACTGGCAAACCTTCACATTGTGGATTAAATTCGGCGGATGAACATCCGCCGGTTGACGCTGGTACTCTAGAAATGTCTGCCCCCATCCTAATTCTCCCTTAATAGTTACATAGTTATTATCGGCAGGGAGGGAGGCAGAAGTTGCCTAAAAACACTTTTTTCAAAAAGCACAACTGTTTGATATTATTTATTTATATAGATTTAAGTCAGTTTTATTGGTCCTATCTACAATATTCTTATTATCCTATGAAATGAAAAATCTGTGATAATTAATAATTATGCCCATCCATTACTAATCGTTCTCATACTTCAGCAAGAGAACGATACCATGTAAACCCCATAACAACTTGATAAAAAAGGATATTTTAGGAAACGACGCGTTGACATATATATCCAGCTACCCTAAGTATGGCTGACTAATATCAGTTAAGGAGCCTTTAATGAGCATCAATGAGATGGCGAAAGCGTACGACCCGAAAGTCGCGGAATCAAAGTGGTATGAATTCTGGGAAAAGAATGGCTATTTCCACGCACCCGATAAGCCTGAAGGAAAGACATATTGCATTGTAATTCCACCGCCGAACGTCACCGGCGCACTTCACATGGGACATGCTCTCAATAACACCCTCCAGGATATCCTCATACGATGGAAGAGGATGGATGGATTTGCCGCCCTATGGCAACCAGGCACGGATCATGCTGGCATCGCAACCCAGAATGTCGTTGAGCGACAACTGCTTAAGGAGGAAGGTAAAAAACGGCAGGAAATCGGGCGCGAAGCGCTTATCGAAAGAATATGGAAATGGCGTGAGGAGTACGGTGATCGAATTCTGATGCAGCTCCGTGCGATGGGCGCATGTTGTGACTGGGAGCGCACGAGATTCACATTGGATGAGGGTCTCTCCAAGGCAGTACGTGAATGTTTCGTCAGACTCTTTGATGAAGGTCTCATCTATCGTGGAAAATATATCGTCAACTGGTGTCCAAGATGCCACACAGCACTCGCCGATGACGAAGTCGATCACAAGGATGAAGCAGGACACCTCTGGCATATAAAATATCCGTATGCGGAGGGCGACGGCCATGTAATCGTTGCAACGACAAGACCTGAAACTCTCCTTGGTGACACCGCCGTTGCAGTAAATCCAAAGGATGAGAGATACACCGATCTCATCGGGAAGATGCTTAAACTTCCGGAAACCGGTCGAGAGATCCCCGTGCTCGAGGACGATTTCGTCGATGCAAGCTTTGGAAGCGGCGCTGTTAAAGTTACACCAGCTCACGACCCTAACGATTTTCAAATCGGCGAACGTCATAATCTTCCACGCATCAATATTATGAACGAAGAAGCGGTGATGAACGAAGAAGCTGGCGAGAAATATAAGGGCATGACTCGAGATGATTGCAGAAAGAAGATCGTCAAAGAGCTTGAAAAACAGAACCTGATCGAGAAGATCGAGGATCATGCACATGCAGTAGGCCATTGTTACAGATGCAAGACCACTATCGAACCATGGCTCTCCGATCAGTGGTTCGTCAAAATGCGTCCTCTCGCTGAGAATGCAATACGCGCTTCAGAGGAAGGAAAGGTTAAGTTTCATCCAAAACGTTGGAATCAATTCTACATGCAGTGGCTGGAAAACGCTCGTGACTGGTGCATATCGAGACAGATATGGTGGGGACACAGAATTCCTGTTTGGTACTGCAGCAATGAACAGTGTCCGCCAATAGTCAGCCGTGAAAATCCATCTAAATGTCCTCACTGTGAAAACACCGATATAACCCAGGATGAAGATGTGCTCGACACTTGGTTCTCCTCTGCACTATGGCCGTTCTCAACGCTCGGCTGGCCAGAGAAGACCCCTGAGTTAGAAGCATACTATCCAACGAACACCCTTTCGACTGACAGGGGAATCATCTACTTCTGGGTAGCGAGAATGGTTATGATGGGACTGAAGATGGTAAATGAAGTCCCCTTCTCAGATGTTTATATTCATGGCACCATCCTGGATGATCAGGGCCGAAAGATGAGCAAATCGCTGGGAAACGGAATCGATCCGCTCGATATAATAGAGAAGTACGGCGCCGATGCAATGCGCTTCTCCCTCGTCGTTCTCTCAACTGAAGGGCAGGATTTAAAGCTCTCTGAGTCCAAGTTCGAAATGGGCAGAAATTTCTGCAACAAACTATGGAATGCCACGCGCTTTGCGATGATGAACCTGGAAGGCGCGCCAGACGACGCTAAGGATAAAGACAGAACGCTTGCTGATAAGTGGATTTTAAATCGTCTGCAAACTACCATCAACTCACTCAGGGAATCGATGGACGATTACAAGTTCAGCCTAGCTGCACAGACATTATACCATTTCATATGGAACGATTTCTGCGATTGGTATCTTGAAGCGACAAAGCTTGCAATGTCCGGTGATGCAGATCCAAAGAAGAAGGCTGCGTCGCAGGCGACACTGAAATACGTTCTCAACCAATCGATTAAACTCCTCCACCCATTCCTCCCCTTCATTACTGAGGAGCTATGGCAAAACTTAAACCCAGACAGCAAAAGCATAATGATAGCTGAATATCCTACTAGCTCCAAAAAGCTACCTTTTGAAGATGAAAGTTCCCATTTCAACATCGCTCAGGATATTATCTCAGCTATTAGAAATGTGCGCGGCGAGCACAACGTCAAACCTGGGCAGAAGATCAATGCTATAGTAAAAGCTCCTGACAAAAAACATACAGGCATCTTGGAAAGCTGCCGCAGCTACATAACCTTTTTATCACGGCTGGATAACTTGGATATAGGTGTAGATGTTGAGGTACCAAAACAGGCTGCAACACAGGTGACTGGCAATATTGAGGTGCATATTCCGTACGCAGGCCTAATAGATGTAGCGGCTGAAAAGGCGAGGCTTGAAAAGGAGATCAAAAAATCCGAGGGTGAAATGGAGGGGATAAGGAATAAACTAGGCAATGAAGCATTTATCTCCAGGGCGCCAAAGGATATCGTAGATCGTGAAAAGGAGCGACTTGCTGCAGGTGAGGATAAAATTGCAAAACTCAACGATGCGCTAAAAAAGCTGGACCAGTAGCGAAGTCCTGAAAGAGGAGATTCATTTTGAATCATATCGAAACACTGATTAAGCTAGCACTCGAGGAGGACATCGACTCGGGCGACATAACATCGAACTCAACGATAGATTCAGGCTCCACTTCAACCGCACAAATTCTATCAAAGGCCGATCTCGTCATATCCGGCATTGAGATCGCCAAATTAGTCTTCCGCACCATAGACAGGAGCATCTCCTTCACAGCCCACAAAAAAGATGGTGACCGATGCACACGCGGTGAACTCATAGCATCGCTAGAGGGTAACACCAGATCGCTGCTTTCAGGTGAGCGCATCGCCCTCAACTTCCTACAGCACCTCTCCGGTATTGCCACTCTAACAAACAGCTTCACCAACGCAGTGACAGGAACGAGCATTCAAATTCTGGATACGAGGAAGACAATTCCCGGATATCGCATGTTGGAAAAAGCTGCAGTAAAAGATGGCGGTGGAACGAATCACCGTTTGGGCCTATACGATCACTTTCTGATAAAGAATAACCACATAACGGCGGCAGGTTCGATATCAAAATCACTTGAGCTCGCACATAAATCCCGCAAAGCTGAGCAAAAGATTGAGATTGAAACTCGCACACTGGATGAAGTTCGTGAGGCTCTTAAAGGAAACCCGGATATCATCATGCTCGACAACATGAAACCGGAGGATGTAAAGAAAGCGATCTCTATAATCAGCGGAAAGGCAAAAACCGAAGTCTCAGGGAATATAACCTTAGAACGCATCGATGACTACAAGAACACCGAAATCGACTACATCTCCGTAGGTACGCTCACCCACTCCGCAAAGGCCGCGGACATTCACATGCTCATCTCTTAAAAAGGTGTCGGACACCTTTTTTAATCCATACCGAGGCGAAGCTTCAACTTTTTGCGATACTCGTCGAAATTTTCAATAGGCCTCTGTGCAACACCAGATTCCATGGCCGCCTTAGCTACCGCTGACGCCTCCCACAGAAGAACTCGTGGATCGAGTGGTTTAGGGATGATGTACTCTGGACCAAATTCGAGATGATCGACACCGTAAGCCTTACACACATCATCAGAAACCGGCTCGCGCGCAAGCCTGGCCAGCGACATCGCGGCAGCTTTTTTCATCTCTTCATTGATGGCTGTAGCCCTAACGTCAAGAGCCCCCCTAAAGATGAAGGGAAAACCGAGGACGTTATTCACCTGATTCGGATAGTCTGAACGACCCGTTGCCATAATAGCATCAGGCCTTACCGCGTAAACATCCTCAGGTGATATCTCCGGATCGGGGTTCGACATGGCGAAGATGATAGGCCTGTCGCTCATCTTCTCAACCATATCTTTCTTAACGATTCCTGCAGTTGAAAGACCTATGAGGACATCGGCACCATCCATCACTTCGGAAAGCTGCATAGATTCAACATCCTTCGCGAACCTGCCGCGCTCCGGCTCCTTATTCGCCCGATCACTTGTAATAAGCCCCCTGCTATCGCACATCCAGATATTATCCCGAGGCACATCGAATGCCTCCAGTATATTCGCACAAGCAACAGCACTTGCACCTGCACCAGAAAACACCACCTTTACATCACTAGCTCTCTTACCGACGATCTCCAAAGCATTGATAAAACCAGCAGCCACTATAATCGCGGTTCCGTGCTGATCATCATGAAATATTGGAATCGACATCTCCTCTATCAAGCGCCTTTCAATATAAAAACATTCAGGAGCCTTAATATCCTCAAGGTTGATTCCACCGAATGTTGGCTCAAGCGACTTTACGATATCGATCAAACGATCTGGATCACTAGCATCCACCTCGAGATCAAAAACATCGACGTCTGCATACTTTTTAAACAGAACTCCCTTTCCCTCCATAACAGGCTTTCCTGCAAGTGGGCCTATATTACCAAGACCCAACACAGCCGTACCATTCGTGATCACCGCAACGAGATTCCCCCTAGCAGTATATCTATACGCTGCTGAAGGATCCTTCTCAATTTCACGACAGGGTTCCGCAACACCTGGCGTATACGCTAACGAAAGATCGAGCTGGTTTTCGCAAGGTTTTGTTAGACCGAGTTCGATCTTTCCAGGCTTACCTTCGCTGTGATATCGAAGCGCCTGTTCCTTTAGGGATTCCCCCTTTGTTCCAAACTTTGTCATACCCCTCCCTTACTGACTGCCCCAACCTTTTTTAAATACCTCCTCAATACTGAAATTTGCATGATCTCCTTTGAGATCGAAAAACATCTTCTGATCGCTTCCCAGGATATTAAATAGCGCAAAACCCTGCATCCTCGGAATAATTTTATCGCTCACAT
>JABGOS010000088.1 GCA_018645265.1 Deltaproteobacteria bacterium
CGAAACTCTAAGGCGCTATCAGCATACGGAGAACGTGATATAAGTGAGAGACATCGTCATCGATATGAATTCAACAATCAATATGAGGAAGGTCTGACAAAGAAGGGTTTGAAGATTGTCGGAAAATGCCCCAAGGGAGATCTCGTAGAGATCGTTGAGATTGAGGACCATCCCTGGTTTGTAGGATGTCAGTTCCATCCAGAGTTTAAGTCATCCCCGATGGCACCCCACCCGCTCTTCGTCGATTTTATAGAGGCCACAGCTGCACAAGCTCAAAGGCGCGAGTGGAGCTCAAAGAAGCAGTCATCTTCAAAAGCGAAGCTGGACACAAAGAAACAGGGTAAAAAAGCTTCCGGTGATAATAACTGACATATATCGATAAAATACCTTTCATAAACAATGCTTTTCTATCGCGTCGGCAGATTCACAATCCCGGAAAGATTGACTTTCTGCTACTTCAGCCGTATCATACACTATATATAGAAAAGGTCGCTAATGGCTCTCGAACTGAAACAAAGTCTAAAACTCGCACAACAGTTGGTAGTTACCCCTCAGCTACAGCAAGCTATCAAGCTTCTTCAGCTATCTCAGATGGAACTATCCAACCTGGTCCAGCAGGAACTGCTTGAAAATCCTGTACTTGAGGACCGTGACGGCCAGCCAGATGAGGCAGATTCAGAAAAACAATCAAATGCCGAGCAACATGAAAAGGCCAAGGATGAGGACCGTGGGCATGATCATTCCATGGACGAAGTTGGTACATCTGAAGGTGAAATGAAGGAACCATCCAACTTTGACTGGGAAAGCTACCTCGATACATACAATGCCCCAGGTTATGCGGCAGAGCGTGAGGCAAGGTCCCCAGATGATGCCCCTACCTATGAGAACGTTATGCGTCAGGCAGAGTCCCTTCATGACCACCTACTCTGGCAGCTGCATCTATCAAATCTAAATGAGAAGGAAATGCAGATAGGGACTGAAATCATTGGCAACATCAATGAGGATGGATATCTAAAGGTCGGCTGTGAAGAGCTTGCTTCCAAGCTAGGCGAAGAGATTGATCATATTCAGTTCGTTCTTCAAAGAATCCAAAGTTTTGACCCAATCGGCGTCGCCGCAAGGGATATACAGGAATGCCTGATTCTCCAAGCTAAAATGCTAGTCGAGGATAGCAAATTGGTGGAACACGTTATCCAGAACTATATGTTGGAACTTGAGAAGCATGACTACTCAACTATCGCGAAAAAACTCGAAATCGATATGGATAAGGCCAAGGGGATCGCTCACGTCATATCCGAGCTTGAACCTAAACCCGGGCGTCCTTTTTCTCAGGAATCGCCACAATATATCACACCTGATGTACATGTGAAAAAAGTCGGTGAAGAATATATCGTCATCCTGAATGAGGATGGTCTACCGAAGTTGAGGGTAAGTAATTTTTATCGTCGTGCGTTGATGAAGGGTTCCGACGTTGGTAAGCATACAAAGGAATACATCCAGGAGCGTATGCGCGCAGCGATGTGGTTAATCAAAAGCATACACCAGAGGCAGAGAACACTCTACAGGGTTTCAAAAAGTATAGTTAAGTTTCAAGTCGATTTTTTTGATAAAGGGATTGCACACCTTAAACCTTTGGTTCTTAAAGATGTTGCTGAAGATATTGAAATGCATGAATCCACGATCAGCAGAGTAACCGCAAACAAATACATGCATACTCCAAGAGGCATCTTCGAGCTCAAATTCTTCTTTAACAGTGGAATTCAGAAACTCGAAGGCGGCGGAGTGGCATCAGAGGCGGTAAAACTGATGATCAGGAAGATGATTGAAAGTGAAAATCCCAAGAAACCGTTGTCGGACAGGGAAATCGTAGACAAACTCAAAGACAACAACATCGACATCGCAAGAAGGACTGTAGCCAAGTATCGTGAGATGTTAAAGATACTCCCCTCCTCGCGTCGTCGAAACCGAGACTGATTTAGGGGGTAATTAATTATGACAGCCGAACTCGAAACAACCTTCACATTCAGAAACCTTGATTCCACTGAGGCGCTCCGTGATCACACGATGGAGAAGCTCGAAAAAATCCAAAAATACCTCGTACGACAAACCGCCAGTGCCCACATCATATTCAAGGTCGAGGGACCCCGGCACACAGCCGAAATCGCACTCAATATCAAGGGGCACAGGTATTTCGGTGAAGAAACAAGCAATGATATGTATGCCTCTATCGACAGCGCCGTACATAGGCTTGAAGCCCAGATGAGCCGCGATAAGGACCGTATTACGGGCCACAAGGCATAATAACACCTTTATTTCCCAATCTAAAATGACGCTTGCTTTTTAGGGGTATCTGCGATAGCTACCGCGCCTAAAACTATAAACAAAACAAGGTGATATATGCATCTGGCTGAAGTACTTCGACCGGATATGTTCTGGCCGAACCTATCTTCGAAAACAAAACAAGAGATTATCAAAGAGCTCTCTGAGAGAATTGCAGGAGTGCATGTTGAATTGGATTCCCTTGAAATAGCAAAGATACTGATGGAGAGGGAAAAACTCGGCAGCACCGGCATTCAGGATGGCATAGCCATCCCTCATGGAAAAGTCCCAGGTATTGAACATGTTATAGTAGCTTGTGGAACCAGCAATCGGGGCATCGATTTTGAGTCGCATGACCAAAAACCCACTAATATCTTTTTTGTCCTTCTCGCTCCTGAATTTGCAGCTGGTCAACATCTTAAGATTCTTGCTAGACTGTCGCGTCTGCTCAAAGAAGAAAATATCAGAGAAGGATTGATATCTTTGGACGATGGTAAGAAGATGTGTGAGTATATGACAGAAGAGGACAAAAATATCTGATGCTAAATATTCCCGTCATAAATCTTCTGAAGGACACGAAACACCGTCTTCATCTAGAGATGCTCACGGGGAAACCTGGTTTAGCTAAGAAAATCGTCATTCCCAGAATACAAAAACCTGGACTAGCACTTACCGGTGATAGCTCCAACCTACATCCCGGCAGAGTTCAAATATTCGGTCGTGCAGAGATGGAGTATCTCTCCACATTGACATCTCAGAAGATGAAGAACGTCTTGGCTGCGATCGGTAAAATTGATATCGCGTGTATAATAATTACACGAGGTGCCGTTGCCCCCAAGCCCCTTCTCGATCTATGTCGCGATAACGCCTTTCCGTTGATGAGAACAAAATTACTCACATCAACATTTGTGAACCGCATGACTAGATTCTTGGAAGAGAGTCTAGCAGCCACTACATGCATCCATGGCGTCCTGCTGGATGTCTTCGGAGTTGGCATTCTATTGGTTGGAAAAAGCGGCATCGGTAAGAGTGAGTGTGCGTTGGATTTAATACTCAGGGGGCACCGTCTTGTTGCGGATGACATCGTCAACATAAGGAAGCGACCACCCTCCAGCCTCTTCGGCGCCGGATCCGAAATCATCAAGTTCCACATGGAAATCCGAGGTCTCGGCATCATCAATATTCGCGATCTCTTCGGTATATCCGCCGTCAGGGATAGAAAAGTTATTGAAATGGTAGTTGAATTGATGGAATGGGATCCGGAAATTGAATACGACAGATTGGGTATAGATGAACAGCGATATTCAATCCTCGATGTCCAGCTTCCTCTCGTGCAGTTACCTGTAAGGCCTGGTAGAAACCTCTCCGCGATAATCGAGGTGGCAGCTAGAAATCACCTCTTGAAGTTAGGTGGACATCACTCCGCTCAGCGTTTTCAGGATAAGCTTACGGAACATATCATGCTCGATGGACAAAAAAAGAACGTTTGGGGACAATTGGAATAGCTATGATAGGAATTGTAATCGTATCACATGGAAATATCGGATGCGAAATGGTCAATGCGACTAACCGCATCATTCCTGATTTGAAACATATGTCAGGGGTAGCTATTGAATCGGACGATCCTCCGCAGTCCATTCGTCATCAGATAGAGAAGTCTATCAAAGATGTTGATGATGGTGATGGAGTTTTGATTCTAACCGACATGTTTGGTGGCACCCCCTCAAATATATGTCTGTCATTTCTTGATAACAGCAAGACTGAAGTAATATCAGGCTTCAACATGCCCATGTTGATCAAGCTCGCACACTTAAAAGATAATGCAGATTTTGATGATACAGTAAGTTTTATCCAGCAGTATGGTCAGAGGAATATAGTAATTGCCAGTCATGTATTGAGCGGTCGCAAACGAAATCAAAACATAGGAGTTAAAGACAATAGAGATGAAAATCACTGAAAATTTTATAATCAAAAATACGTTGGGCCTTCACGCACGTGCAGCTGCAGCATTTGTGAAGGTGGCCAACAGGTACCAAGCCGAAATCGTCGTTCTAAAGGATGAGACATCTGTCAATGGCAAGAGCATCATGGGAGTCCTCATGCTCGCTGCATCCAAGGGAACAAACATTGAGATCACTGCTGAAGGACATGACTCTCAGGATGCCATCGATGCATTGAAGAAATTGATAGACGAAAAATTCGGCGAGGAATGATTTAACAAAACATTATGAAAGCTAGGCGCTTCAGATCGAATGCAACATCACCGGGCATCGCGATAGGCACTGCCTATCACCTGCAGAGCCAAGGTGCGGCTTTTGTGCGATACTGGATCGGGAACAGCGATGTTAAAGAGGAAATAGATCGACTCAAGAACTCACTTCAAAAGTCAAAGGAACAGCTCGATCAAATATCTGCTAAGATGTGCCGTTTTCAAGGACACGATCAGATCAAGATCATCGAGTCACATAGAATGTTCCTTCAGGACGACATGTTGGTGTCAACCACCATCCAACATATCCAAGAATCAAAGATTAATGCTGAATGGGCTCTGGATAAAACGCTCGCTCATCTGAAACTTTCCTTTCTCAACGTCGATGAAGAGTATTTCAGAGAGCGCCAGCAGGACATCGACTACGTTGGTAGAAGAATAATGGACAATCTCATGGGGACACCCGCCCTATCCCTTTCTGACCTTCCTAAGGGTGAGATGATCTTAATCGTTCACGATCTATCTCCAGCTGAAGTCGCAAACCTTCCAAAGGATCGTGTGAAGGGTTTTATCATGGAAGGAGGAGGAGAAACTTCTCATACCGCAATCATCTCACGCGCTCTCGAAATACCTGCTGTTTTTAGTCTGAAGGGCATATTCGACTCGATCACCGACGGCGAAACTATAATCTTAGATGGAATGAAAGGATTGATAGTCG
The DNA here is from genome assembly GCA_018645265.1 of Deltaproteobacteria bacterium. Classification (GTDB taxonomy): domain Bacteria; phylum UBA10199; class UBA10199; order 2-02-FULL-44-16; family JAAZCA01; genus JABGOS01. The sequence continues at coordinate 5,247 of JABGOS010000088.1, forward strand.
CCTCTCCTACTAAAAAGGAGAAGGAACAGTACATAACCGTTCAAGAAAACTACGCAGCCCTCGAACGCATTCTTATGCAGGATATTCATCTTCCAGCTGAAACCAAGGATGGTTATCGGATCAGCATCGAGGGAAATATGGAACTCCTTGAGGAGATCCCTTCCCTCATAGATCACGGCGCTGAAGGGATAGGCCTATATAGAACAGAATACCTTTTCCTGGATAGATTGGACGAACCTACAGAAGATGAACAATTTGATAATTACACTGAGGTATTGGAGCGGCTTTCTCCCAAACCGGTAACGATACGGACTATCGATCTCGGTGGAGATAAGATGCCGCTTTCGCACGCTTATGATCTGCAAACCAATCCAGCACTTGGACTGAGGGGCATTCGACTCTGCCTAAAGGAAAGACCTCTCTTTAAAACTCAGCTAAGAGCAATCTTAAGGGCCTCGGTGCACGGTCATCCTCGCATATTAATCCCCATGATCAGCAGTGTTGATGAAATTAGAACCGTGAAGAAAATAATCGGGGAAATAAAAGAGGAATTAACCGAGCAAAATATCAAATTTAAATCCGATATTCCGTTGGGAATTATGATTGAGGTTCCCTCGGCAGTTTTTCTTGCTCCCGAGCTTGCGATGGAGGTCGATTTCTTCTCTATCGGTACAAATGATCTCATTCAATATGGCCTCGCTATCGACAGGATCAATGAACATGTAGCAGAGATGTACAACCCCTTTCACCCAGCGGTCTTACGCATGATAAAAAGTACCGTCGATGCTGCAAAGAAAGCTGGCATCAAGATTTCTCTATGTGGTGAACTCGCTGGTGATCCATTGGCAATAACCCTCATGGTAGGAATGGAGTTGGATTCCCTATCCATGAATCCGGTCTCAATTCCGAAGGTCAAAAAGGTTTTGAGGTCTATTACCAAGGTGCAGACTGAAAAGCTCACTGAATATGTACTCACATTGAAAACAGCAGATGATATTGTAAAATATATCAAAAAACAGACAAAACATATACTTCCAGGGGATATCAAGAAACTCCATATAGTGGATGGCCAGATATAGGACGCGAATTATCCAAAATGGTTAAAAAGATCAAAGCGTTAGGCAAAAAAAGCTGCTTGACAGAGCGTGTTGTTGACGCATATAGTCCCCGAAATTTGCTTAAACGCCTATTCAAGAAAGGAAGAAAAAATATGTCTTCAAAATCATATCTTTTTACGTCAGAATCAGTAACTGAGGGCCATCCAGATAAGGTCGCGGATCAGATATCCGACTCTATATTGGATGCCATCTTGTCGCAGGATAAAAATTCCAGGGTTGCCTGTGAAACACTTGTGACTACTGGCTTAGCCATGATTGCCGGTGAAATTACGACGAATGCTCAAGTCATATACCCTGAAGTCGTAAGAAACACGATCCGCGATATCGGATATTCCCATCACTCGATGGGTTTCGATTGGGAAACTTGCGGTGTCATTGTCTCGCTCGACAAGCAGTCCCCTGATATCTCACAAGGTGTAACCGCGGGTGAAGGTCTCTTCAAGGAACAGGGCGCTGGTGATCAGGGGCTCATGTTCGGTTTTGCATGCAACGAAACTGAAGAGATGATGCCTATGCCGATTGTCTTCGCACATCGCATCACAAAGAAATTGGCAGAAGTCAGAAAGAGCAACGAGCTCAACTTCCTTAGGCCTGATGGAAAGTCTCAGGTCACTATTCGCTATCAGGATGGTAAACCTGTGCATATCGATACGGTCGTCGCTTCTACCCAGCATGATCCTGAAGTCTCTTATGAAGAATTGAAAAGCCAAATGATCGACAAGGTCGTGAAGCCAGTACTTCCTGGAAACCTAATCGATAGCAATACGCGCTTCTTAATCAATCCAACTGGTGCATTCGTTCGCGGTGGACCACAGGCTGATTGTGGACTCACAGGTCGCAAGATCATAGTCGATACATACGGTGGTCACGGTAGCCACGGCGGCGGCGCTTTTTCAGGTAAAGATCCATCAAAAGTTGATAGAAGCGCATCCTACATGGCTAGGTATATCGCTAAGAACTTGGTTGCTAGTGGCGCCCTAAATCGCTGTGAGGTGCAGTTAGCTTACGCAATCGGTTTCTCAGAGCCAGTTTCTATTATGGTAAATAGCTACGGTACAGCTAAGGCCGACAATGAGAAGATTCTTGAAACGATCAGAGAGATTTTCCCATTGAAACCTGCTGCGATTATTGAACACCTCGACCTTCTCAGACCGATCTACAAGAAAACAGCATCATATGGTCACTTCGGGCGTTCGGAAGCTGAATTTACCTGGGAAAGGACCGACAAGGTCGATGATATCAGACGCATGTTGAACATTTAATCTCTTCATGGAGGGAGATGCCACCAAAATCTCGTAAGCTGAAGAGGCCTCATTATGTGCTCATAATCGAGGACAATGCTCATCATGCAGAACTTATCACAGAAGTTCTGGATAGGCATTTTGCGCCTGTTATAATTCATACAGTTGATTCAATTGAAGACGGCTTGGATTTTGCGTCCCAAGCCGTCTATGATTTAATTCTCACAGCAGGAATAGTTGGAAAACTACCCATCACAAATTACATCCCTCGATTGAGTGATGCAGCTTCGAATACACCAATCATAGTCATCAGTGGTCAGGGGGATGAAAAATTTGCAGCTGAGCTTATAAAACAAGGTGCCGCTGAATATCTCTCAAAAAACCGTGAAACCCTTGATGGCCTGGCCGTACATATCTACAAACAGCTCTCTCAAAAGAGAAGAAATAAACAGAGGATAAAGAAGAAAATCGATAAATCTGACAAGATTGAGACTTCTACAACATCTGAAATCATACGCGAGGTTGATCGTTTAACCCAACAGGCCCTTGCCCTAGCAGGTCCAAAACGGAGAAAACGTACAAGAGCCGCAATCGAAACAGAGCAACTTGATAAACTGCTGTCTCAGATCAAGAAGCTGCGAGAACTAACCATGAAACTGCTTACTTGATGACTTCTCTCCCCTCTTTCAAGTATTATCCCCCCAGAAGGCCGTATAAGCTCTCAAACAATTCCTAACATAATACTTTAACAACAGCCTCTATTAGCCTGTATTTCCAAGATCTATTTAGATTTACAATCAACACCCCAATTCTGGCAAGCCACTTGCATAATAAATTCGTGGGCAATCAGCGCCCGGAAAGGTTCTCGATATGTCAGATTTAGATATTAAAAGAGTGGACACTCAGATAACACCGGAGAAATCCATTGAGAGGAGTCCTGAGGTCGTCAAAGCACCATCAGAACAGGACATTCTTAAACCTGAAGATCCGGAGAATTTATACGAGTCGCTGCAATCGAAGCGGGAGCTCTTTAAGATGCTAGAATTACAAGGATATATCAAGAAGAAGGAGATTGAACCTATTGAAATTGAGATTAATAAGGCATTGGCGGACTTGGAGAAGATTATTGATGAGGAGTCGGGCAGTTATCTTGAACAATTTATTAAAATGGAATCATAGGTAAAATAATATGAGCTATAAAACGGACATATCATATAAAGTTAATAAGATTCGCATAGATAGCAGCGATAAAGCGAAGCCTAAGGCACAGGATCTGACTGCGTCAAATTCTGCATCCCCTGATACTTATATAACTTCAAGCAGCAATGGTTACGGGGACTTAGTCACCGGCAAGAACGGCACAGACGCTCGCCAGCATCCACGGAGATTTGAGGCGGTTCAGGACATATTGACAGGCCTTACTATGCCCAAAACCCGTTTAGATCACGTAGTGCCGCATGTTCCTGATTTAGAACAGGAAATCTTTAAAATCAACCCGGAGCAGCATGATAACATGAAACCGGTAGTCCAGCGATATATAGGCTTAGAGAAGGTTATCCTCGCCCATCTCGCTGAAAATAAAAAGATGCTCGACCCGGTTAATATGAATCAACTCTCAGCCGATGAAATAGAGGATCTTAGGGCATACCGTGGTGAATTGGAAGATACACTGCAGTACTGTAACCAGCAGCTGCAGAAATCTCAACTCTACTACACCTGGGAAAAACAGAGAAAAATGGATAGCGAAGTATAGTCCCCTTCTATCATATATATGATTCCAAAATGATGACTTTACACCCCACTTATAGACTGCACCCCACAAATGAAATGTATTTTCTATCGCGGCAACCGAAAGAGATCTGATTTATTACGTATTTTCAATAAGTTATAAAATTTCATTCAAGGCCACTTTTGGCAAGGGTTTTGCAATATAGAATGTGGGGAATCTAGTATACGAGGTAAAATATGCAGATAAATGATCTAAAATTTAAAATTAATACGGTCAGCACGGATGACTCACCTGCTCCATCTGACACTGAAATGGATCAGATGCTCCAGGAGTCGCAGGGATCCGATGTTGAGGATTATTTTGAGGATTCTTTCGGCGATCCATTCGCCTCTGATGCCACTTCTAATCAAAAAGGTTGTACTGGCAATTCAAACCCCCTGAATGATTATACTTTAGGTGATTTTGGCAATATCAGTTCAGCTGGCGTGGCTGGTAGCGATTCGATCCTCGATTTTTTGGAAAACGCACCTCCATCAGTCAACGATCTCATAGCGAACAATGAGCAGGCGATCTGTTACCTGGACATTCTCAAGGGTCGCTACGAAAAATTCTACACAGATATCAGCGTGTTGAAGACAGAATATGAAACACTCCTCGATCCTAGCAAGAATCCTGAATTCGCTTCAATCAGCGCAAATGAACAGCAACTATTACATGAAAAACTAAGTGCGGCGGGAACAGCTCTAACAAGATGTGAGCAGCAGTTAAACGCCCTTCAGCAACTTGAATCACAGATGGATAATCTGTACAGACAGGAGCTCTCAGAGGGTAAAGATCTCAATAACGATGGTTGGTTGGGCAAACCTTTCCGCGACTATCTGATAAAGAAGAATGAAGATGGTACAATTTCATTGCTCGATGCTGCAACGAAGAAGGCAGTACCATGCCCATTCCTAGATCCAACCTATCAGCCGCAGCTTACCAACGATGATTCTTTACAGATAAAGACGATCGAAGAGGCCTACAATAGTGGCAACTATGCAAACGAAATTACCGTCGATGAAGATGGAAATCATATCTACACAGAGGGTGGAGTTGACCTCTTCCTAGGTGTTAACGCCGACAAGTTAGGCTCCAGCGAGAACTTTCTGGGTGCGTTCACAGAGCTCGGAATTCCTCAAAGCCTTTGGGTCAAAAAAGGTGATATTGAATCAGCAGAACCCTATGAGTTCAAATATGATGAAGCCCTTGGAATGGAACGCTTCAGCGTCTATGAAAATTGGAGCTCCGATGGTGGAATTCATCAGGAAGTCCCAGCGGATTTAAAGAAATATGTTCAGGTTGAAGTAACGGGCGCAAAACTTCGCTCAGAACCAACCGGCTTAAAAGATGTATATAATCCTGATGGAGGTGAACTCTACAATCACTTCATCGAATTCTACAATGGCCAAACACTGATTAGCAGAATCCGCATAGAAGGGACTGAGGTGGAGGGCGATCATCCGCTGGCTACTCCAACTGATTCTAATGTCAATTATATCGCAGCTTCATCACTCAGTTTCGCATTCAATGGCGACAGAAGAACTCGCCCTCTCGAGTTTGATGCTGGTGGTTGGAAGTCCACAGGACGTTTTACTACGGATAGACAGACAGTCCTAGATACCCTGGGAATCGACGAGCCTACATCAGAACAGGGAATGAGGGCTTTCAATGAAACGATCCAGGCTTTCACTGAAACATCCCAGACGACCGACTACTTTAACGGAGATGGTTGGCAGGAACAGTCAAATAGCTTTGAAGAGTACTATGGTGATGGCTACAGCGATGCATACCTACCACCTGATATTAAACCTGGTGAGAACGATACACTTCTCGAGTTCCGCACTGGCATAATGATTCACAACATGCGTGGTGATATCAAGGGAACCGCCTACAATGACATCATACAGACGTTAGGCGTTAATGAGAAAACAGACTACGCAAAGGAACATCTTCCTGAAGAGGTGCAATCCGCGCTCACTGGTGATCCATTTTATTCAAATATAGTAAAATCGAGTGGCGGAAATGACGTAGTGGTCGCAGGATTTGGCGATAACTTCATCACTGGCGCTACGTTCGTTTCTGTAAAATCAAACCCAAATGATACGAATGTAATAATGACGCCTGAGCTTCTCTCACATGGTGCTCTTACCGAAAACACCAAGACCAGAAATCCAAAGACCTATATTGAAGTACATGGTGGAGCTGAGACATTTATAGTCAACCCTGAAGAGGACAGCCCTGGCATACATAAAGATGACGACCCTACAGAAGATGAAGGGGAAGCAGATAAATGGAATGACAGCTTCATAGATGATTGGTTCGATATCAACAGCAACTCCGTAATTTACACAGTACACCCCTATGGTGATGAATATACAGGAAGTGCATCATTCGATGACAGCATGCCGATGGATAAAACGGCTGTAGGCGATGCAATAAGTGGCGCCCAGCAAGCATTCTACGATGAACTCACGACGGCTCCCGATGTAGATGAACAGGCTCTTGAAGCCACATGGAACGACGTATTAACCCAACAGACGACACTCGATGATGAAATGAACGGCTTCTTCGATGAGATGTTTGGAGAAATGGACTCAATGCTCGGCGAACTCAATTTGGGGCCGAATACATAATAATGAGAGGCACATGATGAAGATTACTGCACAGAAAATTAAAACCACTGATTTCTCGGACCTTCAGCCAGAAGCTACTGGACAGGCTCAAGCGGATAACGGAGTCGATACTTCCGATCTCGCAGCCGCGATAGCTGAAATAGAGCAGTTCGAACAGGAAAATTCCGAATGGCTCTCCGAGGAAAACTTAAGTGAAATGGACCGCATCAAAACCATGCTCGTCGCCGAAAAGGCCGCTATAGAGAACTTCGGCCCGTACGGATCTGGCGGAGCAGGAGCAGGTGGCGTAGATCCAACACTCTGGGAAATGCCACAGGCATTGGATGCATATTGGAACGGCGTTAATCCTGACCAAATTCTGCAATCCGATGATGATGCATCTAGACTCGACGAAGATCCTGCATGGTACGGCGACTACATGGGTACAGTACAGGTTCTAAATAGTGGCGATCCTGCAAACCCGACGAATGTAGGATTTCAGATGACAGAGGATATGGTCGGTATCTGGGGTGAGTCACGCGGTAGCGATATAGTCGTTACAGTCGAGTACACTGATGGACGCCGTGAGTCATGGGTAGTCGAGGGCGGTTCTGTAAGAGCTGAGCCTATGATTGTTTCCGGAATTGGCCTCGAAGGCGTCGTTATGGATTTTAGCCGCGTATTTCGTCAGAACGGTGATCTCTATCTGCATGGTTCGGATGGTGATGATGAGATCAAGGGTTCACAGAGTGGATGTGGAATTATAGCTTACGCCGGCGATGACATGATATGGGGTGGTGCTGGTGATGATAGAATCTACGGCGATGAACACTACCTCTATGCTGGTCAGTTTGATCCCAGTTACGGTGGTGCCGATACAGTCTACGGTGGTGCAGGCAACGATATCCTCTACGGCGGTGGTGGAATTGATACGAACTATTCATCCGACGCAGGTGAGAGCATCAACGAGTTTGATACCGATCCCATCAATGACCTGACCACGACACCCCCGGATCCTGCAAGCTGGTCTAGCTCCGATGTATGGGAATACAACTTCGATGAAAGCCAGGACGGCACACTCATCTTTAGAAACCAGAGCACGGAAGGTTTCGGCGGCGACATCAATATCAATATGGATGGCATGCCCGGATACGACATGGCATTCGGTGATATGGATGCTGACGGAGCATTAGTCATCACATTCGTAGGCGAGGAAGGTTCATTCAAGGTTAAATATGAAGATTTCTTCAGCGATCAGTTTGGTGCTGACAATCCGATGGATCGCATCGTTAAATTAAATCTATACGGTACATCTGGAAATGATATTATAAATTTTGATAAGATCCAGGTAACAAGTCAGGTAATCAACCTTCTCGGCGGAGCTGGCGAAGATATTATTCTTGGAACACATAACAAACTTCTCATGGATGGTCTTAAGCCAGACAGTCTCGATAGAAGTCAGAAGAACGGTGCTGGAGTTCTCGCTGGTCATGTAAATGAAGGCATCTTCGCTGCAGATGATGAAAATCAGTATGGCAAGGATTCTGATGGCAAGGTCGATCTCGCCCAATGGAACGGTTACAAAGCCACGGCAGAGGATGGACAAATATCGATCAGCGATGATGGCAATGCTGAAACCACAGCAGGAGAGGTTCTCTGTCTCAAGGCACCTGATGGTTATACCCACGGTTATATCACCCAGGATCCTTCAACGGGTGACACTATAGTCATAATGGTTAAACCTCAGGCAAGCGGCGATGCAAAGACGATAGTAGTTAGGATCGATGAGAGTCTTGGCCTAGGATATAATGACATCCTCGTTAAAAATGAAGTCACAACTATAGTTGGAGACGGCGATGTTGAGCAAAGCAGCATGGGTGCTCCATTCACATTAACAGCTATAAGCCTCGATCCAAACGACTATGTAATAGAGGGTGGAGCTGGCAAGGATCTTATTTTTGCACCCGAGGGTACCAAGGTAGTTGGCGACGACAACGAAGAGGTCGTCTGGGAAGAGGAGTTCAACACCCTTCCAACACCACCGCCAAGCGCACCAACACAGGATACCGATCCAATAGCGCCGGTGGAAGATAGCGGTTCTGAAAGCGACTCAATTGATGATTCTGGTGGAGATGACGGCAGTCAAACCGTGTAATAGACCTTAACAAGATATAGAGCACAGGCAGGAGCGCAACGATAGGCCTCCTGCCTGTTTTTTTTCTCTAGTATGGACTTCACCTCATCTGGAGAAATATTATTCAATCCAACCTCAACCAGCGTTCCTACAATGTTCCTTATCATATGCCGAACAAAGCCATCCCCCTCAAAGATTATATCAACCACCCTCCCCTCACTGGGGATTGAGAGTGAATCGTTTGAGGGAATTACATAATTAATCGAAGTTATAGTTCTCACTGCATCAGAAGCGGTACAACCGGAGGCCCTAAAGCTTTCATAATCATGTTTGCCAACAAGATAGCTTGAAGCTTTCTTCATGAGCTCAATATCTAATTCATGTTTAATTCGCCATGCGCGATTATTGAGAAGTGGCACCCTCTGCTTACAATAGAGCATCCTATATCTATACTGCTTGCCCTGAGCATCACGAAGCGCATGAAAATTAAGATCCGCCTCCTCCGCATCGACGATAGCGATATCCTGGGGTAATATTGAATTAGCGCCCTTCATTATCCCGTCAGGGGGAATCGTTGAGTCAATCCTTACATGAGCAACCTGCTCAATGGCATGGACACCTGCATCCGTTCTGCCGGAAGCTATAACATCTACTTTTGATTGAACAAGCTGACCTATCGCATCCTGCAACAGAGCTTGCACTGATCTCCCATTTGGCTGAACCTGCCAACCTACATACTCGGTGCCATCATAGGATAATTTTAGCTTAATATTTCGCATGATCTATCAGGGTATTTTCTAAAACTCGAAAAGCAATCCAAACGAGAAGAGATATCCACTCACATCCAGCCCCTTCTTACCAAAACTATCAATCCACTGATACGCTCCCTCAAGGGTCAAAAAGAAATCATTGATACCCATGTCGTGATCAAGATCTCTCCTGCTTCCTGACATCTCCGCCAGATTCAGCATCAACCCACCAGCTCCGTGCATACCAAATTTCATACCACTGATCTTGCTGCCGGAGATACTCTCTTTATAATAGACCCAATCAAAACCAGGTCTCAGATAAGGAACTATATAGCGCCATGAAAAATAATCCGCCCGCCATGTAAAGTTGAGCTCCATGGGTATCATGAAAAGATGCAAACGCTGTGCAGATTGCGTACCGGTTTGTGAGTCAGTTATAGTTGCCTGCCCACTCTTATATAGAAAACCTGCACTTATCCCTACGCCGTACCTCCTGTTGAAGAGTAAACCACCTTGTACCTTAGTGATCAAGTTGCAACACTTTGTAAACGCCTGCTTCAATTCTGCATTATGCGGTATCCAGAAACCAGTTCTCAATTCGAACTCCCACATCTGAGGTGATTCATCAGTAGGAGTATATGATGACGATACATCTACTTCATTCACGCGCTCTTCATAGACGTTCGTCTGAGCATATACCTGTTTGGACACCAGGACTAAGGAGAGTAGAACACAGATTACGACAGGATACTGTAGAATGCTTTTTCTATTCATAATCAGAGATACTCTTTAACCAATATTTCAGCGATTTGAACCGCATTCAACGCCGCCCCTTTTCGCAGATTATCAGCTACGATCCACAACGCGAGTCCGTTCTCCACGGTGTTATCTTTTCGGATCCTTCCGACATAGACCTCATCCTTACCAACAGCCTCTATAGGCATCGGGTACTTACAGAGATTTGTTTCATCCATGACGACAACTCCAGCGGTCTCCATTAATATTTCCCTAGCTTTATCAGGATCTATTGGATCTTCAAACTCGAGGTTCACCGATTCTGAATGTCCACAGAATACAGGCACCCTTACAGCTGTGGCTGTAATCTTTATATTTTCATCACCAAGTATCTTCTTAGTTTCAAGGATCAGTTTCATCTCCTCATCGGTATAAGCATCATCGTTGAAAGTGCCTATATGTGGGATACAATTGAATGCAATCCGATGTGGAAAATTCTCGATCTTACAATCACCTTCTGAAAAGAGATCAACCGACTGCCTGGATAACTCCTCTATCGCCTTCAGCCCGGCGCCGGACACAGACTGATATGTGGAAACCACCGCTCTACGTATACCGGCATACCTGTGCAGTGGATCTAAAACCACGACTAGCTGAATTGTAGAGCAGTTTGGATTTGCTATAATTCTTCTATCCTTAAAATCTGAGATAGCAGCTGCATTAACTTCTGGAACGACTAGAGGTATATCCTCCTCCATTCTGAATGCTGACGTATTGTCTATAACCACCGCACCCGACTTAACAGCAATAGGCGCATATTTCTTACTTATGTCACCACCTGCCGAAAAAAGTGCGATATCAACATCTGAGAAAGAATCTTCCGTTAGAACTTCAGCGGAGAGATCTTCTCCAAGATACATAACATCCTTACCAACTGAATTCTCAGAGGCTAGTGGAATTAGATTCCTCACTGGAAATTTTCTCTCTTCCAGCAGAGAAATCATCTCACCGCCTACAGCTCCAGTAGCCCCAACAACCGCTACATTATATCCGTCACTCATTGACTATCCTTTCTTGAAAATGGCCTCCAGATCGCTCTTGGCCTTCTGAATATCTGCTTTTTCCTTATCGACCTCCCTACCAAACTTAAAGAACTCACAGAAGTTTGAGCCCTCCTTATCGGAGACAAGACGCGCCTGATTCTCCCTGCATTTATTATGATAGCTACGATCATAGAATGTACATTGCATACAGGCATGTAGATAATGCCCACAATGACGACACTCTTCAAGTCGCCCTATCTTGAATTCTAGATCAACCTCATGTCCACAGAATACACATGCCGGCATATCTATACTCCAGTGCCATTGGCTCGATTCTTATCCTTCGATTTATCATGGTCCGACAAGTCTACAACATTATCGTCCCCATCTTTCATAAGCTCCAACTTGTACTGCTTTCTCTCAGCCCTTCTCTCCTTCATCTTTCTGACAAACTTCCGACTCTGATGAAGGGTCACGAGCTCCTCAACGACACCTGATGCCACATATCCAACGGTCAAGACGAACATGGTTACCTCTGGTTTTATAGCCACCAGAAAAATCCCGATGACAACCAACACCAGTGCAAAAAAACTGTTCCGCTTTTTTATGTCAATGACCTTAAGACTTCGATATCTGATCGTTGAAACCATGAGCAATGAGAGTATTATTGTAATTACAGCAATCGTAATACTTCCCTCAGGCGGGAAGATAAATAGATGATGATAGAATATTACATAAGTGGCTAGAACATACGCGGCAACTGGAATAGGCAGACCCTGAAAATACTCCATCTCAACATCATCATGCTGAACGTTAAAACGCGCAAGTCTCAGTGCACCACATGCAAAAAATAAAAATGCCGCTAGCCAACCCAGCTTCTTAAGTCCGTATAATGACCAGGTGTACATCAATATGCCAGGAGCGAGTCCAAAAGATGCAAGGTCTACCAGGGAATCATATTCAACTCCAAACTGACTCTCAGCCTTCGCAAGCCTAGCCAATCTTCCATCGATGAGATCAAAGATGCCGGCTAGCAAAATTGCCCATGCTGCTGCTTTAAAATCTCCCGAGAGCGACTTAACAACTGAAAAGAAACCACAGAAGAGGCTCGCTGATGTGCATAGATTTGGCAGAAGATATACACCCTTCTTCATACTATCGCGGCGTCTATGTCCCTTCATATTCATAGATATCTCCCGATAATTGTAGAACCTGAGATCACCCTATCCCCCTTCTTCACATCCACCATCGTCTCTGGTGAAAGATAGAGATCGACCCTTGATCCAAATCTTATCAGACCGAATCTGTCACCCCTTTCAAGCGATGCACCCTCCTTGAAATAGCAGATGATACGCCTGGCTATTAAACCAGCTATCTGAACCATCACTATCTCACGCCCTTCGTCATCCTCTAGCACCAAGAGATTTCTTTCATTTTTCTCAGAAGCTTTGTCCAGACTGGCTACAAAAAACTTTCCCGCAAAATAACGGATCTTCTTCACAGTAGCACTTACAGGGAACCTGTTGATATGAACATTAAGAACGGACATGAATATGCTGACTTTCGTTGTTTTCTTCCCAGTCTCCGGTGCAACTATGTCATTCTCAACTTTCAGAACACGTCCATCCGCTGGCGATATTATCAACCCTTCACCCTTTGGAACTGTGCGTTCAGGATTTCTGAAGAAATAGGTCACAAAGGCTGCCACCCCTATGAAGAACATAGCAACTGAACTCAGTTCGACGGCAAAGAAAAAAAGCGATATTACGGCAGCTATTGCAATAAAGGGATGCCCCTCCTTCGCGATATACATCTGCCGCGGCATCGGCCTATACGAATCTATCAATTTTTCCATAGGGTAGATATCCTTGTAAGTATGCTTTATTAAACGCCTTCCACCAGCTATCCCGGCAGATAACATGCACCGATAGCGACAAGAGTGCAAATCTTATTGAAGTGGTAATGCGATGAACGAATCTGGGACTTATACGAGCCTCGGCAACCTGCAGCCGTTCAATCAGTCCTTACTAGCCCTCTTCCTGTAATCACAAAGAATATCCTCAATCATATCCCGACCACGCAGTTTTTCCTTCTGCATCTCTTTTCTTTTCAACTCTTCTATAGGTGTAAGATATGGCTTATTATTGAACTTTTCAAGTCTACGCTCAAAATCGACATGCTCGTCATAGAGCATCTTAAGTGCATCATCACTTTCCATGTACTGGTTAATCAACTCGATATCACGCTGTTCCATGAAAACCTCCTTGAAAGTAAAAAAACCTGAGCAATGCAGTCGCCCAGGCCTTGAAAATTAAAATTTATTTTCAGGGCGGGCATCTTATTTCGACCGAGCCCACCCTGGATCTCGATCTTTCATATATAGAATGTTACAGTAATGACTCTAATGTGTCAATAAATCACTTGTTTTCATTAGCTTTTTCCATTAGTTGAGGGGCCAAGGGGGTATTTTATGAAACAGGAAATTCACTCATTTACATTAAAATCCAGCCAATACACTGACATTATTGACATTACTGAAAAGGCAAATCAATTCATCGAACAAGCTGGCATCAGAAAGGGTCTTTTTACCGCTTCAGTACCAGGGTCAACTGCTTCAATAACAACCATCGAATACGAGGACGGCGTCCTTGAGGATTTGAAGAATGCTATCGAGAGAATCGCCCCTCAAGGTATGAAGTACGATCATGATGCAAAGTGGGGTGATGGAAATGGTTACTCGCATGTGCGCGCAGCACTTCTCAAGCCCTCCCTCTCACTTCCTGTCGAAAAGGGTCACATCATGCATGGCACATGGCAACAAATCGTTTTGATGGATTTTGATAGCAGGGCAAGGAATCGTAACATAATTTTTCATGTCATCGGTGAATAGAATACAAGACCAGCAGAAATATATTTTCAGATTTTCATTTCACTACAAACTGACTCTGCAGCTTTGACAACTTCACCGCCTCTGACCATCTCAATACATCGATTGATGTCCAATCTATACTCCCTATCCTCATCGATTTTGTCTACAACCTTTCGCACTAATTCAAATACAGCACTCGTCCCCAGACCCGGTTTTCCATGCTTGTTCTGAAGATCGATAGCCTGACATGCGGCGAACAACTCTATAGCCAGAATAATCTCTACATTCTCAATAATCTGAAGAGCCTTTCTCGCTCCGATCGTTCCCATGCTGACATGATCCTCTTGTCCACCGAATGTAGGAATGGAATCAACCGATGATGGATGTGCGAGAACCTTATTCTCTGAAACCAAAGCGCTCATAGTCACATGTGGTGTCATAAGCCCTGAGCTCAATCCAGGATTTGGCACCAGACTCTTAGTAGGTATTTCGCCTGCAATCGGTGTCGTCAACACTGCTACCCTTCTCTCTGAAATACTCCCTAGCTCCGCTGCCGCAATTGCAAGCATGTCCATCGCAAAGGCTAGCGGCTCACCATGAAAGTTTCCACCGGACAAAATCTCATCATCCTTAGCGAAGAGTAGCGGATTATCTGTACAACTTCCTGTCTCTCGAAGCACGATATCCCTGGAATATTTTGCTGCATCCTTAACCGCGCCATGCACTTGAGGAATACATCTGAAGGAATAAGGATCCTGCACCCTTCCACAATCTCTATGATCAGCTATAATTTCGCTATCACTTAGAAGTATTCTCATATTATCCGCTGTCGCCATCTGTCCAGGATGAGGACGCAATTTATGAATCCGTTCATCAAATGGTCTTGCGGAAGCCAGATCACCTTCAACGGAAAGTGCACCCACGATGTCAGCAACCTTAATAAGATTCTCCATCTTGATATGCGCCATACATCCAATCGCTGCTATAGCCTGCGTGCCGTTTATAAGGGCGATGCCTTCCTTTGCCTGTAACTTTATTGGCTCGAGGCGTTCAGTCTTCAAAGCTTCCGCAGCGGGCATAATCAGCCCCTTATAATAGACCTCGCCCCTTCCAATCAAGGTCAACGCAAGATGAGCCAGCGGAGCCAAATCACCACTAGCGCCAACTGACCCTTTCTCCGGAATTACAGGTATTAGATCGCGGTTAATCATATCGAGAAGCAACTTGAATGTTTCCAACCTGATTCCAGAATAACCAACTGCAAGAACGTTAGCCCTAAGAAGCATTATCAACTTAGCAATATCAGTTCGAAGAGGATCACCCACACCCACTGCATGTGATATGATTAAATTCTCCTGGAGTTTCTCAAGATCTTCATGGGAGATGTGACAGCTGGCCATATTTCCAAAACCAGTATTGATTCCATAATAGGGTTTTTCAGAGGAGAGTTTCCCTTCAACAAATTCGCGCACCTTCTTTATTCTAGAGATAGTTCCTCTTGACGGCTCAACAGTTTCGCCAGATATAAACCTTCTTATCTCATCTAATGTAAAACCTTTTCCATCAATTTTAATAGCCATATCCTGAACCCCCGAATGATAACTAGTATCTAATTATCATTTACCTTTAAAACCTATTTCCGCATCAGACTGTCTCACATAGTTTGGAACCAACATTGTCAAATCATCACCCTCATGCGATTCGAACTTGGCAAGCGCTACAAGGGCTAAGTTATGTGCCATAGGCAATACCTCATTGCCCTGCGCGATCCTAATAGTGTCACCCAACTCATCCTCCAGAAACTTATGATACTCCAACGCCCCATCACCAACCGCATAGCAAGTCGTCCCTATAGATTTCACCTCTTCAACCAATTTTTCTGGCGATAGCACGCACTCATCCATTGTCGGAATAGAAATCTTTTTTCCATCTCTCTT
Source organism: Deltaproteobacteria bacterium (assembly GCA_018645265.1). Taxonomy (GTDB): domain Bacteria; phylum UBA10199; class UBA10199; order 2-02-FULL-44-16; family JAAZCA01; genus JABGOS01. The sequence continues at coordinate 21,456 of JABGOS010000088.1, forward strand.
CCAAAGAGCAGCATATAGCTCCCCCCTTCTCGCATCTATCAAAGTGAGGATAGATTTTTCAGCATCGCTTCCATTGATTGAAAGGGACTTCAAAGATGACACACCGACAATCGGAATCCCCAAGGAAAGGGCAATTCCCTTTGCCGTCGCAAGACCAATTCTCAGCCCCGTAAATGAGCCTGGACCCACCGCAACCGCTACACCCTCTATATCCTTAAGCTTCCAATTGCTCTGCTGAAAAAGGGTATCAATAGTCTCTAGTAATTTAGCTGAATGTGTATCAGGCTTGGACTGCTGGATCTGCGAGATACAACTCTCCCCTTCGGATAAAGCGAATGAACCGCGCATCGATGTGGTATCTATAGAGAGGATCTTCATTACATGCCTAATGTATTTTTAATCCAAGCACTTACACCCCATATGCTATCAATATCCTTTAAGGTAATAAGAACCATAAATGACATCAAAATGATGAATCCAGTCTGATTTGCGATAGATCTGAACTTTGCACTTAGTGGCTTCCTCTGGATCGCCTCGATCCCAAGGAACATGAGATGTCCACCATCAAGCACAGGAATAGGCAGAATATTCAAGATTGAGAGCTGTAGGCTTAAAAAAGCCATAAAATAGAGAAAGTGCCCAAGCCCTGATGCAGCAGCCTGTGCGGACACCTTTGCGATTACAATGGGGCCACCCAGCACCTTATAGGATAGCTTCAGTGTAATCAGCCTGTACAGAACTTCAAACGTAAGCTTAGCTAGTTTTATATCCTCTTTAACTCCCAGAATAATTGAGTCTACGAAACCATAACGATAGACTTTCTGAGGACCGATATTTCTTCCATTCGTATATATACCGACCACCCATCTACCGCTCTCTGCGCTATAGGTCGGCTGAATCTTGAAATTCTCTCTTGTACCATCATCCCTACTCACCGAAATTGAAGTCTCCTCACCTCCGGATGCATTGACGCTAGCAGAGAAGTCATAGAAGTCAGCAACTGCCCTACCATCATATGACGTGATGAGGTCACCCGGTTTCAAACCCGCCTTTTCAGCCGGGCCCCCAGGCACCAGCGAACTGACCTCGGCCTTATAGCCGAGAAAGAAAACCGGTTCGACTCCCAGATATCCACCTTTTATTTCAGGCAGTTCACCTACGACGACCTCCTTCTCAATTACCTCCCCATCCCTCATCACCTTCAGTGAGACATTCTGACCGGGACTGAGCAAAATTCTATTGATGGTGTCAGACCACAGCTTCATCTCAGCACCATCAATAGAAAGGATTTTATCGCCCTTCATGAGTCCTGCCACCTCTGCCGGTGACTCAGCTTTGATACCAATGAGAACTGGAGGTTCATGTAGATAGACCGGTTCTGTACGACCTATCATAAAAACTATCGGCATCAGGACTAAACAGAGCACCATGTTCATAATTGGACCGAACGCTACGACCTTCGCCCTTGCCCAAACGCTTTTCTGTGCAAACGCCTGAGGATCATCTGCTCCCTCATCGGTAGGATCCTCTCCGAGCATTCTCACATATCCACCAATCGGAAATAATGAAATACGGTAATCCGTATCACCCTTTTTGAATCCAATAAGCCTAGGACCGAATCCCAAAGAGAAAGCGTCGACGCGTATGCCGGCACGCTTTGCCATTATAAAATGCCCCAACTCATGTATGAAGATTAATATTCCAAGTGTTATTACGAAGTAGATAAAAGTCATAATTCAGCGCCTAAGTGTGTTTGTATTTGATTGTCTGAGTTTAAATAAACAACAGATTAAAACAAATATTGAATGTTATATGAGCCCGGATGCCTTCTCCCTCGCCCATCTATCGATATCCACTATCTCATCTATTGAATCAAAATCATGAGGATCGTGAGCATCCATGGTCCCCCTGACCACGCGATATATATCTCCAAATTTTATACTGTTCTTCAAAAATGCATCTACAGCAATTTCATTTGCAGCATTCAAAACTGCTGGCATGGAACGACCCACCTCTAATGACTCAAATGCAAGATTAAGACATGGGAATTTTTCTCTATCCGGATCCTCAAATGTAAGTTCGCCAATCTTCTTGAGATCCAACGTATCCACGCCGCTCTCTATCCTCTCCGGATAGGATATGGCATAAGCTATTGGTGCCCTCATATCCGGAACTCCTAGTTGAGCTACAACGCATCCATCACGATACTCAACCATAGAATGAATTATACTTTGAGGATGGACGACCACATCTATCTGCGCCGGATCTACATTGAAAAGCCATTTAGCCTCGATAACCTCCAACCCCTTATTCATGAGTGATGCTGAATCGATAGTTATCTTCGCACCCATCAACCACTTCGGATGTTTCAGGGCCGCTTCAGGTGTAGCATTATCTATTTCATCCTTACCCTTACCACGGAATGGACCACCGGAAGCTGTAAGAAGGATTCTCTTCAGATCCTCATGTCTGTGACCGACGAGCGATTGAAAAATCGCCGAATGCTCGCTGTCTATAGGAAGGATCTCTACGCCATTCTCCTTGGCTAACCTAGAAACAAGCGCCCCGGCAACGACCATCGTCTCTTTATTTGCCAAGGCTAATCTCTTCTTACTTTTAATAGCTGCGACTGTGGGTTTCAATCCTGCTGCGCCAACAATTGCAGAGACAACTGTATCTGCCTCTGGATGCGCTGCCACCTGACAGGCCCCACTTATTCCGTGTACTATTTCCGGTTTCTCCTTCTGCAACATGCCCCGCAACTTATCCGCTGCTTCCGAATCCCTAACAGATACGAGTTTCGGACGAAACATCTCTATATGCTTACTCATCATTTCAACATCATGCCCCTCTGCCAAGGCCACGACATTGAACTTATCCGGGTGTCTCCCCACGACATCCAACGTGCTGAGACCAATTGAGCCTGTGCTTCCTAGTATAGATAGAGATTTCATAAGCAACCCTCTCTCCAATCACCATCCGAAGATGTACTTCATGTAAAGATATGCTGCGGGTGCAGTAAATATCAACGCATCCAAACGATCCAGCACACCACCATGTCCAGGTATAATACACCCTGAATCCTTAACGTTACAGCTCCTCTTGAGCATGGATTCTATCAAATCACCAAACGGCGATGTTATCCAAATTATAAATGCTAGTCCTAGCGGCAAGTACCACTCTAGATGTGGCACCAAAAAGTACCATATCACAAAGACACCCAACATAGATCCTACCAGTGCACCAGCGAACCCCTCCATAGTCTTATTAGGACTCGTTTTAGGAGCAAACTTATGACGCCCACAAGCCTTTCCAACAGCATATGCAAATGTATCACAGAGACAAGCTGGTGCGATGGCAAAAAGTACCGCTATATTTCCATAATCCATCTTTCTCAGCCAAACCCAAAATGAAAAAGAGACGCCAAGATAGAGTATACCGAGGGTAGAGAGACCTATCCTTTCTGCAACCCCTTTCATCTCAGAAGTTCTCCACATGAAGAGCATCGTAAGAAGAAACAGGAGTGAAGCAAGCGTTACGGGAAGGAGCGTCCTCGTGTTGTCAAAAAAGATCATCACTACAGCGGTGATAATTATAGATAGAACCGTAACCCATCTTTCCAGCACATCTTTAAAAAACATCCTTCCATACTCGATAGAGCCGATCAATAGAATGACTAACATTAGAATATTAAAACTATCCTTAGGAAGCCACCATATGGCAGCAACGATACCTAGCCCTAATAGAATTGCTGTAATAATTCTTATCATCGACATCCCCCATTTCCTACTTTACTTGTTCACTGGTCATACCAAAACGACGTTCTCGCTGGGAATAAGAAACGATAGCCTTTTCCAACTCCGCCTCATCAAAATCAGGCCAAAGAGTATGAGTGAAATAGAGTTCCGTATAAGCCAATTGCCATAACATAAAATTGCTAATTCTAAATTCACCGCTTGTTCTTATCAAAAGATCAGGGTCCGGAAAATCAGCTGTATCGAGTGCCTCATCAAAGATTTCCTGTGTTACCTCACCGACCCCTTTTTGTATGAGTCCGTTGACAGCCCTTAATATCTCCTGTCTCGACCCGTAAGATAGTGCAACAATCATCGTGATTCTATCACCACCCTTAGTAAGCTCCTGGGTCTCCTTGATATCCTTCTGAAGTTCAGCGGGCAAGCGTTCAACATCACCGATCACGCGAAATCTGACACCCTTCTCAACCATTCCGCCCCTCTTACTCACAAGAAAGTGTCTCAAAAGTTGCATAAGCGCCAAAACCTCATCACTCGGCCTATTCCAATTCTCATCTGAAAAAGCATAGAGGGTGATAAATTTCACACCGCGGTCCTTACACAACTCAATAATCTCTTCAATTCTCTCAGCACCACGGCGATGGCCTTCCGCTCGTGACAAACCATTTTCGGCTGCCCAGCGTCCGTTACCATCCATAATAATTGATATGTGTTGGGGAATTCGGTGCATACTATGCGCGTTTGCGCCTCCTAATGCTTGTATTTCCTAGAACTCACGTGCTCGCAATTTATCTCTGACACGTAGGCACGAAGTTTTACAAACACAAATCAGACTTCCATTATATCCTTTTCCTTATGATCCAAATTTTCATCGATCATCTTAATAAAATCATCTGTGAGTTTTTGGATTTTATCATGTCCCTTGCGCTCGTCATCCTCGGTGATCGAGCTATCCTTCTTGAGTTTCTTCAAGTCCTCATTCGCATCACGGCGGGCGTTTCTCACACTTACTTTACAATCTTCGCCATGTTTTCTCATGACCTTAACGAGATCCTTGCGACGCTGTTCGTTAAGAGGAGGTATAGGAAGGCGAATAACCTTACCATCATTGATAGGATTTAGGCCTAAATCAGCTTTTTGAATAGCCTTCTCAATAGCTGCGACAGCCGAGTTATCCCAAGCCTGAATGGCAATCGTCCTCGCATCCGGCAAAGAAAGTGTCGCCACCTGGTTCAACGGCGTCAGAGTTCCATAGTAATCGACTTTTAAATCATCCAAAATCGACAACGATGCCCTGCCGGTACGCATCTTTGACAATTCATGATGTAGAGCGTCGATTGCCTTCTTCATTCTAGCGTCAGTGTCATTGAATACTTTGTTATCCATAAACCACCGTCCCTAGTTTTTCCCCACTCACCACCTTCTTCATATTTCCAGCCTTGAAGACGTCGAAGACAACGATGGGGATGTTATGGTCCATACACATCGACACAGCCGTCGAATCCATCACCTTCAGCTGGTTCTTCAGCACATCGATGTATGAAAGTTTATCAAATCGTTTTGCTTGTGGATCTTTCTTTGGATCCGCGGAATACACACCATCAACCTTTGTGCCCTTGAGAATCGCCTCCGCATCCACCTCAAGCGCTCGCAGTGACGCTGCAGTATCTGTTGAGAAAAAAGGGCTTCCCGTCCCTCCACAGAATATAAGGACGCGTCCCTCCTGCATATCACGAATGGCGCTCCTCCTATCAAACGGATGTGCAATCCCCTGGATTGAAAGAGCGCTCATCAATACGGTATCAATGCCATTCTGAAGCATGGCCTCTTGAAGACCAATTCCGTTTATAACCGTCGCAAGCATACCCATCCTATCAGCCTGCGCCTGACAGATTCCACCCTCCGCAGCAGCAACTGCTCCTCGGAAGATATTTCCACCACCTATGACGATCCCGATTTGCACTCCGAGATCCAAAGCTGTTTTAATTTCAGATGAAATTTTTGCTGCTGCGTCGAGGCATATGCCCTTTTTTACACCTTGGGATAGAAGGGCTTCACCGGACAATTTCAGGATTATGCGTTTATACTTCATACATCCCCCTATTTCATGAACATCCTGTCATCCGAGTATCCGAAACCCAGCTATCCGGCGAACCGGATAGCCGAGTGTACGAATCTTCCAATATTTATTGCTTCTTCTCAACGCCCTCGCCGACCTGAAGCCTTACGAAGGAATTGACCTTTATCGCGTCGTCGATTTTTGTAAGCCACTTAGCAACAGATGTCTTACCATCAGGATCCCTCACATAGACTTGATCATTCAGGCAGATCTCCGTGTAGAACTTATTAATCTTACCTGAAAGTATCTTCTCCATGATTTCAGGCGGCTTATTCGTATCGCCCATCTGAGCTGCCATAATCTCTTTCTCTTTCGTAACCACAGCTGCAGGAACTTCCTCTTTGGCAACATACTGAGGATGCATGGCAGCTATGTGCATAGCAACCTCGCGGGAGGTTGCATCATCCAACTTATTATTCGGATCATCGTAGACTGCAATAACACCAATTTTCGAACCAGCATGAATGTACTGTGACAGTTTCTGATTATCGCTTGATGTAACACGTTCAAAACGTCTCACGCCTAGGTTCTCACCAATCTTTGCAATAACTGCAGTCTGAACATCCTTGACCAACTTGCCATCGATATCGATAGACATGAGCGCATCCAAATCCGCAGGATTCTTATCGCTGACGATCTCGGTCATATGCTTTACGAAAGCCTGAAAATCATCAGTCTTTGTCACAAAATCAGTCTCACAGTTGACTTCAACTAGTGTACCAACCTTACCATCGGAGGTTACGTTCCAACCTATCAAGCCATCAGCTGCTGTTCTTCCGGCTTTCTTAGCAGCAAGTGCAACGCCACTCTTTCTAAGAAGCTCAACGGCGTTATCCATATTGCCATCAGCCTCAGCCAGTGCCTTCTTGCAATCCATCATACCAGCACCAGTTTTTTCTCTTAACTCTTTAACCATCGTTGGTGAAATACTCATCTTAATATTCTCCTGTAATTTACGTTTACGACTGCGAAGCCCAAGTCATCGGATGAAGCATGTCAAACGCCACGCAACCGATCGACCATACGCGATGCTATATCGCAATCGATCGACGATAGACGTTTATTGTATGACTTCCTTCTTTTCCGTAGCAGGCACTTCAGGTGTGGGCTCAGCTGAAGCCTTCGAATACTGTTCCGCTTCTTTATTGCTTACGCCCTCATCTCCACCACGACGGGCGACCCATGCACGGCCTTTTCCACCCATCTTTTTCTCACGGACAGCCGGACCCTTGGGTTTCTCCGTCTGTTCCTTCTCCTGCTTTGCAGCCTGTTCGCGCAGCACGATTTCGCGACGCTTTGCACCATCCTCGCATGCATCCGCAGCTAGCTTCGAAAAATACTGAATCGATCGAATGGCATCGTCATTACCTGCGATTAGATAATCAATTCCATCCGGGTTACTGTTCGTGTCGGTAAGCGCAATAACTGGAATCTTGAGTTTTCTCGCTTCTAGCTTTGCAATATCCTCTTTATTTGGATCAACAATGAAGATAGCGCCTGGAAGCTTTGTCATCGATTTGATGCCGCCTAGTGAAAATTCAAGTTTAGCTATCTCACGATCGATGCGAAGGGCCTCTTTCTTCGTAAGCTTATCAAGCTCGCCCTTCTCCTTCTTCTCTTCAAGCGTATTGAGGCGATCGATCGACTGACGAATCGTACGGAAGTTAGTAAGCATTCCACCGAGCCACCTGTTGCTCACGTAATATTGTCCAACCCTCTTCGCCTCCTGCTCGATCACATCCTTCGCCTGCTTCTTCGTACCCACGAAGAGGATGATGTTACCGAGAGCAACCGTGTCGGCAATAAACTTATACGCCTTCTGCGCCTGCTTCGCTGTCTGATCGAGATCGATGATGTGAATTCCATCACGCGCCGCGAAGATATATGGACGCATCTTCGGGTTCCAACGACGTGTCTGATGCCCAAAATGCACACCAGCTTCAAGCATCTCCCTTACTACCACTTCTTTTGTCATACCATTCTCCTTTGGTTTAAACCTTTCAGAATCCTCGAGCCAGCCGCTTCTCAGACTATTCGATAAGTGGCTGGAACCAAAGGGAGGATCCTTCGGGATTTATTATCTAACCTTCAAAACCCACGTTTTTATTACGAAAAAGTCCTTGAAGGTCGCGGTGAACTATCATGTAACTGGTCAACATGCAATAGAAAAAGCACCCCCTCCGTGTCACGGGGCAAATGCGCTCATATTTGCTCCTTAACTGGTGGTAGCTATTGTTTTACCGTTCACTCCGCTGTAAGATCGAACAATAAGCATCGAGTAACTATCGTTTAATCACTAGAATGGACGGATCGAGATATGCTCAAAATAACCAATAATATCATAACATTATCTTTGATAGCGGCTTTTCTGCTTATCCCTACGGCATCATCAGCACAGGATGGAGGGATGCTTGGCGCCTCCCCAGCCACCCCGCCAAAGAAACCGAGTAAAGCAGCACCCAAGTCGGAGACGAAGAAGAAACCCCCTCCACTTACCGCCACAACAAAGAGTGACTATTCCCAATACTGGAAGGTGGGGCATAAATCGGGAAAATGGAATCAGTTCATCAAGCCCGGTTTTGAGACGTTCGATAATGGAAATATGGCTACATCTGCTATTTTCCTTCAGAAGGCTTACGATAAAGGCTGCCGCGATCCTCTCGTTCTCTTCCGACTGGCCATCATAAAGGAATCGCGCAAGGAGTATGATGAAGCGGCGAAGCTGATCATGGATGCAGATCGGGGGCTGGAGGAAAGATATTCCAGCCACCCAATCACCAAAGCGATTCATAAACATGCCGCGCGCGCCCTCTTCACCGCCAACAAAAATTCTGAGGCACTGCCACATCTCACTGAGGCCCTGAAATATGAGCCGGATGATTTTATGCTGTTATTCATGGCTGGCCAGGTATTGCACCAGATGGGTGAGGCAGGCAAAGCACTTGTACCCCTTGAGAAAGCCCTGACCGTTACCCCCCCAGAAGGAAACGCACTGGATGCAGCTCGCTCCCTCCTGCACGAATTAATCATAGTAACATATGAAGTCGGCAACGCCGATGCATGCGCAGGGTATGTAGATAAAATGCTGACATTGGATCCCGCCGATCCCCTTGCCAACAAATATAAGAACAAGGTTGGCTTCCTTCGTAGAAAAAATCGTGAGAGTGAGATGCTTAAGAAGTTGGTTCAGTAGCTAAGTTCCTAATATATTTTTATACCATTTAAAAAATAAGAACCCCGGGGTGCCTAAGCACTTACCCGGGGCCTTTGGGGGAGTTCTTTTCTAGTTGTAACCGTTACCAGCGGTTACGTTCCCTATTCCCATCCTTCCTCAAGCAGGGGTATTCCTTTTCTTCCTTGAAATTACCCTTGTAGTCATGAGCATCAGCAACGAACCTAGGAGGTAGATTATGCTGGTCGAGCTTCCTGCTGCCTGTCCAGCGATCAGTGAACAACCTTCGCGGCTCCACGTCTTCGCGTAGTTCGCGGGGTTACCACCTACCTCGTATCCATCAGGCTGACCGTCGCCATCGGAATCGGCATTTGTCGGATCAGATTCCAACCAGTTTCCTTTACCATCCTGATCGCGCTTACCGTTACAGTTTAGATCCTCACCAAGTCCGCTTGAAGATGTGAAACCATCTGTCAATCCGTCTTGATCTGTATCCATCTCGAGTGCGTTCGTTTCGGAACCCATATCGAAGACACCATTCTGGTTCTTATCTTCGCCGAGACTTACTGTTCCATCGGACAGAGTCATCGGTCCATCAGGAATACAGTCACCATCGGTATCGATATTCGTTGCGTCCGTGCCGTATTTGAGCTCGAACCCATCGTTCAATCCATCATGATCCGTATCTGCTTCGAAAGGATCCGTCTCACTCAAGTTAGGCTCGTACGTACAGTTATGATTGATATCCTCATCACCATCCCAGACACCATCACCATCAGTATCCGGATTCTGAGGATCTGTTCCTAGATCCTGCTCACAGAGATCCGTTAGTCCATCGCTGTCGGAGTCTTTGCCACCAGGGGCACCTTCTCCACCAACACAGTTAGGATTGTCATTGAGTCTACAACCAGCTTCTTCTTCAGAATCTTTATTATTGTCAGCATCGGAATCGCGCATACATGGGTTGGAACCATTCCACTCAACCATGCTTCCGTTATATTCCTCAGCATCCTTCAGACCATCGTTATCGGAGTCCTTCGAACGTGGGTTCGATACCATCGGTATACCACCGATATTGTCCCAGATCTCTCCATCGATGATCTTCGTCAGGAAGGCCTGTCCTACTACCAAGTCACCAGTTACTTCGACGCCATCCTCAAGGCCATCACCATCCGTATCCTTGTTCGTAGGATCGGTATCCTGCATCATAGCATCTATACATCCCTCGGATCCCATCTGGTTCAGGTTCACGAGGTTGAAGCCAGGCTGGCCATCACGGTTCTCTTCACCATCTGGCAGGCCATCACCGTCTGTATCAGCATTACGCGGGTTCGTGTAGATCGGCATTCCATCGCCATTGACCTTCACATGAGTGTTGGTCTCAGCGAAATCATCTGCACCATCATCATCTGAATCAGCCTTCAGAGGATTCGTTTCAATCAGTGCCAATGCATCCATCGTAATGGCACCCTGAGAGTTGTCGTTACCATCGAAGCCCATGCCATCAAGATTCTTATCCTCTTGAGCATCGTACAATTCATCCTGATCGCGATCGATGAAGAATGCGAGCACCCTTCTGATAGGATCATCAGCGTAGACACTCTTGAAAGGATCACAGCTGTAGTCGACATAAGGATTCTTGTCAGGGCTGTATTCATCGCTCGTGCTACCTGTTGCTGCACTTTCAGGACATACATCGATGTTATCAGCAACTGTATCACCATCGGAATCAGCATCCCAGTACTTCAGCATCTGAGACTGAGGTGTCGTACCAGCAGCATTCGTTGAATCACACTCTAATGTTGGCTGCTCTACACAATCCGGAATACCGTCACCATCGACATCACCCTGGCAGATACCCATGAGCTGCTCTCTTGTGAGACCGTCGATCTCGAATAGATCTGGAACACCGTTCGTATCGTCATCTTTGAGCGCCACCGGCGAACCATCAAGTTCATCCCAGTATACGTACTCGGCATCGATACCCCAGAGGATATCCTTAGGATGACATTTATTCTCCTTTTCACATTCCTTTACCTGATCTGCTATGGTAGTAGCAGTTGGTGTTGCATGGAGAGGACACATGTCAACGCCTCTTGGCGTCTTAGTGGTCGAATCGCAAGTAAAGGAAGCTGTCGGTACTGGGATTATGGTAAGATCAACATCTGCATTGATTGTACATGTCTTCACACATCCGCCATCCTTGCCAGTTCCACTATTACCACCACCATCACACCAGTGATCACCATCTGAATCCGACTTCCATGGATTCATCTCGTTATTATCTATATCAAGGTCACCGTCGAAGTTCGCACGATCACCCAAGCTTCTATTGCGACACATCAGCATCTGTAGGCGTCTCTCCGTCAACTCATCAACAACCTCTGCGCCTGAACTGATGTCACCCCAATTACCCTGCTTCGGATCTTCATAGTACGTATCACAGTATGGATCATCCTTAGCACAGGTTACAATGTACCACATATATCTGACACCGGTCTTACTCTCATTGCCTGAGCCCAAAGTACACTCGATTGGCTTCTGAGTAGTCTTGCTCTTAATAGGACTGCGAGTATCATAAGACCCGCCAAACTTGTAGAGCACGCCCTTCGTAACCGAGGTACCTACGCCGGTGAAGAAATGCTGGTTGCGATCTTCCTGGCCATCCCACACTCCATCATTATCACTATCTTTATCTAGAACGTTCGGCTGGCCATCACCATCACTATGTTCAGTCATCGTCTCTTTGCCTACGCCATCTGGAATACCATCACCATCTGTATCAGGCTCGTAGAAGTTAGTTTCCTTACCTTCATCCCACACGCAATCGCGATCGAGATCCTCATCATCATCCGGCAGACCATCGCTATCGGTATCAAATCCCTTAGCTAGACCACCGCCCGTACCCCTGCTCGCTGCATCTGGAATTTTTCTTACGTCACGACAATGCGCGTAACCTGTCATTACATTGGAACCACCACTACCCTTGCCACTGAGCGAACCAAATGGAGAGGAAATGTTTACATCCGGACACTGAATGTCAGGATCGTTTTCTGTAGAAGTGATATGAATGATCTTGCTCGCCTGACCAACGCCACCGCCGTTCATTTCAGGAACCAATATTATTCTTGAGAAATCGACCGGGACATTAATGCGGAAAGTTCCTGTGGTATTGTCCATACCATAATCAACCGCCTTACCTACAAATGCGATCAACTCACCATCTTCCTTAGCAGTTCCACTCTGTGATTTTCCACCAATGGAGTAGACCTGAAGAGCACTCAAACCACCGGCAGCTTCATCGGGACAGCTGTCATCGCTCAAACCTTCAACATTAGCAATGTAGCCCTCTATGATTATCGATGATGGAGTTTCATCACCTGGTTCATAGATAGCACTCTTATCAATAATTCTTACCTGGTACGGCTGCTTCGATGAAATCCAATCTTCAGAACTCTTAAGCTGTGTAATCGAAAGTCTTGCACCTGTAGAGAGATACATAAAACCATCATCATCCACTGAACTGATTGTGCCTGCGTTAGGAAGGATAAGGTTATTTGCTGACTCTCCAGGGTTATCAAAGACGATACCACTGTTTTTCGTATTTCTTAAGCTACAGTCAGAGTAAATGACGTTACCAGCAGCTGTCGGACTCATATAGAATCCATCATCTCCACCGTTAACCTCAACGTGACTGGCAGAGCTATCGTTTCCATAGAAACAAACACCCTTCATCCCATCCGGGATATTCTGAATTTCGAGGTTTTGAATCTCGACCCAGTCAACGTCCTCTTCTATTATAACCACGCAATCAAATCCCGATGGAATCTCAGCAGCATCGAGGACGGTTCTCTTTCTCTCCGTCACCTCATTGATACAAGCGCCTGCATCATCCGTCTCATAGCAGACCGTCTCCTCATCCCATGTATCACACGTACCATCGCCGTTGGAATCGTTGAGACATCCGCCGCTTATAACGACGTGATGATCGTTCGATCCATCAGCCCTTATAACGAGAGGACCTTTCATGGCGATCCGCTCCTCCGCAATGGCAATCATCTCGCCACATGCGTAGTGCTGGCTGGTCGGCCCAAGGTTTGCGGAGTGCATTGCGACAGGCAACGTCAGCTTATTCTTATTGCCCGACTTTGCATCCCACTGACTGCTGGTGACCGTACAGCTCTTCACACTCATGTGATTATACTTGAAGCCTGCGTCGGCTCTAGATGAAATCACAATGGTGAGCGCGAAGACGACTATCGCCAGCGTTATCATGTTTCGTGATTTTACGTTATGCATGGTTTCCTCCAAACTCTATTTAGATACCTCTTAAAATACATCCCCCAGTGTAAATAATCTTAGAATACAAACTGCAGAGTGGCTCCGCCACCGATGCCACCGCTGATCTGTCCCTGATGTCCATTGACATCTGAGTCTGTCGCTTCAAGAACGCTTCTCTCTGAAAAACCTGCGATCGGTACATCGAAGAATACATTACCCATGAGCCTTATGGCCGAGAGAATATCCTCCACACCACCGGTGTTGATCTGGATGCCGGCTGCGAGCATGAATCCGAGAATACCGCGTCCCTGCTGTATCGGACCTGTCGCCGTACTGGCGAGATTTGCATATTCACCACCGAGATGGAACTGAGCACCAACTACGAGTGAAACAGAATCATGGACCGGGATTACAGGTTCGAGACCTACAAATGCGGTTCCTCTGAAGCCAGCCTTCGGTTCGCTATCTACTGCACCGTTCGATGACATGATGCGGCTGGAGATAGGAATTCCTAGCAATGCACCGTATGAGAGGAAGAGACCTGAATGCTGCTGTGGCTTTCCCCACATCATAAGGCGACGTCTTCCCTCAAGGCTGATTTGAACCATGTGGCTAACTGCTCCACCGTCTCCACCCAAATCGCCCATATAGGACATATCACTGAAATCTCCATCGGTACCCTGGACCCATCCGCTACCGCTGTATCCATAACCAAGGCCCAAAACAAACTGATGCTCATCTACCTTGTCGGCATCTTTCGGTGTCGCTTTGCATGATTTGGAAGCAGCATCAAAAGTTTCATCGCTATCACAAGGCTTACATACGCCCGCATCCACTTTCTTGCCTTCAAGAGCACACTCATCAGCAGTCTTCGGCTTCGGTGCGGCCATATCTTTTTCGACATCGGCACGCTTCGGCAATGATGGAGCACTTGCCATACCATAAAAGCCAGACATTCCCTTGAACATCGGCAATGGAAGCTTGCCTGTGTGCATCTGGAAATAATCCTCACACTTAGCTGCGATAGGGGTGCCCTTCGTATGCCCTATGGTGCCGAGAAATTCGGACCAATCCTTCCCTGTGGCATCACCAGCATCAAACATCTGTTGATCTGTATCTACCATTGAGCATCTAAATGTGATGCCATCCTTGAAATCCTGACACGCTTTGGTTGTACAACTCTTTAGTGTTCCGTCGCCTGCTGAAAACATAATTACCTCCTTGAAATCTTTTTCCCCCGAAAAAGAATGAAGTGACTATTGTCCATTATCCTCCATCTTCATTATCGAACTTAGACGTAAAAAGTTGCTGGTTTTTTTATCGGTTTTTTTTGGAACTTCAGAAGCGCCCAAATAGGATAAAAAGGACGCTATATCATTAATCATTACATATACTTACAAAATATGCATTATTTCGGAGCTTTGCATATTTTTTTTGAAAATATCTATTTTTTTCTCCATGAAGAAATTTTTTATTAATTTTACCGAACACATTTTTTGATATATTTAGCATTATATAAACGCTCTATACCCAGCCCATCTTCGTCATTTCTCCCAATTTGTTGCTAAAAAAGTGTCCGACACTTTTTTGCTGCACATTGACCACTTTTCATACACCTACAAGATTCATATCATTGATATATATGGGTTTTTTATGGAATAAATATTGCTCTCTCACATCTCAAATATCAATCGTAACACCTATCCAGGAGGTTATTTTGACCAGAATGCCACTTATCCATATCCCGGGGGGTCTCTACTCTGTGGTCAGCAAATGCAATAACAATGAATTTTTGTTCGACTCTAAGGATAAATTCGAGCTGTATCTCAGGCATTTAATGGAGTGTAAGAAAGTGCAAGGCTTCAAGATCTACGATATCGTATGCATGTCGAACCATGTTCATGAACTGTATGAAGTGCCTGAAAAAGTAACTATCGCTAAAATTCTGCAGCGAGTTAAGGGTAGTTTTGCCATAAAATTCAACGTTATTTACAAGAGAAGCGGTCATTTCTGGAAGAACAAACCATTTTATAGGGTGGTTGAAGATGAGGAGCACGCCATCGCATGCATCAACTATTTCCACGAAAACCCCACAAGGGCAGGTATGGTGCTGCATCCATCCCTATGGCCCTTCTCCGGATATAACTTCCATGTACATGGTGATCGAACAGGCCTGATAGGAAAGCTACTTGACCCACTACCCGGCTACAGCGAATTCTCGCCATTTGATGAGATGAAGATAGATGTTGAAAAGGTCCTAGGCTCTAAAAAACATAAATTTTTAGGCAGCTCTATCTTTCAGGAATCTATGAAAACAAAGTACAAATGATAGATGACATAAAAAAGTGTCGGACACCTTTTGTACAATTCTCGTAAAAAGTGTCCGACACCTTATTCATTATAATAGTTCGATCACCATTGCTGTTGCTTCGCCGCCACCATTACACAGCGTTGCCAAACCCAACTTCTCGCCACGATTCTTCATAGCATGAACGAGTGTCACTAATATTCTTGCACCAGAGGCGCCGATCGGATGACCGACAGCCACTGCACCACCGTTCACATTCACCTTATCAGGATTCAGTTCCAGTTCCTTGATAGCTGCGAGCGTCACGGCCGAGAACGCCTCATTAATTTCAAAGAGATTAATATCCCCTGCCTTAAGCCCAGCCTTTTCCAAAGCACGTTTCGATGCACCTATAGGCGCCGTCGTAAACCACTCAGGCTCTTGTGAAAAACCAGCATGCGAACGTACGTACGCAAGAGGAGTTAACCCTTCCTTCTTTGCTCTACTCTCAGACATAACGACGAGCGCCGCAGCACCATCAGAAATTGAACTGGCGTTTGCGGCAGTAATCGTACCATCCTTCTTGAAGGGAGCCTTCAACGTTGGTATTTTATCAAACTTCACGCGTCCCGGCTCCTCATCCTTATCGAAGATGATCGGCGCACCCTTCCTCTGTGGTATTTCAACTGTTGTGATTTCATTTTTAAATGCACCATTCTCATTTGCAGCCTGCGCGCGCTTATACGTAGCAATCGCATATTCATCCTGAATCTCTCGCATAAATCCATATTTCTCAGCACAAAGTTCCGCACATGCACCCATATGCTGATTTGAGTAAATGTCCCAGAGACCATCAAAGACCATTCCATCAACGACCTTTCCATCACCCATCCTGTAACCATTTCTAGCTTTTGGAAGATAATAGGGTGCATTCGACATCGACTCCATACCACCCGCGATCACAATTTCCACGTCACCGGCACGAATCATCTGGTCCGCAAGCATGACACTCTGCAAACCGGAGGAACACACTTTGTTGACAGTAAGCACGCCAACTTCTTTTGGTAGGCCGGCACCAAGTGATGCTTGTCGCGCAGGTGACTGACCAAGCCCTGCCGGAAGAACGCATCCCATAATCACCTGATCAACCTTCGAACCATCGAGACCCGTCTTCTTGAGTGCATCCTTGATGACGATAGAACCAAGCTCAGTAGATTTCATTCCGGACAAAGCTCCCTGAAAGCTACCGAGAGGAGTTCTTGTTGCTGACACTATGACTGTGCGTTCCATTTTATACCCTCCGCTGTGATTTACTATTTAGTGCTTCTTAAAAATAATTTCATCAATCCTTGGGGTCGTACGGATGCTCCTTCGCAAGTTTTTCAAATGCCTTCTTAGCCTCACCCTTGAGCCCCTTCGGTGGAACGATCTTTACGATGACATACTGATCACCCTTCTTACCTTTCTTACCAAGTATGGGAGCTCCCTTTCCACCTATTCTAAATTTCTGTCCGCCGGAGGTACCGGCAGGTATTTTCATCTTTGCAGAACCACGAACGGTAGGGACCTCAACCGATGCACCCAGCACAGCATCATAAATAGTAATAGGAATCTCAGTATAAATATCTGCCGCCTCGCGCCAAAATGACTGATGAGGAGTTACGTGCACGCGAAGATAGAGATCACCATCCTTGCCACCACCAAAACCGGGCTGTCCCTTTCCAGCAATTCTCACCTTGGATCCGTTGTCGACACCTGCGGGAATTTTAACGGTAAGTTTCTCTACATTCTCACCACGCCTGATAGATATCTTTCTCTGCGTTCCTTCGACACCATCATTGAAATCGATTTCAATGTCGGCAAAGGTATCCTGTCCCTTAACCTGTGGCTGATATGAAGACCTCCTGGCCTCCCCTTGGGAATAGCCCTTACGCCTTACCCCACCCATATTGAAAAGCTCGCTAAAGAGATCTCCGAGATCGCCCATCTCCCCATAATCGCCCCCCGCAGGATCGAAACCCTTGCCAGAGTTCTGCCATCTAAAACCACTGAAGTCCGGACCCGCTCCACCACCTCCGTATGCAGAATTGCCGAACATATCGTACTTCTTTTTCTGTTCTGGATTGGAAAGGACGTTGTAAGCCTCTGAAATTTCCTTGAAGCGCTCTTCAGCGGCTTTCTCACCTTTGTTGACATCGGGATGATATTGCTTGGCAAGCCTGCGATAGGCTTTTTTGATCTCGTCCGGTGAGGCCCCTCTGGGCACTCCTAAAGTCTGATAGAAGTCCTTCATAGCGCGGGGATACTCTGATTTGAGAGGGGCTATGTCAATGGAAATTATAAGAAATTAGTCACTGCACCGATCAAAATAGCTATAGAGCTCTTGATAAGGTCGAAGATCCTTCAGAGAAGTTTGAAAGAAGATATTCTTTATTATAGACGAGAAGCGAACGATCGAAGACAGCATTCTCATACTGTCCACTGTCCAATCTAATTGCATCACATGGACATGCCTCCGCGCACAATCCGCATAGCATGCAACGTGACATATCTATTTGAAAGCTCTTCGCACGTTTTTCGATATTAGGATCACCGACCTCCTCCGCTTTAATTGCTATGCAATCAGAAGGACAGACGGTGACACAAAGCATGCAGGCGGTACAACGAATCGAACCATCCTCCCTAGTCATCAAACGCGGTTCGGTCCTACATCCCGGAGGTAATAGCTTTTTATTTTCTGGATACTCCACCGTGATTCGATCACGCATCTTGAAAAGATTTCTGAGAAAATGATATCCGGTAACAGATAGACCGCGCACAATTTCAGGAATATATATTCTCTGCCAAAAGCTCATATCCCTTTTGTCGATCATGTAAGCCATGGCATGAAAATACCATCGTGCTACTACATCGTCAATTGATGGATTTAATGAATTGGATATTTTTCGGCAGGAGTATACTGCTTACCGAAGAGAGGCTTTCTGGCGATATAATCCTCATCGACGTCATGCCAGAAACTCACCTCCATCTCACCATACTGCCATGAGAGGTACACCTCATCGTCATCCAACCACGAATACATTCTTACAATACCGTGATCGGCGTCCTCTACGACTACACCTAATGACTCAATGCGATCCAGGTAATAGAGATAATCCTCGGAATGCTCATCAAGGCGCCGCTTGAGATGCCTTATTATAGGGTTGTCCAGCTTCTCAAGTTTATCGAGAAACTCATCTTCATCGATGTTGATTCCATAGTCGTTGGCCTTCCTGCAAATATTGTTCACATGCCTCTGCACACTTCCAAGCTTTCCGAAGAAATACTCGAGCTTAGGTACAATGGCATTCGCCTCTGATATGCTGTAGTAACGTCTCGGTTCAAAGACGATATCGTTATCGTGCTCCATCAACCACACCCCTTTGCAACTGTTATCTCCTTCTGAGCCTGATACTTGCCCTTCTTATCCGCATAGGACACTTCACATGTCTCATCAGCACCCAGAAATAAAATTTGGCCTATCCCCTCTCCCGCATAGATCTTGGCAGGATATGGCGTCGTGTTTGAAATGGCGATCGTAGCATGTCCTTCCCACTCAGGTTCGAATGGAGTTACGTTTAGATGCACACCGCATCTTGCGTACGTAGACTTTCCATAGCATATGGTGATCACATCCCTAGGAATTCTAAAATACTCCACCGTCTGCGCGAGAACATAACTGTTAGGTGGTATCTCACAGACATCACCTTCATAACTGCGAAAATGCGCACTCACATCCATCTTCGGATCCATGATGCCGCACTTTGCGGAATCAAAGATCTTGAAGTTTCGATCTATTCTAAAATCGTATCCATATGACGACAGGCCATAGGATATGCCATGACGTACCTGTTTCTCCTCAAATGGCTCAATCATACCTTTTAGCTCAGCCATTTCCTTGATCCAACCGTCGGATTTTACTCCCATAAATTATTCCCCTAATTTCAAAATTATAAATGATATCCTCTAATGTATACGTGGCGCTATACACCCAAAACACCTATAAATTCAAGCTTTGACATCAATCTGATATATATGTTGTATATCAACAAGTTGAATGATATTCATTAAAGAATTACAAAATGCTGGGGGAGATTTTTTGAAGAATAAAAGGCAGCTAATAGCGGTTCTAGTGATAATTTTAGGCCTTCTGGGGTTTTATACAGTCTCCAGGATCTTCTCTACACCTAGCGTTTCACACCTCAGGTGGCACATTCCAAAGAAAACCGCCTTCATGAAGGATTGTGATACGGAGATTCAACGACAATATGTACCCCTATCGAAGATATCTCTCTTTCTGAAGCAGGCTGTCATCTTGGCGGAAGATGATAGGTTCCCGCAGCATGATGGAATTGATTGGAAAGCGATTATGGAGGCATTCAAAAGAAACTGGAAGAGAAAACGGATAAGCCACGGCGCATCGACTATCACTATGCAACTAGCAAAGAATCTCTACCTCT
Organism: Deltaproteobacteria bacterium; assembly: GCA_018645265.1. Taxonomy (GTDB): domain Bacteria; phylum UBA10199; class UBA10199; order 2-02-FULL-44-16; family JAAZCA01; genus JABGOS01. The sequence goes on from JABGOS010000088.1 coordinate 41,569, forward strand.
CCCCCAGAAGGTCACCATTTCGTAAAATCAAAGAGATGCTGATCGCCTTGAAACTGGAGCGAGAACTCTCCAAAGATCGCATCCTTGAAATATATCTCAACGTAGCTGAGTTTGGCTGTGGAATTTTTGGTGCCGAAGCGGCAGCAAAGCACTACTTCGGCGGTTCGGCCAGGTACCTGGACAAGCATCAAGCAGCATTCCTAGCTGCGATACTTCCTAGACCCTGTTTCTACGACAAACACAGATGGGGAGCCTTCCTTCAAGAGCGCATTCAAGGTATAGAAGGAAGGTTGTAGCCTTAAAGAGTCAGCTAAATAGAATTACTTACATCAACAAATAAAAAACCCGGCTAGAAAAGCCGGGTTTTTTTATCAATAAATATATTCTAAATATCACGATCCTTAACCGTCTGACGGCCATTATCCTTCGCACGCGCTATGGCTTTATCCAAAAGCTCACGCACAGCATTTGAAAGAGCTTCTACAGCTGTCTCTGAGGTCTGCATCCCCTGTTCCTTCACATATTCTTTGACCTTCGATACCACTACTAATGTTTCCTTCGCCATACTCCCCTCCTTTGTGTTGTCATAATTTATCGAAGGGCGATTTTTGAGTATAGGCGCCGTATTGTCAAATTAAAAAATGGAGTTACTTGGATTGACATCATTTCAATGCTCTGCTAGATTCCCGCGGCCTTTCGGGTAGATAGCCAGACAATACGGCGGAAATATCGACAGGAATTTGATAAATGCTGTCTCAGAAGGCTTAGATCTCGGTCCTTGAAAAGATGAAATATTGATAAAATCATGTCCCTATTCGAAAGATTCTGCCCTTCTGTCATTTGTTGGGCCGCTAGCTCAGTCGGCAGAGCAACGCCCTTTTAAGGCGTGGGTCGAAGGTTCGAACCCTTCGCGGCTCACCAAAAGACATGAATGATGGCTAGAATCAGTCTGATTTTTATAGCAATTCATGATTTCGCAATATTTCACAGACCCCATCGTCTAGCGGTTAGGACACCGCCCTTTCACGGCGGCAGCACGGGTTCGATCCCCGTTGGGGTCGCAAAAAGCTAAGCTCCACCATATGGTGGGGCTTTTCTTTTTATAACCTCCTACTTGACCAATCCTTGTATCAAAAATATAATGCGCACCATCATTTGGTGGCTCAAAGTTTGGGGCTACCTCAAATTCGAGGGAGGAATATATGAGGAAATTAGTAATCGCACTATCGATCGCCGCGAGCGTGACGATTCTGCTCCCGCAGATCGCTTCAGCAGGAACAGCCATGTTCAATAAGGACATGCAGGGCAGCAAGATGGCCCTCGACAAACAGTGCATGCCACCCGCTGTAATGGTTGGTGTCGTCTACTCCGATAGAGGCGGCACAGATGCTATGGATGCTGCATCTGCAATTTGTTATTCAAAGCAACGCGGAGAATTTGAGATTCCTAACTCTGATTTTGGAGATCGCGCGAAGGTACGTGCTAAATGCAACCGTGATACAGAATATGTATGGGGTATTGCCTATAAAGACCGTGTCGACAGTGATGAGGCTGATGGCGTTACCGTAATATGCAGAAATAAGAAGAGTGGCTCGCAGAGAATTGTCAATGTACCGGACCTTGCAGGTGGCCGTGCGTGGATGCAATTCACTGGAGCAAACGCAATAGGCATCTCCTGTAACGATAGGCAGGACTCCGATTCAGTAGATGGCTGCACTGTAATAGTAAAATAAGAATCAGCATCGAAAGAACCACATAGAAACCCGGGTCAGTCATGATCCGGGTTTTTTTATTTCGAAAAAGTGTCGGACACTTTAATGTGCCTATATATCATATAGATAAGAAATTTTGCGCTATTTAAAAGCTATATCAGAGAAAAGAAACTCACGCAAAAATAGCGCAACAAAGTTATCCTCTGGCCGATAAGAACCTGATTCATCATATAATGATATATTAGGAGGTTTAAATGTCTAAACTGTTCTCCATCTTAGCACTTATAACAGTGCTTTTCCTTTCTCCAATGAGCCATGCAGACAACCAAATGACGGAAACGTTTCTAAACGACTTGGACTATCTGCATGAAGTGGGCGGTGACATATATTGTTATTGGGATCTCAAGAAGGAGATGGATGGGGTCGACTGGGATGAGCTCTATGAAGAGGCACGCTCACAGATGACCTCAGCTACTACGATCAAAGGATACTATACCATCCTTCGCAAGATGATAGCAGGAGTACACGATGGACATGTCAATATCTCGATGTTGAAAAATCAACTCAGCAATCCATACTATCTACCGCTAAGATTCAAAGAAGTTGAAGGAAATAAAATCGTAATCTCCGCTATAAAAACGGGAGCTTTTATAGATCAACCGCCCTTCACACTTGGTGATCAGGTCGTCGCTATGAATGACATTCCAATAGAGGATGTAATCACGGACTGGCAGCAATATATGTCGGGCTCAACGGAACAACTGAGACGTTTCTATACGATCAAATTCATGCACAACTGGCCGCCATACAATGAACCTCCAATGAGCAATTCAATTCTCACGATCAAAGATGGAGGGACGACTCGCAAAGTTGAAGTTCCCTGGATCATCTATGACTATAACGATGACCCAACATATAAGATGGAAGAGTACCGCATCAACGAGGATGTGGAAGCAAAGATTCTCCCGGGGAATATCGGATATCTCAGAGTGAGCGCAATGTACGCCCCTGTGGATGAGAAATACATTCCATATATCAGATCTCAGATGGAGAAACTTCTGAACACCGATGGGCTCATCATCGATGTCCGAAATAATGGTGGCGGTTGGGGTGAAGTTGGTGATGCAATAATCAGCTACCTAATTGACGAACCTAAAATTCGTTACAAAGCCTCGCCTAGGATGTCTCCTCAGCTATTATATGCAAGACCCCACTTTTATTCCGCATTCGAAGCGGACTTTGAAAACGATCCTCTATTTGCAAAATGGAAGGATTTCATCATTGAACCAGCACCCAAGGAGCTTCGATACAAGGGAGAAGTCATTACATTGATCAATTCAAAGTGTTTTTCAGCATGCGATACTTTCGCTGACAGCATCGCATCAAACAAGCTTTCAAAGATGATGGGTACACCGACAGGAGGCGGCACCGGCTATCCAATGTATATTGAGATGCCTAGCGGAATGAGCGTAGCCAGATTCTCAACTACTCGAGGGTATTCCAACTTTGGCAGGCTCTTGGAGGGCACTGGTACAATTCCGGATATCTACGCCAGACTAACAAATGATGATATTAGGAATCGCCGCGATTCCGTTCTGATGAGCGCATATGAAATGTTGCTTGGCGATAATCAGCTAACAAAATCACACTCTCTCAAAAACGCAGTCACATATTCATACTCCGGGAAGAAGGAACTAGTTTTCTTTCCACTCGCCGATGAAGAGATACTGCCTCAGAATATTGAAGAGGAGAGGCTCATCAACCTGAGCAGCCACGAATTTGATGAGCTTTGGTGATAGAACTCAAATAACTAAACAGCTGAGTGTAATTGGATTCAGGATATGCCCTGTACCTTCTTCACTAAAGGCGCAATAACCTCCTCCAGATGTTTCTCTGATGTTTCACTTGCTTTGTTTAAGAGCAGCTTAAGTGTAATTGGCCCGATCAATTGATTGATAGTTATAGCGGCTATCATAACAGTACGAAATGTTGCACCCCACTCGGGAAATACCCTTGCAACTGTAACAACAAGTCCAAGGCCAACGCCTGCCTGACTTACGAATCCCATCCAGCCATAGCGCTTGAGAAGACGCCCTTCCTTACCTATACTTGCCCCTGCATATGTACCGACTGCTGTACCAAGAACCCTCAAAAATACTATACCCAAAGCATAAGGCCACATCGTCCGGATGGCAGTGAAATCGATCATAGCACCAGCCAAGGCAAAAAATATGATATATACTGCCATTGAGGTGCGCTCTATAGCACCTACCAATCGATCGCCAAGACTCGTAAAGTTTTCTACTAGAAATCCAGCCATCAAACATGAAAGAAGATAGTGAAAACCCAATAATTTTGATAAAAATACGATCCCCAATGAGACCGTAACAACGAAGATAACGAACTCACGTCGTATATATTTAAGATAAAGGCCAACCACTACACTGACCGCTACGCCTCCGATCAAGGAGAGTGCGATAACGATGAGTGCCTCACCAATAACCCCACCCTTAAGCGTTCCCCCCACCTTTATGGCGTAGGCAATGGCAAGCGCCATGGTAAAACCCAAAAAGACCAGAACATCCTTAATTACAGTCACACCTATTGTAATGTCGGTAATGCGGCCCTTCGACCTAGACCCAACGATGACAGCGATAGTGGTTGCAGGTGAACATGCAACCGCAACAGCACCAAGCATAATTGAAACAACGATCAGATCTCTCGTCAAAAGTCCGAAGCTGTTTATATGATACATGGCGAGATAGCTACCACCCATGACAATTGCAAAGATCAATACCGCCTGTAATACAGATATTGATAATATACTCAGTGCACATTTTTTAAATTTAGATAACTTTATCTCTCCACCAGCGGTAAAAGCTATTAAAGCTAGAGCTAGATCCTCTACGATTCCAAACTGCAGGACTGTTCCGTGATCCACCAAGTTGAGCAATTCCGGTCCACAGATAATACCCGCCAGGAGATATCCTGAAATACTCGGAAGTCCTATTTTTACAACGTAGCAACCGGCAATGTATCCGGCAAATATCATAAAACCAAATGCGAGAATGGCCCTAGGCATTGGATCCGCACCGGTAGCCCCCATAAGGTATTTCAACGTAAGCATAGATAACATCAAGAAGAAGAGAACGAGCACCCTCATGCTATACCCTCCTCTCTATTGAGGAGGAGCCTGATAAAATATGAACTAGCCACACCATTTATGACAAATGCGATAACGACGGCACTGACGACAATCTGACTGATCATCCCAGGATACCTATTTAAAAAATCCAAAGACATTGCAATTGATAGACCGCCCTGTTCCAAGAGCGAAAGCCCGAATAAATTTGGATTGCCTTTCATGAGAGGAACCGCCCAAAACGCAACTCGTGAGCCCAACATCTTTGCCACAATTCTTATCACTACAAAAAAGAGGGACAACAGAACACAGAATGACTCAAATCCCATCCAGTATGCACCAGCTAGAATCAACATCATTCCAAAAAGAGGCTTCTCTGCGTTGGATAGGAGGCTTAACAATCTATCCTGATCATCAGAAAAATTATTAAGGACAATTCCAACGATCATCGAAAGAAAGAGAGGCGATACATCTATTGTAGAAGCTGCACCCGCCAGCATCACCACGATGCCAATCGCTATAACCAACCTTTCATTACTGGACAGCCTCAGCTTAAGGAAGACGTGATATAGAATACCCAAGAGAAAGCCGAGTCCTATTGTAATCAACAACCATATAAATCCTTGTACAAAAGCCCCTTCCACCATCGTATCCATCTTGAAGAACGAAAGGGATATCCCAAAAAGAGATATCCCTACAATGGCGTCGGATGCAGATACATAGAGTAGTGTCCTAGCAGTTGTGCCATGAGCCCTCATACGTCTGACCACAGCGGAAACAGCAGTAGGTGCAGAAATGCTAGCAATAGCGGCAAGCGCAAATACGACTGGAAGCTCCTCAGACAGTGATAGAAAGAGATCAGGTTTAAAATAACGCAGGGGCAGCAGAAAAAGGCAGCAGAAAAAGAATACGACCAATGACTGAATAACCGCTATCTTAAAGTTCGCTCGCGATATCAGCCTCAAACTCTTAACTCTGAATTGAAGGCCAAACATGAGCCCAGCCCAACTGAGTATGATCGATGTTGGAGCGATGAATAGATCGAGCCGTGTTGAGTTCAACCAATCCATACCAAGAGGTCCTACGGCCACCCCCATTAGTATGAAACCAACTCCAGCATGTAAAAAACTTGATATAAAGAATGGAAGACGCCAAGACTTAAAGACCAATCCAGCACCCATGTAGGCGAAAAGAACGAGGATTAGGATAAAGATAATGGATTCCATAATAGGGCATCATCTTAGGACGATTTCCCGCCTCCCCCCTTAAGCCCAATGAACCTTCCAACCGGCAGGGTAAAAAGAACCCCCATACCTTCCTCTTCGAAATCACCACATATCTCTTTAACAAGCCTAACAACCTTTTCGACCTGATCCTCATCCGCAACTGATAGGATCATGTGGTTGCCTATATTTCCTCCAGGCATGAGATCACGAAGACCGGCAAAGATAGGCACCTCCGCCGTAAGAATCTGCCCCATACCACGACTGTCAATAACCGTAGCGCCCTTTATGCCGATGTCGACAAAGCCCGTCAGGATATCGTCCAGAAAACGAGTGTGTTTTATGATCAATACGATGAGTTCCAATTATCCCCCCGTTCTCTACAAATATCTAAAAAAAACACCTACCCCACACAACGTTCATCTTCCTCTAGAATCAGTTGCACGAGATCATCTTTATCTTCTGACTGACTAAGCAGCTCTATAAAGATATCCTTGGAGCACAACCTGGATATGCGCGCCAACAGAGCTATATGTTCATCCACAGCAGCAGGTGGGCTGATCAGCACTATAACCAATTTCACCGGTCTTTTATCTATAGATTTAAAATCGATTGGATCCGCAAGGGTTGCGATTGCCATGTAGGTTTTATCCAAGCTCTCGATTGTTGCGTGAGGTATTGCCAGCCCCTTACCTATACCTGTAGAACAACTCGATTCCCTCTTCAAAAGCTCCCTAACGACGATATCCACATCTATCTTTACACCGGATTCATAGAACTCTTCGGACAGTGTCCTGAATAAGGAATCCACAGATGGGGTATGAACTTTTACAGCGATTACAGCATCTTTTAAGAATGGTGCGAGTTTCATATGCGCATTTGAAACCGTGAAGGGACAGGATGTCGAACTCTAAAGCGTCCGACGCTTCTTACAAAGTGATGTCTATACCCTCACAACTCCAGTATCCTAAAGTACGCAAACTGATATCATGATGAAGATAAGAGGTAAAGCACGTCTATACCGCGGGAGTTGTCTTCTTTCTGCGTCCCCTGACACCACCCTTTGGCATGATGACCGGCTTTACCGTTTCGAATAGCCTTGAATGATCGAACGGTGTGGAAATCCTAAGATCTGCGCCATTGTTAGGAGCTGTAGGTCCGGAAACTACGGCAACTTTCACATTCTTAAGCGAGGGTGCCATGTGAATGCTTTTGCAAGCCTTTGTGGCATCCAAACCGGTCAGTGATGTATTTAAGATAACAAGATCAGGTTTCATTGACTCAATTAAAATACCTGCTTCGAATATATCATCCGTATTACGAACCTCGACGTTGTTTCTGTGAGTATGAAAGGATTCCTGAAGGCTGCGACTGACTTCCCCATCCTTGTCGACTACCACAATCTTCTTCTTCTCAGGATCGTGCTTGTCATTTATGGGCAAAGCATACTCGCGAGAAAAGCTCTCAAGATCGTCAATATTTATTCTAAGATGACCACCGGCAGTTCTATAAGCGGAGAGAAGTCCCCTCTTAATCCAATTTTTGATAGTGTTATAACTTACATTACACAGTGCAGCTGCTTCAAATGTTGTCAGTATTTGCTTGTTGGCCATCTAACCCTCCGAATTTAAAAGATAATATTGCGTATAGTTGATTATACAATTATTATAATACTAAGTGCTGAAGTGCTCTGCATAGTAGAATTGATAAAATTTAGCAACTGCTAAATAATTATTTCTTGATCAGCGAGGCGCCAAAAAAGCCATCCCAGCTGTAAGTGACGGGATTTGTTCTGAAATACATTCCATCGATAATATCGGTCGAGTCTACAGAATAACGGGCAAAGTATTGATCTGGCTTCTCTAAAGCGAAGTCTCCGTTCCTCTCTAAAAATTTCTTCACGACATCATCATTTTCCTCATCGAACAGACTACAGGTCAGATAGACGACCCTTCCCCCTTCAGCAACAAACTGAGTTCCCTCATTTAGGATTTCCAATTGCATCTCTGCCCTATCCGAAATCAGTTTTTCATCGATACGCCATTTTAGATCAGGATTTCGACGTAAGGTCCCAGTCCCGGTACATGGGGCATCAATCAAAACGACATCAAATGATCCACGGAGTTTGTTGCTATCCATCAAAGTGTCTTTAGATATAGTCTCTATACAATCGATTTTCATCCTCTTCGCTCTTGCATACAACTTCTTGAGTTTTTTTGAATCGATGTCCGATGCAAACATCTGGCCCTGGCCGTTCATTAAATCCGCCAACATAAGAGATTTTCCACCTGCACCGGCGCACAGATCCAAAACCTTCTGTTTCTCACTGGAGAAAGCCAAGAACGTAGCAAGTTGACTAGCCTCATCCTGAATATCTATAGAACCATTCTTGTATGATGGCACGGTTTCGAGGTTCACCCTCTTGTTTAATCTGATACCGAATGGAGACATTGTAGTCTCAAGTCCTTGTATTCCTAAATCCTTAAGCTCAGATATAATAATATCCCTATCAGTCTGAGCTTTGTTGATACGAAGAACCGGCATAAGGGGTTCGTTCAGGGAAGGAAGACGGCCTTTATACTCTTCTGTACGATTCTTTTTTATTCTCCGATACAAAAAATCAGGCAATGAATAATACGCAGCCTCACCACCTGGAAACCTATTCGAACCTACAGAATCATAATCAATACCGGAGAGCATTGCCTCAATAGTAGCATTGAGGACTAGTTTCTCTGAGCCCTCCGGTTTCTTCCACAAGTAGTAACACAGAATCCTATTCTGCCACGTCGATTTCCTGACACCAGACAGCTCAAGATATCCATCAAGGCGTCTTAACCAACGCATAACACCGAAGATCGTCTCGTAAAGCAGCCTTCGGTTCGCCCCGCTGATCTCCTTATGTTTCTTAAGATAAGCGGATAATACCCTATCGATTGGCTTGGGTTCTATCTCGAATGATTTAAGGACTGTAACTGAATGATCAATTATATTCATAGAGACAACTATAAGATCCGCTTAAAGAACATTGGACATCATTCGAATGGATTGCGCATAGCGATATGCGCATCCCGTTCCACGCCGACGGAAATCATCGCAATGGGAGCGCCGACGACATCCGATATACGCTGGACATAACTTTTTGCTTCATTGGGTAGATCATCGTAATTTCTAATAGATGATATATCATCCTCCCACCCTGGCATATCCTCGTAAATCAATTCGATATTATCGTAAGATTTAATAGAGGAAGGCATCGTACGTACTTCCTTTCCATCTATCCTATAGCCAGTGCAAAGCTTAAGATTTTTTAAACCGGAGAGAACATCGAGTTTTGTGATCACAAGTTGAGTAACTCCATTCGTGCGAGCTGCATGCTTGGCGATTACCGCATCGAACCATCCACAACGTCTCTTCCTACCGGTAGTAGCACCAACCTCACCACCCGTCACCTGAAGATGTTCTCCAACTGAATCATCCAGCTCAGTTGGAAAGGGACCATTTCCGACCCTAGTAGTGTATGCTTTAATTATTCCGACAACTTGATCTATAGCGGTCGGCCCAACACCACTGCCAGCACAAGCTCCGCCTGCTACGGTGTTCGACGATGTTACAAATGGGAAGGTCCCATGATCGATATCGAGCATCGCACCTTGCGCTCCTTCGAAAAGAATCTTATCTCCCTTATCCAAACTCTCATGAATAAATTCTTCTGCATCCACAATATGTGACTTCAAGCTTTCAGACCACCCCTTCGCATCCATCAAGAGCTTATCCAGATCGATCCTATCGCCACCTAGATCTTCAATCTGTTTATTCTTAATCGACATAATCTGATTCAAACGCTCCTCGAAAAGATCAAATCTTTTCAGTTCACCAGCTCTCACACCAAGCCTTGCAGCCTTATCCTCATAGCATGGACCTATCCCCCTACCGGTCGTTCCAATAGAAGCTTTGCCAAGTTGTTTCTCGCGCAGTTGATCTATCACCTTATGATAGGGAAGAACCAGATGAGCTCTATCACTTATGGATAGCCTTTCATCGTTCTTTAAATATCCACCCTCTTTCAGCGCATCGACCTCACCTATGAGTGAATCAGGATCTATAACGACACCATTTCCTATTACACATTTACAGTTATCATGAAGGATGCCAGACGGAACTAGATGCAAAACAGACTGTTTTCCATCGACAACAACAGTATGCCCGGCATTGGCTCCACCCTGAAATCTTATAACGACATCAGCAGTTGCCGAAAGAATATCTATAATCTTTCCTTTACCCTCATCACCCCATTGCATTCCCACAACTATCGCATTTGGCATCAGCAACCCCTTTTAACATGCTTTAAAACTACAGTATGTATCTCCTCAAATCCCTATCTTTCACGATCTCTGAGAGATGCTCCGTAACGTATTTCTTATCTATAACCAACTGCCCCGCTTTCATCTCAGGGGCTTCAAAGGAGATCTGTTCCAGCAGTTTCTCCATGACGGTATGCAATCGTCTAGCTCCAATATCCTCGAGCTGTGCATTGACCTCCGCTGCGACATCACAGATCTCATCTATCGCATCATCCTTGAAGTTCAGTTTCAATCCCTCGGTATCCATCATAGCCCTATACTGTTTGATAAGCGAATTTTCAGGTTCCGTTAGGATTTTAATAAAATCCCCTTTATTCAATGAGTCGAGCTCAACACGAATGGGAAACCTACCCTGAAGCTCCGGTATCAGATCGCTGGGCTTCGATGAATGGAAGGCACCTGCTGCTATAAAGAGGATATGATCGGTCCTGACCAGACCATGTTTTGTCGTAACCGTAGAACCTTCAATTATTGGAAGAATATCCCGCTGAACTCCCTCTCGAGAAACATCAGGACCTTGCCCACCCCTCTCACCTGACGATCTCGCTATCTTATCCACCTCATCCAAAAAGATGATGCCGTTTTGTTCAACGCGCTCAATTGCATTCTTCGTTACATTCTCCATATCGATCAATCTCGATGCCTCTTCCGCTGCAAGATGTTCAAGCGCCTTCGGAACTTTCATCTTTCTCTTTTTATTTCCTGAAGGGAATATATTGGAGAACATATCTCGAAGGTTTGAGTTCATCTCATCGATACTTCCAGCTGCCACAACCTCTACGGAAGGAAATCCTTGCCTTGGCTGTGATTGAATCTCAATCTTTCTATCATCCAACTTCCCCTCACGGAGAAGTTTTCTAAGGCGCTCTCTCGTCTCAACCGCCTTCTGCTCCTGCTTCGCCTCCGCCTGCTCTATCTCCTCCGCTGAAGGAAGCTCCCCAGTTGAGACCTCCGGTTCCTCATCTGAAGCATTAGAACCTGGAAGGAGGAGATCCAAAAGCCTCTCCTCAGCCAACTCCTGAGCGCGAACTTTGACTTTTTCTGATTCCTCTTCGCGAACCATTTTTATAGCAACCTCGGCAAGTTCACGAATCATAGACTCGACATCCTTACCGACATATCCGACCTCGGTGAATTTAGATGCCTCGACCTTAATAAATGGAGCCTGCGCAAGCTTCGCAAGCCTTCTTGCAATCTCAGTTTTTCCAACACCGGTAGGCCCCATCATTATGATATTCTTTGGTACGATCTCATCGCGCAAATCATCGGCAACCTGCCTGCGACGCCATCTATTCCTAAGCGCTATTGAGACCGATTTCTTCGCCTTATTCTGTCCTATGATGAAGCGATCAAGCTCCGACACGATTTCACGCGGTGTAAAATTCTTTTCATTCATAAAATTTAAAACTCCTATTCACGTCTAATTTTTGAAATAGCTCAAATGATTATTTTAGAACTTCAATTTGAATCTTATCATTAGTATAGATGCATATCTCAGATGTAATTCTCATACCCTCTTTGACTATTTTTTCAGCATCCAATTTTGAATGCTGCAGCATAGCTCTCGCAGCTGCCAAGGCATATGGACCACCTGAGCCTATGGCGGTAACATCATCATCTGGCTCCAACACATCGCCCGTACCTGAAATTGTAAAAGTCTTCTCCTTATCGGCGACTATCATCATAGCCTCCAGCTTTCTCAGAATACGATCAGTTCGCCAATCCTTAGCAAGTTCAACAGCCGCCCTTGTCAAGTTGCCGCGATATTCATCCAATTTTGCCTCAAATCTCTCAAACAGCGTAAATGCATCAGCGCTTGAACCTGCAAAGCCCGTAATAACCTTACCATCGAGCATAGTCCTTATCTTGCGTGCACCACTTTTCATAATGGTGTTGCCGAAGCTCACCTGTCCATCCCCACCAAGTGCAACTTCACCTTTTTTCCTGACACAGAGAATCGTAGTCGATTTAAACATAGCACCTCCTGAGTGAACGGCAGCCTTCCTTAGTAAAATGTCCTGGAAAAATCAAATAGATAACTTACATCCGATACAAACCAGGCAAGGTCATTCTCATTCAGGCGTTCAATATGGTGTCGAGTCGAACGAAGTCAATGCATCATTTCAGAATGATTAAGTGTCCGACACCTTTAAAGTTAGAATTATTAGCTCATTTTAAATAAAACAACCCCCGAGGTGTGCTTTACAGCCTTAACCCCGGGGGTTGCAAATAACTAAAAGTGTCCGACACTTTCCTCGTTATGCCTTAGGATGAGACTTATCGTATGTATCCATAAGTCCCTCAACACTCACATGTGTGTATTTCTGCGTCGTTGAAAGGCTGGCATGCCCGAGAAGCTCTTGAATACCCCTCATATCCGCACCAGAACCCAAAAGATGTGTCGCAAATGTATGTCTAAGAATGTGAGGAGTAACCTTCTTCTGAAGCCCACAGACTTTTATGTATTTATTGAGCATTCTCTCTATTGAGCGCGCTGTCAACCTGCCGCCACGCCTATTCACAAACAGCGCTTCCTGCTTCGCGCCATCCGGCGTCAGCACAGATCTAAACTCGATATACGCACCTATCGACCTACAGGCCTTCTCCCCAACAGGAACTATCCGTTCTTTCCGCCCTTTACCTAATACCCTCACCGTCCTCTCATCGAGGTCTACATTGTCGAGATCGAGCTCCACGAGCTCACCGACACGGATCCCGGAAGCGTATAGAAGTTCTATTATAGCCTTATCTCTGGAGCCCAGGGCTTCATCGCCACATGGGGCATCAAGAAGAGAAAAGACCTCGTCAACTGTAAGAAATTTTGGAATTTTCTTCGGCACCTTAGGAGTTGCAACCTCTTTCGCCGGGTTATAATTGACTACACCCTTTCTCAAGCAATATTGAAAAAAGGTACGCAATGATGCCAATTTTCTAGCCATCGAAGATGGAGAGTGATCCTTGACCATATGGCCCAGATAATCTCTCACCACATTGGCATCAACCTTAGTCAGATAAGATGCTTCCTTATCCATCACCCCTGGAAAACGCACACCCATGAAGGTGAAAAACTGGGTTAAATCAACCATATAGTTCTTGTGAGTGTGCGGCGACACGACTTTTTCGTGTTGTAGATAGGTCTCGAATTTTCTAATAAGTTGTCTCATTTTACCCCTCCCCCAAGGTTAAAGGGATTCTACCGGACAAACTGATAAAATCAACATCTTTGTCGCATAATCACTGAGATCGAGAATCTCTGATTTATGGGCAATGTCGCCAACTCATTATAGTGTATATTATTGTTTATTTACAGATACTTAAGACTTGGAATGATTTTACGAGATCCGTAAAATAGGATACAAGGCATGATGAACATGAAAACAATATAAAGATATATCGATAAATTTGACTTCGATCTTACGTCATTGGCTATAAACGAACACGCCCCCCCATCCGCAGCGCCTGCGAAATGACCGCTGCCCCCAGCGCTCGTCTTCTCTTCAGGACTCTGAGCAGGTGAACCACCCCCTCCTCCGCCAGCAGCTACATCGTCTGGACAGACTTTCGTCTTGGGGTCGTAGACATCCGGTATCCCATTTGTATTCGCATCGAGCCATCCCCCCTCCATGAGATCGGGACATGAATCACCATCCGAGTCACCATCCCTGGCATTCGAAACACCATCACAATCGATATCGGTTAGCATTTCTGGTGAAGAACATTCACCCTCTCCAATAACCATTCGATAATCGAAATCCGGTATACCATCCCCATCAAAATCACCCAGAGTTTCGACACCATCGCTTAAGCCGTCGGAATCTGTATCGACTATCGAGGGATCGCTCTCATTGTGATCGACCCAACCATTTGCATTTAAATCCTCCAGACCATCCTCCAGGCCATCGCCATCGGAATCCGGATTGAGAGGATTCATCTCGTTAGGTTTTTTAAAATTCGTTCCGGATGGCTGAAGGCCATGGCATCCGTTGTATGATATCGGCTGGATCCTTCCCATCTCCACCCCATCAGACAGGCCATCACCATCGGTATCGCATTCATTTATGAGAGTACCTGCTCGAACCTCGTCACCATCGGAGACACCATCACCATCCGAATCAGCCCTGATAGGATCAGATTCAGATGAACCGTTTATCTCACCATCTCCATCGCGATCCCCTTCCTCACCATCTAGAAGGCCATCGTTATCTGAATCAGGATTCAATGGGTCCATCTCCAGCCAAATGACATGTTCCTCATCCTCAGTAAGTTCACCATCACGAAGACCATTGAAATTAGGGTCTTCAAGTCCATCAACAACTCCATCATCATCGGTATCGTCGAGACTTGGATCGGTCATACTGCTGACGTCGAGGTCGAACAGCGCGGCTACGTTATGAATACCTGGCAAAGAATCATCATATGAAATTACATTTTCAAATGCCGACACTAGATTGTCATCCAATATTTTTTTACAGCGCGATGTCGGAATATACTTAGGGCGACTTGGCATACGATCAATCAGTTGCAGCAGTTCTTCCTTCGTAACCCCCACCTCGACACCGTCAGGAATACAGTCACCATCGGAATCACTTTTTAGAGGATCGAGTCGATCTGGAAAGCGAATGCGAACTTCTTCATTACCCAAAAGCTCTTCCACCCTGCCAATATGAAGGCGCTCCTCACCATCGCTCAAGCCATCTGCATCGGAATCTGGATTGTTTAAATCTGTCTCACCATTTTCAGGCTCCCAAACTCCGTCACCATCATGGTCCTCAGCCTCATCTAGCAGACCATCGCAGTCGGCATCCATGTTACAACCATCACTCTCAACCGTAGCGGGTTCACCATCAGCCGCAAATGCATCGGGAACAATAGATAAGGAGAGAACAATAAGACCCACCACAATAAGCAGCGCAACGTTATGGCCAATAAAGACCATTATTTTAATAGCTCTATTCATGTATACCCTTTTCGACTGACGTAAAAATATGTTGCGTGGTTTTTCTAATACAGGAGCGATCCCCCTACTAGCCGCAACGCAGCATAATTATAGGTTTTTTTGTTGTCATCACGCGTCACATCCCTAACGCACTGTACGTTGAATTTACGCAACTTTCTGTAAGGATAGTCGATAAGTTCTCCACGGAAAGGATACCCAAGATGTCATCGATATGTAACCCTCTATCGGGGGAGAAACGCGACTACTGCATGGCACTCGATCAACAGTGCGATGCACTCCTCTCTGGGGACAAGAAGAGCATCAAGCTCGATTTGATGAACGGTAAGTCATACAACTATACCGATATCGATCTATGCCGATCCTTCCTAAAATTTCAAGTGACGCACGGTGCAGTACCACCAGGCTTTAAAGAAATAAAGAGAACGACTGGGGGAACAACACCTACGACTACATACACGCCCAAAAGTACACCTTCCACAGATCTCGTTGCAAAAAGATGCATTGCAGCCGTACCTGTCGGAGTTCTTCCGGAATGCCAAAGACTGATGTCCATATGCTATTCGAAAGCGACTGGACCTTACCAACTTCCAACTAGCAGCGGCTTACAAACAATAGCTGATCAGGACCAATGCTTCTCATTGGCTATATTTTATTCAAAATTCAGTGCACCCACTACAGACACGACCTATATCTCGACTGACACGAAACCGGGATGGACTGTGAATGGCAAGACAACTTTTGCAGCCAGCTTTGCAAGGGTCAGATTCGCACCCAATAAGAGTGAAGTAATCCACACACAGAAGCTAACTCTACCATTTCATTATGGATGGACGATAAAGGGCATCAAAATCACAATTGCATATAAGTTACAGCAAAGAAGCGATTCTCGATATGCTATCCGCTACAACATCTATTACGGCGATACAAAAGTACCGGATAAAATCACAGATATGGACCTAACGAGGGCAGTAGGATTTGGATTCAAAGCTGGCGATACTATGACGGATATCCTCTCCTTTGGCGTAACGCTAGGCAATGAAGGCGATTTCGGAAATATCCAATCTATAGATATCGTAAAACTATAATAAGAATGATTTCTTACGACATGAATGAGCGCTGCTCTATTCCATTTTTTTCTTAAAGCTACATTCCTTCTTAGGACAAGCTATCGAAGTCTCGCCACTCCTCTTGGAATATTTCTCAACTAGAATAGGATTCCCGCAGTCAGGACACTTCTCCGCAACCGGTTTATCCCAAGTTGCAAAATCACAATTCGGATACTTATTGCATCCAAAGAATATCTTTCCACGCTTTGTGCTCTTCTGGACCAGTTCGCCATCCGCACACTGAGGGCATTTCACACCAGTGCTGATCGATTTCGTATTCTTACAATCAGGGTATCCAGAGCAAGCCAGAAATTTTCCGAATTTACCCCTCTTTACGACCATAGCTTTACCACATTTATCGCAGATCTCCTCCGTCTCTATAGCTTTCTTGATCTGTATCTCACCGGCATCATCCCTCACGAACTCCTTAGTGGTTCTACATTCCGGATAGGTTGAACAAGCCAAGAATTCGCCATGTTTTCCCCACTTGATAACCATATTGTTGTTGCACTTCTCACACACGATATCTGTGACGACCTGCTGCCTTTTAACATCGCGCATCTTCTCCCTGGCTTCCCCAAGTGCTTTTTCAAAAGGACCATAAAAATCCTTTAATGTATTCAGCCAAGATACCTTACCCTCCTCGACTTCATCGAGCTCCCTCTCCATATGGGCGGTAAAACCTATTTCAAGGATTTTCGGAAAACTAGAAACCAGGAGATCATTCACCAGCTTGCCAAGCTCTGACGGATGAAACCTCTTCTCCATTTTCCTTACATATCCCTTATCCTGAATTGTACTCATGATGGATGCATATGTGGATGGCCGTCCGATTCCCTTCTCCTCCAACTCCTTGACGAGCGATGCTTCAGTAAAACGCGGTGGCGGCTGTGTAAAATGCTGATGAGGATCTATCTCGATGAGTTTTAATTCTTCGCCCTCTTTTAAATCGGGCATTGTAGGATTATCTTCCTCGTCCTTCTCCTTCTCCTCATCCACACCTTCCATGTACACGGAGATGAAGCCAGGAAAGCGCATTACTTGACCTGTCGCACGCAGTTTAAATCTTCCCGCCATAACATCAAATGCCGTTTGATCGAATACAGCTGGTTTCATCTGAGACGCTATAAAGCGCTTCCATATAAGATCATACAACCTATACGCATCTCGTTCGAGATATTCCTTCACCACCTCCGGAGAACGATCCATCGATGTAGGTCTGATAGCTTCATGCGCATCCTGGGCGCCTCGTTTACTCTTATAGATAACGGGTTTATCGGGAAGCATTTTATCGCCGTATTTATCCTTGATGTAATCCCTGACCATATCGAGCGCTAAATTTGAAACACGGATAGAATCCGTTCTCATATAAGTGATCAGACCAACAGCTCCTTCACCGCCTATCTCAATTCCTTCGTATAGCATCTGGGCAAGCGCCATAGTCTTCTTTGCAGTAAAACCAAGCTTTCTTGCAGCCTCCTGCTGAATCTTTGAGGTGATAAAAGGCGGAGATGGTCTTCTCCTGCGTTCACTCTTCCTAATCGCTGCCAATGTAAAATTCTGTTTACGAAGTTCATCGACTATCGAGGTGGCACCACCCTCATCTGAGATGTCGAAATCCTTCTCCTCAATTTTTATTAGTTTAGCTTCAAACTGGGGAGGAAGACTTCCCTCAAGCTTAGTAACAACCGACCAATATTCCTTCGATTGAAAGGCATCAACCTCCGCCTCGCGCTCACAGACGATCCTCACCGCAACGGACTGCACTCTACCTGCGGAGAGCCCCCTTCTCACCTTATCCCACAAGAGCGGACTTATTCTATAACCGACCAATCGATCCAAAACCCTTCGAGCCTGCTGTGCTTCAAATAGGTTGCCATCCAACTCCGTGGGATTATCTATAGCTTCTTTGATTGCTGCTTTCGTAATTTCGTTGAATCGCGCACGATGAATCGTTGGACAATTTTTCTTGGTGGCCTTCTTTATTCGGTCCGCTATATGCCACGCAATAGCCTCTCCCTCTCGATCTGGATCGGGTGCGAGAAATACTGAATCCGATTTCTTAGCTGCATCGGTGATCTTTTTGAGAACCTTCGATTTACCACGTATGATGACGTATTTTGGCGTAAAATCATTTTCGACATCAACGCCTAGCTCACGAGTTGGAAGATCGATAACATGACCCACCGAGGCGATCACAGAAAAGTTCTTTCCGAGATACTTCTTGATAGTTTTGGCCTTCGCCGGAGATTCGACCACTACAAGCGCATTTCCCATTATCATCTCCCAATGCGAAACCTTCGTCCAGGCAACTCCAGTATCTCACCACCCAGCGTAAGCTTCGTTATTTCCATCAGAATCTTTGATGTTTCCATTCCAGTTTTTTTAATGAGTTCATCCACCGTAACCTCACCGCGTTTGGGGAAAAAGCTCAAAAGTGTTGAACCCTTACCCACATCATCTTCAAAATGTCCAGATTTTTTCAAATCGGGCCATTTTTCAAGCTCCCTCTCCACTATCCCTAACATGTCATCGACGCTCTCAACGAGAGTGGCTCCATCACGGATCAATCCGTTGGATCCCGCAACAGCCCAACTTCCACCAACACCAGGCACTGCAAATACTTCACGCCCTTGCTCAAGCGCGAGCTTCGCTGTGATAAGGCTGCCGCTCGAATGTGCTGCCTGCACTATCAACACCCCCAAGCTCATTCCGCTAATAATTCTATTTCTCTGTGGAAAATACGATGGGTAGGGTCTGATCCCGATTGGAAATTCAGATAGCAGCAGACCATTATCAGAAATTTTTTGAGATAAGCTGAGATGTTCAGCAGGATAAATATGATCTAAACCACACCCAAAGACAGCAATCGTATTACCCTGAGCATCCAGAGCTCCCCTGTGTGCCGCAGCATCAACGCCATAAGCCATTCCACTAACTATACAGAAACCCGATTCACAGAGTGAACCAGCGATTTCAAAGGCAAGTCGCTTACCATCGGAATTCGCCTTTCTAGATCCGACAATTCCTACACATGGGATGTTTAATCTAAGTTCTCCCCGCCCCCTTACCGTAATAGCAAGTGGAGGATCAACAATCTCCCTCAGCATTCTTGGATAGCTCTCATCACAGATGCATATTATGCTAGTCAGAGATGCCTTGGCATGATTCCAAATCTTCTCTAACTTCTTCCAATCATTGAAATTCTTAAATTTAAGCCATGCGGATTCTTGATACCCAAAAAGGTCTCTAAAACGGATACGATCTCCTGTGAATACTCCACTAGCTGATCCCTCGGCTTTGATAAGCTCCGACATCAATCTTGGATAACCATGTAGAATTGTTTGGATTGCGAACAAAAAAAACCGCTCATCCTCATTAGCCATAACTCCTCCTTTGCTAATTTGGCACGAACGGCAAAAGTCTATCTATTATATGGTCTCGTTAGAACGACTGCCCGCCGGTATCCGTACTACCATCGGTGCTTTGGGGTGGCGTAGGCGTCGACGCGCCAGCGCTACCATCGACTCTATCCTTAAGCTCCTTACCTACCTTAAAAAAAGGCAGTCTCTTAGGACTTACTTGGATGGAATCACCCGTTCTCGGATTTCTTCCCGTATAGGACTTGTACTCCTTAACTACGAAGCTGCCTAACCCACGGATTTCAATCCGTTCCCCCTTGGCCATAGCATTCGTCATCGAATCGAAGATGAGGTTGACAACATCCTCCGCCTTCTTCTTCGTTATCTTTGATTTTTCCGCTACAGCCTCGATGAGTTCTGACTTATTCATCCCCCACCCCTTGTCTAATTATTGGATTTCATTAGAGAAAATAGCAACTACTCGCTTGTGTGTCAAGTGGCATTTTATATATTAGCTAGTTCGGCAAACCTTGATTTATCAATACTTTCAGGGAGATGGGGCATATCCAACAGGGACCTGTAGTCGATTCTTATCCACTTTATCAGCTTGAAAATTGACAAAAAAGCCCTCCATAAAGAGGGCTTTTCGCAGATCATTCATAACTTATTATTCTTAGAAACTGGGCTCAGCCAAAGGGTTAACAATTCCATACATCTTTGTGTTAGCTTTGACGGCAACAGCAAGTGCTTCTTCATCAGTAACGATATCTAGTGCCTGAATAAGTCCACGTGAAAAAGCTGAATGCAAACCATCACCCATATAAGCAGGTAATTTTACCCTGCTTTTTACTCGAGCTGCTTCCAAAGTAATCAATGCACTTCGAAGTGTTACAGCATCTCGAAGGATATCGCCTATACCAATACCACCATCCTCCTCAAGAGCGAATGGCTTAGCAATCAACGGTGAGTTCAGCCCACCCCAGGGATTATTAACTCTCCAAGCAACATTAATAATTCTCAGCATCTCTATTAGTGATTGAGCTTTATCAGCCGCACTTCCTTCACCAAGACTTTTTAGAATTGCCTCATTCTCTAAACCAAATAAGACGGCTGCAACATTATCGGTTTGTAGTTTGAATAAATATGCAGGACGTTCCGCCATCCAATCCGGGTTTTCTTGAACCTGAATACCTAAAAGTGCTTTCCATTCACCCCCGACGGTATTTAGCATAAAACCACTTTCGAAGGCCCTACCAGCAGCTGCTTCAAAACTCCTTGAGAAGGCTACTGTTGCCTCTGCATCATCAGGAAGAACAAAGTCACCTTCCATTAATTTAAACTTTTTACCAGGGGCATGATGGGTTTCAAGATCCACCGAGGTTATCAAGCCGCCAGTTATACATCTCCTTATAAAATCATGAACTTCTTGTGTATACGGAGTATAGTACTTCTGTTGCTTTTCACCCGTTAGCCACGCCTCATGTGTAGCCCTTGCGAGATTGTGTAAATTTGTACCTACACCCCTACCTGGGTTAGCGCCTTCAAATCTTCCCAAGGCTTCATGAGTTTTTAGCTGGAGCTGCATCAGGCTTGAATAAACCCAAAAGGAATGAACAAGACGTTGTTTATCTGTAGCCAGAGCTCCTTCATCCCATGCGTTCTGCAAGGCCTCAAATGTATCAGGACCTACAAAATCATGTACACCGCCCATACCATCTGGACTAGCATACATCTTCACAAAATCAGAAACTCCTTGTGGCGCACGCGGCGTAACACCTGTAAAAGCGCTCACATCACCAGCTCTACCAGGTATTGAACTCAACTGTGGACCGCTAAGTTCAAACATCGCTGTAACTCTGGGATTGGCAACATATGTCGTAGCAGCCGCACCAACTGTAAATGGCCGTCCAGCAACTCCAAGGGTGAGCCCCTCCGTGGCTAATGCAGCTAGATTACCTGCCGAAATCATCATTCCTCCATAAGAACGAAAAAATTACCTTCATCCATAACCATGTATCTGCGCACGATATTTCGCATATTTTACGAAAAAGTTGCTAGGTTTTATCTATATTATCCGACGACATTGCAAGAGAATTAGCTTTAAGTATTTTATAGGTTATTCATTTATCATATTGAATTTGAGAATAAAATATTTCTCACATTGATCAGCAAGAGAAAATAGCACCTATCTTTTTCTCTTACATATCGAAAGCAGATTCCTATCGTTTACAGTTGGGTAACCCCATGCCCTTTCAAAGATCTCCTGGCTCACCTCGAAATTTGGCATCGGGGGCATCCCGGGGTCATGTAGTATAATCCTATCACCGACGATATCGCATATAACTATAAAATGACCTGCATACCCTTCGTGACCATGAAGTGCAGCAGAGTTTAGATTAATGATAACAATATGCTGGCTCTTCAGGAGAGCTTCAATATCATCAAGCTGTGGAATGCGATATTCGATTGGAGCTTTATCAACGAATTCCTTAGCAATCGTTCTTTCCTCTTCAACATCGCTATTTTCTATCTGCGCCCTGCCTACTTCCTCACCATATCTCTCTAGCAGATATTCACCACCTCTATCCACAAATGCCCGATAATCGAATTCTTCGATCAGGCCAATCTCCAACCCCTGATCCATCATCCATAACATTGCAGATGTGGGCCAAGTCCATTTACCAGGTTTCTTGTTTGAGATCTCGTCGAGGTATTCATAGCTAAATTCCTTCTCTGGGATCAGCATTCCAAGTGCCATCTTGAGCGCAGCCTGAAAACAATGAGTGCCATCACCTGTATTTGGATAAAAAGGAATTTTCATGAAAGATTAATTCAACCGCCCAGTGGGCCTGGCAGGAATCGAACCTGCGGCCCTCTGCTTAGGAGGCAGATGCTCTATCCCCTGAGCTACAAGCCCATTGGGAAGTCGAATCTCTTAACCAAGTTATCAATTAAAGCTCTCTGCTCGACACCTCTCAAGAATATGATACCAAAGAATGAATCGGCACATCACCGATCTTCTCCCGACCATTCAAGAAAGCCAGTTCAACAATGAATGCACATTCAACTACGTCACCACCCTGTCTCTTTATCAATTCGCATGCCGCACCTGCTGTACCACCGGTTGCCAGCAGATCATCGATGATCAACACCTTCTCACCTTTTTCAATAGCATCTGTATGCATCTCAATAGTTGCGGAGCCGTACTCCAAATCATATGAGATATCAATAGTCTTGTAAGGCAATTTACCTTTTTTCCTAACCGGGACAAAGCCTGCACCGAGCTGATGCGCAAGTGGCGTTCCGAATAAAAAACCTCTCGACTCTATACCAACAACAGTATCGATCTCCTGATCCACATATCTCTCAACTAAGCTTCTAATAGTCTCTTCAAAAGCTGCGTGGTTCTGAAGCAATGGAGTTATATCCTTAAAAACGATCCCTGGTTTGGGAAAATCGGGGATATCCCTGATGTGTTTCTTAAGTCTATCCTGCATAGAACCTCCTGATACTCGTTTGTTCAGATGAGTTATTTCCTCTGAGGCAGGAAAAATAGGGGATTGCGGGCTTTTTGTCCATTACGAATTTCAAAATGCAGGTGAGGCCCTGTTGATCTTCCGGTCCTCCCAACATACGCGATCACCTGGCCCTTTTTCACAGTTTGTCCTTTTTTACTCTTATTACTCTTATTATGCGCATACGCCGTAAAAAAATCATCCCCATGCCTGATCAGAATAAGATTGCCATATCCACGCATCTTACCGGAAAAAACTACACGGCCCGACCCAGCAGCCTTAATAGGCGTTCCGGATTTCGCCGCTATATCAATTCCATCATGACGCCTCCCCCCCCTTATTCCAAATGGAGAAGTAAGCTTACCGTCGACAGGCCATATAAACTTGCCATGAAAAGTTTTAATACTCTTGGAACGACTCTTCTTCTTACTACTCTTTGCATATCTCCTACTCTCCTTAGCTGACATCCCGAGAGGCAATTTCTTATAGCCAGCTGTCTTTTCTTTTGGTGGAAGATAGAGACGCTTTCCGGGCTGGGCATCGTTGGGGCTAAATATATTATTATATTCAGCAAGCTCCTGAAGATCGACATTGTAAGCCCTTGAGATTCTCCATATGGATTCTCCCGATCTTACAGTGTGATATTTACCTCGCTTATCAAATGAAGTAGCACATCCAGAGAAGGTCATCGCAACGAAGGTTCCGATGAATAGAATCAGCAGCATGCGCAATGTTATTCCAGACCTAGTCATTCACATTCCACCCCTGATCACCTACTAGTTTTACAAACCTACAATGAGTTACAACCCTTTTATCATATCTCTCGCCCTTCCGGGTAATCACTTCCAATTTCTGAAGATCCTTATCCCCCACTGGTATTACCAACATTCCACCATCCGTAAGCTGCATCTGCAACGCCTCCGGAACACACGGAGCACCAGCCGTAACGATAATTCTATCGAAGGGTGCTTTATCAACCCAACCGAGAGTCCCATCCCCAACTTTCAGACTTATATTTTTATACTTCAAATTCGAAAGAACCTGCCCGGCCCTACTCGATAGATCGCTCAAGCGTTCAATCGTATACACCTCCTTAGCCAGCTCAGCTAATATCGCCGCCTGATACCCGGAACCTGTACCTATCTCCAGCACACGTTCTACACCTGTCAGGTGTAGCTCCTCCGTCATCATCGCAACTATCAGAGGCTGAGAAATCGTCTGGCCGAAACCGACCTGTAACGGACGATCTTCATAGGCCTGATATTCCATTCCAGGGCTTACAAAGAGATGCCTTGGAACTCTACTCATCGCGGCAAGAATTTGATCATCCTTAATCCCCTTAGGGATAAGTTGCTCAGTGACCATTCGCCGTCTTGCAACCTCGAAAGGGTCCCTCTCTTCACCATAGCGTGTCGAATATTTTTTTTTGCTTATTAAATTGGCCGTTGATGTTTTATCATCACGTGATTTGGAAGATTCCTTCTTCATGTGATATCGGAGCACGCGTGTTAAAATCTTCTTATCCATCTAAAATATTCCCCTTAAATATTCCAGCTCGATAACTTTTTTAATGTAGGCTTATCGGTTATATCGACACGTAGTGGCGTAATCGAAATGTAATCTTCACGAACTGCATTGCAATCTGAACTGGGAATATCTTCAAAACCATTTTGATCCCCACCAATCCAATAGTATTTTCTACCCTTAGGATCGACCTTGTCGACTATTATATCACCGTAGTTTCGCTTACCCTGTTTTGTAATTTTATATCCCAAGATTTCCTTTTCTGGAAGATCTGGAACATTCACATTCAGTATAACCCCCCTAGGCAACCCCTCCTTCAGAACCTTTTTCGAAACCCTCTTTGCAAATTCAGCGGCCGATTTAAAATGTTTCCCATTTTTGAAAAGTAATGACATCGCTATTGAGGGAATACCCTCAATTCCACCCTCATATGCTGCGGAGACGGTTCCGGAATAGTGCACATCATCGCCGATATTTGGACCATGATTGATTCCAGAAACTATGAGATCCGGTTTCTCATCCAAGATTTCGTTCAAGGCCAACATGATACAATCAGTAGGAGTTCCGCTGACTGAATAGATATCTTTAGCCAGCTTATTAATTCTAAGCGGAAGATGCAGCGTGATAGAATGGCTACAGGCTGACCTCTGCTGATCCGGAGCTACAACGATCACACGGCCCAGCCCTTTAAGTGCCCTCGCTAGGATCTTCAAACCCTTGGCCTGCACTCCATCATCGTTCGATACTAATATCAGAGGTTTTCTCGTCATAATAATGAAGCCGGCCAGCTGACCGGCTTAACCTAAAAAAGTCAATATTTATGCTAAGTTACGATACACCACCTAAAGTGTCAAGATCAAAGCTCCCCCCACGTTGTGCGCTAACGCGGATCCTCTAAAACTTTGGAGGTTGCCCATGATGCTTGCTTTTTTTCGATCCTGTGGTAGACGCCCTCGCCATGAGCGATTCATATAAAAAATCCGGTGTGGATATAGACGCCGGCAACAAGTTCGTTAATAACATTAAAGATTTAGTCAAAAGTACGCATATCCATGGCGTCATCTCTGAAGTCGGCGGGTATGGGGCACTCTTTGCACCGAATATCTCTGAGATGAAGGAGCCAGTCCTTGTATCTGGAACAGATGGCGTGGGCACTAAGCTCAAAATTGCGATCCAAATGAAAAAACTGGATACAATCGGAATTGATCTTGTGGCGATGTGTGTAAACGACATCGGTTGCCTTGGAGCAAAGCCCCTTTTCTTTCTAGATTATCTTGCTACATCGAAGCTTGAGCCAGAGCTGCACGCGGATGTAGTTAAGGGAATTGCCGAAGGATGCAAGATGGCAAAATGTGCTCTCATAGGTGGTGAAACTGCTGAGATGCCGGATTTTTACAAAAAGGGAGATTTCGATATCGCCGGCTTCTCCGTAGGAATCATCGACAGAGAGAAGATTATAGACGGAACTGATATTGGAGTTGGAAATGTTATTGTCGGCTTTCACTCCACAGGTCCCCACAGCAATGGCTATTCCTTAATCAATAAAGTCATCAAAGATTCCCAATTGGATTTACAAAAGAAATATGAGGGATTCGAAGAAAGTTTAGGAGAGGCCCTCCTCGCACCCACGAAAATTTACAGTCATCTTATTGAAAACCTCCGGAAGATTTTCAACATCAAAGGAATAGCGCATATCACCGGCGGTGGATTCTGGGAGAACATCCCTCGGATACTCCCTCGAGGTGTTCAGGCTGTAATTACAAAGGGCAGCTGGGAAGTCCCCCACATATTCCGTTTTATCCAGAAGCACTCCAATATGGATGAGGAGGAGATGTTCCGCGTATTCAATTGCGGCATAGGAATGGTCCTAATTGTTGATAAGGATCATGCCGAAGATCTTACCCAGGCAGCATCTACAAACGGTATCCAAGCTACTATAATCGGCGAAACGAGGATTATGCCTGAGAATGATAAAGCAATTATTATGGAGTAATCTCGATGGTGAATAAAATTAATCTTGGAATCCTAGTCTCCGGCAGCGGCACCAACCTTCAGTCCATCATAGATAACTGCAAATCCGACAGGATCGATGCTTTAGTCAAGGTTGTGATTAGCGATAGCCCTGAAGCCTTTGCCATTGAACGAGCGAAAAAAAATAACATAGATACAGTTACTGTTGTTAGAAGCGAATTCGACAGCAGGAAATCATTTGAGAAGAAGATTGTAGAGATTCTACAATCACATAAGGTTGAGCTGGTCTGTTTGGCCGGTTTCATGAGAATCATAGGGAAAACCCTCTTGGGCGCATACCCCAACCGCATCATCAACATCCACCCAGCATTACTACCATCCTTTCCAGGGCTGGACGGCCAAAAACAAGCCTATGATTACGGTGTAAAAATCGCTGGATGCACCATGCATTTCGTAGATGACAAGGTCGATCACGGTCCGATCATATGTCAATCATCGGTGCCAGTCATGGAGGATGATACGCCGCAGACCCTCAAAGATAGGATCCTGGAAGAGGAGCATAGAATCTACCCACAGGCGATACAGCTATACGCCGAAGGAAAACTAAAAATTAAAAACCGACGTGTTTACATCCTGAACGAAAGTGATAAGGGGTAAGGCATAAGTTCATAAAAGGGGGGAGTTCATGAGAAAGATTTTTTTCTGTTTATCAGCTATCGCAGTTGTTTTGATAAGTGGTCAAGCTTATGCTGGATCTGCCAGCGGCAACTTTTCTGTGGGCCTTGGACCTCTTGGTAATATTTACGTAGTCGATTCAAATCCTCAGCTTGATATGGGTGCCGGTGGTTATGTCTTTTTCGACTATAGATGGTCACCTCAATTCTCCACACAATTTGGAGTTGTAGTTACAACTCAGGATGGAACTGGCATATCAAATGGAGATAATGGAATTGAATTTCTGGGCATCCCTACTTTCGACTTAAAATTCTACATATTCTCAGAACCTTCCAGATGGGATCCATACGGTCTTATAGGAATGGGAGTATACGCTGTAACCGAAGGTTCGGCAAAGAACGGCACAACGGCTGTCGGCATTGGAGCAAATCTGGGCTTGGGCACCGATTTCTATATTACTGAAAAGTGGTCTGTCGGACTTGCAGCTATCTTTCGCTCCATCGGCCTTATAGACTCAATGGGTGGGAGCAACAACGGCACCGCGCTCTTCCCATTCTCCATGATGGGTAACGTAGCATATCATTTTTAAGATTTTTAAATGCTACAACGGATATCTATGACTCTCAAAGTCCATACAAGAAAGACGATAACGTTCATGATACTAATCGCGTTATCGTTTTTTTTCTTTTCATGTTCCAGCAAACCTAAGAGCTACGCTGAAAAAAGAATGTTGATGACAGAGAACCTCATCAAGAAGCGAGGCATCGAAAATCCAAGGATCTTAAAAGCCTTTCAAACAGTACCCAGAGAAGAGTTCGTTCTGCCTAAGTACAAGGAGAAAGCCCATGAAGACATTGAGGTCCCAATAGCCTTCGGAGAGACATTAAATAGGCCATATGAAGATGCCGTAATGCTTGCCTCAATGGAGATCGAACCACATCACAAGGTCCTTGAAATCGGCACCGGCACTGGCTATCACACCGCCCTTCTCTCGCAATTGGCGGATAAAGTGTACACAATTGAAATTGAACCGGAATACGCAAAGAAAGCGAAAAGCAACTTTGAAAAATTAGGCTATAAGAATATCTTCCCTAAAACCGGCGATGGATTTGCCGGATGGCCTGAATTTGCACCTTTTCACAGGATAGTGATGATGTGCAGCCCTTCAGAAATCCCCATACCTCTCAAAAACCAGCTTGCAGAAGATGGACTGATGATACTCCCGCTTGGGGGTAGCGAGCGTTTTCAGGAACTTTTCCTATACACCAAAAAGAACGGTGAATTAATTAAAGTCAGAAGCATAGCACCGACCACCTTCTCTCCAATGAAGGGCCAGATTCTTGAAATGGAAGACCAGAATCCATAGTCCCACTTAAGCCATATTCGGAGCATCTGCTTCAGACTGTTCCTGTGAATTTTTCAATCGATATACATAGACTAATATTTCCGCAATCGCAGCGTAGAGGTCCTCTGGAATTTCATCGCCAATGTCCAATTCAATCAAAGTCCAAGCAAGTGGGACATTCTCAATAATGGGAATGCCATAATCCTCGGCGTATTCCCTGATGGTTTGTGCAAAGAGACGCTGCCCCTTCGCCATAATCTGCGGCGCTGCCATCTCCGAGTCATCATATTTGATCGCTATAGCCAACTCTGTTGGGTTGGTAATCACCGCATCCGCAGATTTCACTGACTGCTTCGTATCGCTCATCGCTAACTCCTGGTGGAGCTGACGTCTTGCACTCTTTATGAGTGGATCACCTTCATCCTGTTTGTACTCCCTCTTCACCTCCTCCTTTGTCATCCTCATCTGTTTTTTATAATTCCACCGCTGAACGAAGAGATCGATAATAGCTATCATAATGAAGACGATAAAAACCTTCACCAAAAACTCCACAAGGAGCTGTGCGGCAAGCGCGCCAGACTGGTCGGGCGTACCCTTCACAGTCAACACGACTTCCCTCAGCCTATTGGTCACAACGAGATATGCCAGAAGAAAGATGAGGCTCATCTTTGCTATATTCTTTAAGAGCTCCACAAGGGTCGTAATCTTAAACATATTTTTAAGATTCTCTATGGCATTTATCCTCTTCATCTGGGGCTTCATCGATTCACCGGTAAAGATAGGACCAACCTGGAAGAAGCCCACTGCTATGGCTACCACGATCATAACTATCCCAAATGGTATAACGATTTTCACATAGGTCATAAAATTACTGTGCGCTTGTAGGAATAATGTTTCGACATTCAGATCCGGCCTTGAGATCAAATTGAAATTGGAGGTCAGCACTCCACGCAGCTGCTCACCGATATACCCCCTCATGAAGAGTATCGTTATGAATGCCGCTATAAGGATTACTATAGTGTTGAGATCGCGGGATTTTGCGACCTGTCCCTTCTTTCGCGCATCCCGCAGCCGCTTCGGTGTAGCTTCCTCAGTTTTTTCCTGGCTGCTTGATTCTCCCATTCAGTGCTCCTGTATATATTATCGGCAGTGAAGTTACCAAAAATTGCTTCATCCAGCAAGAAATGCCGGCAAAACTGACAAATTGATGTTGCTGACATATAAGATTAAATTCTTCTTCATTTTTAGCCCCCCCTGATCGGCCTGGCCTTGCTTTTCTTTAAAAATACCGGTATCTTGCGGCGGATGGCTCAAACGACACAAGACAAGCAACCGAGACAGGTAGGCCAGTATTACCTCATGGAGAAGATTGCCCAGGGCGGCATGGCTGAGATCTTCAAGGGGCTCTCCTATGATGTCCACGGCATAAAGAAAACGGTTTGTATCAAGAAGATCCTTCCACACATCGCTGCCAGTGAGGAGTTCATCGACTCTCTGATAGATGAGGCGAAGATCGCCGTTAAACTCGTTCATGGAAACATCGCCCAAACCTATGATCTGGGAAAGGTCGCCGACGACTATTTTATGGTTATGGAATATGTCGATGGCAAGTCACTCTCCCAAATTCATAAGCGTTGCCTTGCAAAGAAGGAAGTTATACCGATTCATCATCTGGTACACTTTATATCGGAAACTCTCAATGGGCTTGACTATATTCATAGGAGGACAGATGAGAACGGTCTGCCACTTCATATAGTGCATCGTGACATCAGCCCCCAAAATATAATGGTATCGTATGCAGGTACCGTTAAGATAATCGACTTTGGAATAGCAAAGACTGGTTTCAAGGTTGGATCTACCGACTCTGGCATTCTCAAGGGGAAATTCGCATACATGTCCCCAGAGCAGGCACATGGGGATACTATAGATCACCGTTCAGATATTTTTTCCTTAGGCATCATACTTCACGAAACGCTGACCGGAAAAAGGCTCTTCAAGGCGGGCGATAGCAGGGAGACAATTAGGAATGTGAGGAAGGCAAAGGTCATTCCTCCCTCGGTAATAAGAAATGACCTCCCTGATGAACTTGACCGTATCGTCCTCAAGGCACTCTCAAAGGACAGACGACATAGATACAAGAAGGCAGCGGAGATGCACGACGATCTGATAAAGTTTCTATATTCAAATTACCCTGAATTCAGGCCATCGGATGTTGGAACGTTCGTACAGGATCTTTTTAAGAATGAACTTCAGAACCAGGGCAAGAATGAGGCCGACGCCAAGACACCTTATTTAATCATAGATAGATCAAACTCTGCACTCGCAGACGATAGTCAATTTGAAGTCACAGGAGCGGCGAAAGCCCCTATCGACCTTGAGGAGTTTATGGTCGAAGAGGATAGTGAATCCGTACCTAAGGATATGGTACCCTATTCCGACAATGAAATGGAGGAATATAGGGATGGACCTGAAATCCCAAAAGAAAGCAAGTTCAAGTACGTATGGGATATTGTAAAACACATTAAATATCATCTTTTAGTGATTTTTATAATTGCCATAGTGACTACTCTAGCAGTCATATCCAACAGAAAATCGGAAATTACAGAAGATAATACTGTAGCTTACACATCAGCAGAAATCATGATCACTACCGAGCCTGCCGATGCATCGATCGTCTTTAACAATAAGCCGATTGGGCAGGGATCCCCTATTACGATGCGAGATATCGATCCAAATGCTGACCATTTGTTGGTGGTCCAGAAAGAGGGATTCTTCACACACGAAAAACATCTCAATCTAAAACCTGGCGAGTTCTTAAGCCTCTCCATAGCCCTCAAGCCAAAGCCCCCCATGACATCGGCAATAGAGCTTACAACCATTCCAGAGGGTGCGACAGTTTTTCTGGACAACCGGGAAACTGCATACCGCACACCGACAAACATAAAGGATATAGACCCCAAGCGGTCTCATGACATTGGTCTTTTTCTGAGGGGCCATCGTTTTTGGAACAAAAAAATCAATCTAAAACCAGGAGAAACAAAATCCTTTGAGATTCAAATGGTCAAAGATTTTGCCACACTCAATGTCGAATCAGAGCCCCCTGGGGCACTCGTCATGCTTGATGGCGTTCCAATAGGGCAGACCCCCGTCACAAGGGAAAAACTTGAACCGGATAAGGTTTATAAGGTAGAAGTATGGGTCCAGGGGTATGAGGCAACCAAGAAGGACTATAAAGCAGTTGCAGGTGTAAAAAAGGGACTTAGGTTCATCCTGAAGAAGATGCCCACACCCGCAGAATTAGAGATGAAGGCTAGGGAAGAGAAAAGAGAGATGATGCACCAAGAGGAAAAAGATGACCGATAAAAAGAAAAAAGAGATAGATCCACTTCTTCAGAGCGATGAGTTGTCCGAATGCACTGTAGTAACATCATTGGAGAAGGTAAGTTTTCCAAAGGATGAACGCGCTTACATACTCTTCATTTCAGGCCCCCTAATTGGTAAAATGTACCTTCTTGAAGAATCTACAACAATCATGGGCAGGGCTCCGGATATTGATATCTCTATTAGCGATTCAAGAATATCCAGAAAACATCTCTGCATACACCTTGAAACAGGTAAGGCAATCATTGAAGACATGGGCTCCACCAATGGAACCTTCGTAAACGGTGAGAGGGTTATACGGCGAGTGCTAGAAAATGGCGACAAGGTTCACATATCCAGCGATACCTTCTTTAAGTTTGCTGTAGGTGATGCGGCAGAAAGAATGTTTCAGGAGGAGATGCACCAGATGGCGAACTACGACGCCGTCACCGGCATACTCAACAAACATGCATTCGCAAGACGCCTGAGGGAGGAGTTCAGCTATGCAAGAAGAAGAAAGCACTCCCTCTCACTCATGATGATCGACATAGATTTCTTCAAGAAGGTCAACGATACATATGGGCATATGGCTGGTGATTATGTCCTAAATGGAGTTGCACAAAGAATCCAAAGCAGCCTTCGTGATGAGGATATTACAGCTAGATACGGCGGCGAAGAATTTGCAATTATTCTTCGAAATACGGATGCCAAAGACTCGATGATGTTGGCGGAAAGAGTGCGTCATCTGATTGAGGAGAAACCCTTCCAATTTGAAGATCAATCGATACCTGTGACAATCAGCGTTGGGGTATCCACACTCAAAGGCGACAACTTCAACTCCGCAAAAAAACTCATTTCTTATGCCGATGAGTGCCTATACAAGTCCAAAGCTGATGGAAGAAACCGCGTAACCGCATAAACTATTCTAACATAAAAAGGTGTCCGACACCTTTTTAGATTAGACGATATTTACGCAAACGATATACGAGGGTGGAACGCGCAATACCCATCATCCTTGCAGCTTCACTCACGTTACCACCCGCCTTTCGAAGGGATGCCGCCAACTCCTTAGCGCTCTCATCATGAATCGTCTCCAGAACCGACCCGGAAATCTTATCAGGATCTATACTCTCAACTGTTGAAGCGGTTCTGTTGATTTCATCAAGGTCAGTCACAAAATCGGAAACACCCAACTCACCCTCACCCATGATTACAGCTCGTTCTATCATATTTCTCAGTTCACGAACATTTCCAGGCCACTCATAATCTGAGAGAAGCTGTCTGGCAGCTGCGTCTATACTAAGATTTTTTCCAGACTCGGTGCTAAACTTTGCCAAAAAGTGATCGACCAATGCTGGTATATCCTGCGTTCGTTCACGAAGCGGCGGTACTGTGATGGGAATAACGTTCAACCTGTAGAAGAGGTCCTTTCGGAACCGCCCTTCTTCCACTAACTTCTCGAGCGGTTGATGAGTCGCGGCAACAAGCCTCACATCCACCTTCTTCGACTCCACACCACCCACCCTTTCAAACTCTTTCTCCTGCAAAACACGAAGTAGCTTTACTTGCACAGACTCTGGCAGATCTCCAACTTCATCGAGAAAAAGAGTTCCACCATCAGCGAGTTCAAAACGACCTTTCTTCGCAGCAACCGCCCCAGTAAATGAACCCTTTTCATGGCCGAACAATTCGCTCTCCAAAACTCCGTGTGAAAGCGCAGCACAATTCAGCTTTACGAGTGATGCATCTGCTCTAGGACTGGCAGCATGAATAGCATGTGCTATGAGTTCCTTACCTGTTCCCGACTCGCCTCGAACAAGCACGGTAGAAGAAGCTGCTGCAACCTTCATCACCTGCTCTAGAATCGGCTTAAGGGCCCCATCAGCTCCGATGATATGCGTAAAGTCATACGCCTCTTGAACCATTTCCTTAAGTGAGGAATTCTGAGATCGTGCCACCATAAGCTGCTTCACACGCTCCATTTTGTCAGCGTAAATAGATATCGCCCTATCCAGGGTTTCCTTAAGGCTACCACGATCCCATGGCTTCAAAATATAATCGTACACATGCCCTTTCTGAATGGCGCTTAAAAGCGCATCCAGATCAGTAAATGCAGTTAGTATCATACGCTGTGCATGGGGGTTAACCTTCATGGCATGTTCTAAAAATTCCGTACCCTTCATACCTGGCATACGCTGGTCGGTTACTATAAGTGCAAGTTCAGGGGTCGACTTAACTATCTCTAAACCTGCAGCTGCGTTCTCTGCCGTAATAACCTCGTAGTCAAACCTGAAGGCGCGCTTGAAGGTATCAAGGTTTGCTGCATCGTCATCCACATAGAGCACAATCGGTTTCATCTATTATACCTCATTTTGGAAATACCACTTTCATAGTCGTTCCCTTAC
Organism: Deltaproteobacteria bacterium; assembly: GCA_018645265.1. Lineage (GTDB taxonomy): Bacteria > UBA10199 > UBA10199 > 2-02-FULL-44-16 > JAAZCA01 > JABGOS01. The sequence goes on from JABGOS010000088.1 coordinate 76,227, forward strand.
CAACTTCAGATTGAACCACAAGATCACCCTTCCATCTATGAACGATTTGTTGCGTGATGGCCAACCCAAGCCCAGTACCTTCGCCCTCTGGTTTAGTGGTAAAAAATGGATCAAATATATTACCCATAACCTTCCTCGAAATCCCCTTCCCATCATCGCTGAGAATAATGGAGAGCTTTTCCTCACTCTCAACTGCAGAAATCCAGATATTCCCATTACCCTCTATCGCAGATACGGCATTTGATAAGAGATTCATCCATACCTGATTTATCTGCCCAGGATTTGCTGCAATTGTAAGATCTTCAGGCACATCCAGATGAATCTTTATCCTATTGCTGATCTCGTGATGCAGAAGATGCAGCGTACTTTCAATACCAGCCTTGATGTCAACATTTGTAACGACATCATCCTGGGAATGTCCAAAACGCCTGAGGTCAGCAACGATCGTCTTGATACGATCCGCTCCCTCGGCAACCGTATCGACAAGCTGCTCTAAATCGCCCACTACTTCATTTGCTGACATCTCACCCTTGAATGCTGGAACATCGGCACGCACAACTCCCTTTATGTAAGACACGTACTCCCTGAGCATCGATATATTTGAATAGATGAAAGTAGTTGGATTATTTATCTCATGTGCCACACCAGCCACCAGCTGACCTAGCGATGCCATCTTTTCAGTCTGTACAAGTTTGAGCTGCGTATTTTTTAGATTTCCAAGGATGATACCTAATAGCGATGCCACCGGCAACACGACGGTAATCGGCGTAATAAGATTCAAGGGGATATTCTTCTCAAATACAAAAATCGCTATCGCTGCCGTCAGCGGAATCAGAAAAGCAATCACCTGTCCAAAGAGAAGATAGGTTGCAGCAATTCGATCCGTTTCGCGCCCTGCCTTTTTTGCACTTCTTGCCAACATAGTTATCCAGAAAGCATACGAGAGTATTGCATAAGCAACCGCCAGCCCCTCAATATGTATCCAGAGAACAGGCATATGATAGAATGTATAAACATAAGGAATGAATATTAGGAACGAGAGAAGATATGATAACCCAAGCATCCAGCGATGTCTCTTAATCATGGGTGCCTCTTCTGGAAACACCAGTGCGAAATGCGTCATCGACGCAGGGAGAAGCACAAAATTGAGCAAAAAAAGCCAACTTGCATGATGGCTGCTATGAAAATCAAAACCAGATATGTAATAATAGGCGATTCCAAGATTGAAAAAGATAAAGGGAATTATCCCTCGCATACGTCGGCCGACGAAATATATAATAATAGCGAAAATAACATATGCCATTCCGCTTGCGTATGGTGCCATGAATACAACGAGAAAGTCCTTCAGTGTAAACACACCTGGTCTAGTATTGACGGACATCCTCTTTCCACTTCGTTGAATCTCAACCCCGCCATTAGAATCAGCTGCTTTCTTGATAATCAGATCATGGTAACGAAGCCCCTCTGATGGGCCAAACCATTCGAAACCAGCAAAGGCCCCAACCATCTCATTTTCAAAAGTAAGATAACCTGGAAATGGTTGCTCCAGATAGGATCTGGCCTGACGAAAGAAGAATACGGACGCGACAATCACCGCAGCTACGGCAATAGCCACGATGATCGTCCTTCCGGTTGAAGTCGTTGATTTCATTGAACTGCAATTTAAGTTAGAAAGCATGGTCATGACAAGTGTATTTTTTGGGATCATTCTTCCAATCAATCATTGACATAGGCACATACCTCAAATTCACCCTCATCCAGCTCTACATGCATGTCTAAGGTGACATACCTCATATTAATCTCATAATGATCCACATAATCGCTTACGTATCCAAATTCATTTCCATCGACTCCATCATCTTCGACTTCTTCCTCTTCGAGATCCTCCGGAACTTCCTCTTCCCCCAAGATCAACTCAAGGGTGTATCCACCATTACCATCCAGGTAGGCAAGAGCATCCTCATCAACTTCTTGAAATGCGTTGTCATCTGACCCCTCTGTATAACTAAAGCTGCCTTCAACTTCGCCCTCATAATCTGGATCATCACGCAAATATTTACAGACATCACCTATTGTCACTTTGAAGTGACGGCCATAATTACCATCGTAAACCCCGCCCTCCAGCTGAGTGATATTTTCAGTGTTAAACGGATAGTCCAAGGTAGTTATCTTTAAAGGGAAATCATCGATGTAGATATCAAGATCTACCGAAGATAATTTACAGTAGCTATAAGTGTGCATCTCACATTCATACTCCCCGCCACCGCTCCAATTATATTCCTCCTCACCCTGAGTTCCACCACATCCTACGAATGCTGCTGCAACCACAACCACCATCATGATTGTTTTTATCTTTGAATGCTTCATCATTCCTCCATATTTAAAGTCAATTATTTGACAATTTCATTTTCTACACATACCGGTGCTTCGTACTCCTCGACATCAATATGGAGGAATAGACTGACCTCTCTAGCTTTTATGCTCATATCGACCTGGTCATCTTCAGATATGTCTTCATCCATTTTTCCCAACACGAGATACACTTCATAATTACCGTTACCATCGAGTGCTCCAAAACCACTCACCTTTTCGATGTATGTATTTGAATATGGAGGACCATCTTTGTAGTTACGATATTCCTTGTAGACAAAGTTTACTGCAACCTCTCCATCATAACCCTCATATTCACTCAATTGAGAACAAGGATCACCGAATTCGAAAGCAAAACCCCTCTCATAAATATCATCAGATACTATGCCGCGAATCAGGTCTGCATTTGATTCAAGTTCTTCAAATTCCACATCAAGTTCCGTACCGTCTATCGATATACTCAGGTCGACGTCACTAAATGAACATCTAGTGAATGTTTGATCTTCGTACCTGACGCATCGAAACTCTGATGCCGGAATGGCTTCGCCCTCATGCTCCTCCTTCAGCCATTCGGCGCAGCCAGAGAGTAGAGCGACGATTACCATCAACATTGTAATTTTTTTAAACGTCCTTGATTTCATTTTATCTCTCCTTTTGTTCACGCCACCACCGCCACAAGATAGATTATGAATGCCAATAGAACCCAGATAAGATTTTTCATGACCCACTCCTTATCTTCCTTTAAAATTTAATTGAGACACCAAATACTCCTTGAATCGTTCCAATTGCTCCTCCGAAAAAAGGGATTCCCTGCGCAGACATCTCTCCATACAGGCCAACATTCTTTGAGAGATACCCCCTCGTTCCAATGCCCAGCGATGGCATTGGTATTACCACTCCTTTGACATCATGACTGTTGTGGGCAGCGATATAGGCCTTGCCACCCATAAGAAGATATGGATCAAATTTCTTGTCGCGCTTACGAAAGTGGAATGCCGCATTAACTCCTACACCGATGATAGGAACATACTGACCATTGATTGGAGACAAATTAAAACTGATCGGAACATGCACCCCCCAGCGTCCTTTCGACCTCCAATCAACCGACAGCGCACCTCCTATTGGAAAAAAAGTTCCAGCTCCCGCAGCATCTCCACCATCATCATCCGCAAAGAATCCACCAGCCACAGCTGGCGAATAACCGACTTGAAAGGTCCACGATGGACCCTTCTTCTCTTCCGCTATAGCGCTGCCCGATAGAGCCAGTATTGTCACCAGCACCCCAGCCATTACCAACCTCTTCATAACATTCTCCTTTGCTATCTCGTTTGACTGCATAGCCTTTTAACAAAGCAATCGCTGGGCCAAGCTGGATGCCAAAGGGGGAATGCGCCATATAGTCTTATGATTCATATAGATATGAGTGTTTCTAAAACAGCAGCACTGCCTTACAAGGATACTCAGATGGCGGGAAATGACGAAAAATGGTGAATAATGTTGGTGAAAAGATCTGCACACGAAAAAGTGTCCGACACCTTTTTGAGGAATAGGAGGAAAAGTGTCCGACACTTTTTTGAATCTTCTCTAATTATTGACTTTTTCCCTCCAAAGGAATACCCGAGAAGCCCTCATGACTAATATAATAGATGGGAAGAAAGTAGCTCTAAAGATCCGGGATGAACTTGCTCTGGAGGTCAGTAAACTCAGGGAAAACGGCATTACCCCGGGTTTAGCTGTTGTCCTGGTAGGTACAAACCCCGCATCAGAAGTATATGTCAGAATGAAGAAGAAAGCCTGTCAGAAGGCTGGTATAGAGAGCTATTCCCATGAATTACCATCTAATATTCAACAAGATAAACTGCTATCTCTGATAGACAACCTTAATAATGACCCAAAAGTACATGGAATATTGGTACAACTTCCACTTTCAAAACATCTTAATGAGTCCATAGTGATCAATCACATCCTGCCTGAAAAGGATGTTGATGGATTCCACCCAATAAGCATCGGAAAACTACTCCTGGGCGAAAAATGTTTTAGACCATGCACCCCTGCTGGAATTATGGAGCTGATCGATTCCATTGGGATTGATCCGAAGGGAAAGCAAGCTGTTGTGGTTGGCCGAAGCAATATCGTTGGAAAGCCAGTTTCATTCATGCTTCTTGAACGGCACGCAACCCTGACGATCTGTCATTCCCGCACTAAGGATCTTCCCGCTGAAGTGAAAAGAGCAGATATTCTCATCGCAGCAATAGGAAAAGCTAACTTCATTAAGGGCGACTGGATAAAGGAAGGTGCGGTCGTGATAGACGTTGGTATGAACAGAACTTCAGACGGCAAGCTCGTAGGTGATGTAGAATTCGAAACGGCAAAGGATCGCGCTGGAGCCATCACACCGGTTCCGGGTGGCGTAGGTCCAATGACCATAGCTATGCTTTTGAAAAACACAGTTGAAGCGGCAAAGATTTGAAGTTTCTTATCGAAAGGAATTTGAATGGCTAAGCATACCCCTCTATATGACGAACATGTAAAACTCGGTGGCAGGATGGTCGACTTCGCCGATTGGGAAATGCCTGTCCAATACACAGGTGTCATTGACGAACACAAGGCGGTCCGATCCGCAGCGGGACTCTTCGATGTCTCACATATGGGCCAGATTGAAATATGTGGTAAGGATGCAGAGGCTTACGTTCAATACCTTACGACGAATGATGCAAAAAAAATTATCGATGGCAAAGCCCAGTACTCAATTCTCTGCAATGAACGCGGCACAGTCGTAGATGATGTTATAGTCTATCGATTCACCAACGAAAGATATATCCTAGTCGTCAACGCATCCAACGTCGAAAAGGATTTTAACTGGATCAAGGAACATGAGCGCGGTGAAATCGAAATAAACGATATCAGCGATTCCTACGCGCTGATAGCATTTCAGGGACCCAAGTCGATATCGATCCTTCAGGAGTTTACCGATATCGACCTCGATTCAATCGAAACTTATAACTTTCGCGAAGGAATGCTGGCGGACAAAGCAAATTGTATAATCGCTAAAACCGGGTATACAGGTGAGGAGGGAGTGGAAATTTTCAGTCAACCCGCCGACGCCCCAGCAATATGGCAGACACTCCTGGAACGCGGGATGCCTCAAGGGGTTCGCCCCGCAGGACTTGGTGCCAGGGACACCTTGCGACTGGAAATGAAGTACAGTCTGTATGGTCATGAAATCGACGATGAGACAACCCCACTTGAGGCAGGACTCTCCTGGGTCGTAAAGCTCGACACAACGGATGATTTTATCGGCAAGCAAGCGCTCATCGAATTTAAGGAGAAAGGCGCTACAAGAAAACTCGTAGGCTTCAAGATGATCGACAAGGGCATACCTCGTCAGGGCTATCCTATAATTACTAATGACAAGGCTAACGGCATTGTTACAAGCGGCACGATGTCACCTTCACTAGGTGAAGCGATCGGCATTGGTTTTGTTCCAAAGGATAATGGTAAAATAGGAATGGAATTTTCTATTGACATCCGAGGCCGCTCAAGGAAAGCAGAAGTTGTTAAAACACCGTTTTATAAGTTGAAATAACAAGAACACTAGGAGACGAACATGAACATTCCAGACGATCTCAAGTACACTAAAGAACATGAGTGGGTAAAATTAGAGGGTGACACCGCCACCATAGGGGTTACCCATCACGCCCAGGGACAGCTAGGCGATATAGTCTATGTGGAGCTCCCAACCGAGGGTGAAGAGATCTCGAAGGAAGATACGTTTGGTTCCCTAGAATCTGTCAAGGCTGTCTCAGACTGCTTCGCACCATTGAGCGGCAAGGTAATTGAGATCAACAACGTTCTCAGCGAAAACCCTGAAACGATCAACGAGGACTGCTACGAGGAAGGTTGGATAGTCAAGATCGAACTCTCAGACAAATCGGAGTTGGAAGAACTGATGTCTGATGAACAGTATAAAGCTTTCGTGGCAGAGGAATCTGCATAAAAATGCGATATCTTCCCCACACCGAAGATGAAATCCAACAGATGCTTCAGACTATCGGCGCTACCGATGTCGAATCACTATTTAAATCTATACCCACAGAGTTTAGATCGAAATCAAATATAGATATCGGCGACGGATGTTCCGAACTTGAACTCACCGAACATCTGGAGGAGTTAACCCTTAGGAATTCCTGCAGCTCAGATTTCGCATCATTCTTGGGAGCCGGCGCATACAGACATTACATACCAGCAGTGGTATCCGAACTCGCTTCTCGTTCAGAGTTTGTAACTCCATATACCCCGTATCAACCAGAGATTAGCCAGGGAACATTACAGGTTCTCTTTGAATACCAATCCATGATTGCGAGGCTCTTCGGTATGGACGTATCAAACGCGTCCCACTACAGCGGAGCTACCGCATGCGCAGATGCGGCACTCATGGCAAGACGCATTGGCAAGAAACGCCATAAGATCATCTTGCCGGATAACCTCCATCCTGAGTATCGCGAAGTCCTTGCCACTACACTGGGCGTTGATGGTTTAACGGTCATCCCATCGAAGGACGGCTGTTTGGATAAGTCCAAGATAATGAAGCATTTAGGTGAAGATGTCGCAGCTGTAATAGTTCAGTATCCAAATTTCTTTGGAATCGTCGAAGATATGAGTGAGATTGCAACATCGACACATAATGCCGGTGCGCTCCTCATATCAGTCACACCAGAACCTCTCTCACTAGGCATCCTGAATCATCCTGGACAGTGGGACGCTGATATAGCCGTTGGAGAAGGTCTCTCCTTTGGTCTCCCCGTTAGCTTTGGGGGGCCTACTCTAGGAATATTTACGACGAAGAATAAATTCGTACGCCAGATGCCTGGCCGTATCTGTGGAAAGACTGTAGATGTAGACGGCAAGGGCAGCTACACCCTTACCCTTTCCACACGCGAACAACACATTCGCAGGGAACGAGCGACATCCAACATTTGTTCAAATCAAGCGCTATGCGCAACAACGGCTGCGATATACTTGGCATCACTTGGTAAACAAGGCATCAGGGAACTTTCATTGAGAAACGCGTCTAACGCAGCATATGCAAAGAGGGTGTTGGCATCTGTCAATGGGGTCACCCTCCCCTTCAATTCTGCTACATTCAATGAATTTGTCATTAAGACCAACAAACCAGCTGCCGATGTAATCCAAGCACTCGAGAACGAACTCATCCTCGGTGGCGTTGATCTTGGAAGATGGTTTTCAAACATGAATGATCACATTCTTGTTTGTTGCACGGAATTAAATTCAAAAAAAGAAATTGATAGCTATGCAAGTATATTGACGGAGATACTCTCCTAACCATTGTAGAATTGGATTATCGCATGACGAACAGAGCACACACTCCAAATGGACACGGTACCGAAGGCCTCCTCTATGAGGAACCTACGCTATTCGAACAGAGTGCAAAAGGCCGCAAGGGTATCTGTTTAGGAAAGGCAGATGTTCCTGAAATGAAGATGGGCGAAGAGTTCGGTTCACTAGTAAGGGATAAGGCTCCCGACCTACCAGAACTCGCCGAAGTAGATGTAGTTCGCCATTTTACTAGACTTTCCATTCAGAACTACAGCAAGGATTTGGGCTTCTACCCTCTCGGATCCTGCACGATGAAGCATAATCCACGAATCGCCAACAAAGCTGCAGCGATGCCAGGATTTACCGACACACATCCCTACCAACCGGCCGATTCAGTACAGGGGAACCTTGAGCTGTGTTACGAATTAGAAAACATGCTAGCAAAGATCAGCGGAATGGATTCGGTAACGCTATGGCCAGCTGCAGGTAGTCACGGCGAGCTCACAGGAATGCTGATGATTCGCGCTTATCACACCTCCAAGGGAAATCCGAGGAGCAAGGTGCTAATACCGGATTCCGCTCACGGAACGAATCCTGCCTCAGCAGCTATCTGTCATTATAAAGTACAGAGTATAAAATCTGGACCGGACGGCCTTCTCGATCCATCTGCAGTTGAAGAAGCCATGGATGAAGAGGTAGCCGCCATCATGATAACGAATCCGAACACTCTTGGAATTTTTGAAGAGAACTTTAAGAAGGTTGCGGATATCGTACATTCCAAAGGCGGCTTAGTATATCTAGACGGGGCAAACCTAAACGCCCTTATGGGTTATGTGAAGCCTGGTGAAATCGGCGCCGATGTAATGCACTTCAATCTTCATAAGACATTTGGCACACCTCATGGCGGTGGCGGACCAGGTGCTGGGCCCGTAGGCGTTGTAAAGGAGCTATCACCCTTCCTCCCTCTTCCCAGAATTAACAAGAATGAGGATCACTATAATATTTCCTACAACTCAGATACATCTATCGGACGAATCAACACCTTCTTTGGAAATTTCGCTGTCCTCGTTCGCGCATATACTTATATCAGGGAGCTAGGCGCAACGGGTCTTAAAGAGGCCACCGAAATGGCTGTACTAAACGCCAACTACATTCGCGCGCGCTTAAGTGGAACATTCAATCTTCCATATGATAAACCCGTTCTTCATGAATGTGTTTTCAATGACAAAATTCAGAACGAGTTCGGTGTAAAAACCTTGGATATTGCAAAACGCTTAATGGACTACGGCTTTCATCCACCGACGGTATATTTTCCACTTATCGTCAGCGGTGCAATCATGATCGAACCAACTGAAACTGAGTGCAAGTCTATCCTGGACGACTTTTGTGATGCTATGATTGCTATAGCTAAGGAATGCGAGAAAGACCCTGACCTCGTAAAAACTGCTCCGCATCATCCCTTCCGAAGGCGCATCGATGAGGTCAAAGCTGCAAAGGAAATGTGCTTAAAGGATTAAATAGCGGTCACCACCTAGTATTTAATATTCACCTTATTCATATCACCATGCCTCATCTCTTCGATAAGGGGATGTATCTTTAGAGTCGTAAGCCTACCGAACTTTTCTATATCCCTCACATATACAAAACCATCCCTCGCTCCATAGACGAGCTTCCACTGAGGATCCTCCCAGAGATACCTATGCATATGACGGCGCCTCCAGGCACTGATGCCTCCCATTAGGATATAATCAAATTCATACCTATGGTCGAGCTCCTGAAAGAAGCGTCTATTCCTCATCGAGTTAATATAGTCCATAAAGAATTCGTCCCCATAAAGAGCAGTTCGACCATCAATAAAAACCTTCTCCTCAGGCCCCCTAGCATACATAAGATGCCCACCCACCTCCATCTCGTTATAAATCCTCCCCCTAATATTATTATCGATGATAAATTGAACGGCAGGTATATTACCTTCCTGCGTCATCCCTATTCCTGGATGACCCACCCTGCCACCATCTATCGTCGCGGGTATTCCATATTTCAGGAAAACAACTGATAGAGTCGTCACGATTAATATACTGACGTAAGCCCGCCCATTAGACTTCATTGGATCCATCTTCATCCGTGAGGCCAGACCTTTAAAATTATAGAAGATGATCGGCATATTGATAATCACAAAATAAGAGCTGAAGCGCCTACCCTTCAACAACAGATAGGATGTCAGTATGCTCAACATCAGGTAGGAAAATCGGACGTGCTTCCTTCCCACGAAATAGGAAATCATGAGAATTACCAGAATTATCCGAAGCACGATCTGAGTCGTAACCCTATCCATTCGAGGTTCAAAAACACTTCCCCATTCGTTCGTAAACCTTAAGATACTGCTCAGGTCTGACACCTGAAAGGGAAAGAGTATCAGCTCAATTCCATGGGGGGTGATGCAGCATGCTACTATGCACAAAAGAACAGTTATCCAGAGTGATATTATTTTCCGTCTCAAAATTGATGTATGCGATATTTCTTTCACCCATCTAGCAGTTAAATACTGAATCGTTTCACCGGCGGCAAATGCTGCCACAATAAGTGGAGCCATAATCGCGCCACCATGCATATTGATCCATATCACGCTCAGAAGTGGTAACTCCCACGGCAGACGCCTCCCGTCTAATCTGAATTTGTGAAGCTGCAGGCAGAAGAATGGAACCATCATTATGGAAAAGAGATGGGGCCTTACCATTATACGATCGGAAAATGCGATAAGCACCATAAAAGCCGACCACATCGCCGTATTTTTGTTACGAACAAGCAGATCCGTCGTTTTAAAGAGTGTTAGAGCAACGAATGCAGTCGCTATCAGCTTTATAATAGTGAAGCAAGCCGGCCCTGTCAGATCAAACAGATTCCATATAAATACTTGGAAGAGCCACTCAGGGTTTACCCATTTTGCGCTACCCGCTGTATATGAGAAGATGTCATATCTTGGAATCGTAAGTGTATTGGAAATAAATTTGCCTGCACCAAGTTGCCACCAGATATCATTATTGGCGAGTTTTGTAAGACCTACCGCCAAGACTGCACCGATTAAGGAAATCGCCCACAATATGGTAGCTGGTTTTTTATCTATAAATTTGGACATTAGGCTCATCTATATCATAACATGGCAGAAATAGGAAACACCCTAACCCTAATAGAGATCGACTTGATTCAGCATCCGCACTATGCCCAACTTACATATAAACTGTAAAAGTCCAACTCATGCGAAGTATACCGTCGGATTCGACAAACTTTTTGGGAGGTGATGAAAAAGGAGAAGAGGCTTTAATTGTCCTCAGTGCCTCTTGATCGTAGCCATTTATGCCGGAGCTTCTGAATATAAAAAGCTCGGAAAGGTTTCCCGACCGATCGACACTGACACCCAGAACAACATTGACTGAACCCTGATAAACCCTATTCGCCATAAAGTGATCCCTAAGCGACGGCGTGGGATTAAAAGTTACCCTGAACGCTCTCTTCATCCTGACGAAGTAATCAACAGCGGGATAGCGTAGAACATTCAGATACGTCTTATTACCCCTCTTAAAATCTGGAAAGTAATCACCCCCGGGAGAACCCATGCCCCCCAGCCTGCTGCCCTTCTTAGACGTGGAAGGCTTAGCTTTCTTTTTGGCAACCATCTTATCTGAAGTCTTCTTCTTCTTTTTGACAGTCTTCTTTCTTTTTTTCTCTTCCCCCTTCTGTCCCTTCTTTCCCTCGCCTCCCTTGCTCACACGACCGTCGGCCACCTGTGGTTTTTTAACGCTGCTATCATACCTTCCGAGGAAATCCGGATGATCAGGCTTTTTCTCGACATCCGGCTTATCGATATCGGCTATACGATGTTTCTTCACATCCTCAAACAAAGGAATAACTTCGATGCTCTTCTCAGTAAACTTCGGCACCGACGCCGTCCTGTAGATGAGGAACATCAGAAGAACGTGCAGAACCAGCGATAATAAAATAAACGGCCAAACTTCCTGTCTTTCCCTTACTTCTTTCATATTGTCTATAGAGGCTTATATTTAAGCGGCTTACCGAGAACGTACTCGGTATACCTGTGTAAAATTCTTTCGGCAGCCATAGCTTTTTCCGAGCTAACATCAAAGTTTCCAGAGGATATTTTGTACAGGCCCTCCAATGCTCCATTAGTGACATGTAGCTTTGCAATCGATGAAGAGGAACAGGCATTGCACAATAGACTACCATTATCGAGATCAAAGACCCAGTTCGCCCCCCTCGACACATCCTTATCACATCTCATACATCTTTCCAATCCTGGCATAAATCCGCTTCGCGTCAGCCACTTAAATTCAAATGCGGAAGTTTCACGAACACTTGGATCATGCTCATTGAGCCATGTCAGATATCTATCCAGTAGATCAAATTTCTCTGGCGTCGGCTGGTGCTCCTGCAAAAAACTTATCGAGAGCTCAAGCGCCCTCGCCATCGCATTGATCCTATCAAGCGATTTTAGAATTCCGTTTGTCGATCGGAGAGCCACCGCCTCATCGAGCCTCACCAGAGGCGATCCATTCCTCCCAACGAACTGAAGGTCCACAAGAGTACCGGGTTCCAATGCTCCACCGAAGCGACGTTTCGATGAACGGGCAAATTTAGCCATCCCGCTCATCCGACCAAATTCCCTTGAAAAAAACGTCACTATCCAATCTGCATCGCCGTAAGCTACTCTCTTTAAAATCAATGATTTAGAGCTTTTTTGCATTATATCTCCGAAACAGTCTGATTATACTCTGATCACCCCTCAGCAGGCAAGCTGCCATTGCACATCTCCTCGATATTAGCATTGACATACCAGCTTATCATCGTATATCGTAGATATACGATTAATAATCGATAAGGTGCCAATGAAGAAACAGGAATCCAAGATATCGCTTTCTAACAACGAACTCGCCAGTATTTGCAAAGCACTCGGCCACCCCGCCCGCATCATGATCATAGATTATCTGAAGGAGGTCGATGAATGCATCTGTGGGCAGATCGTAGATATCCTCCCGCTTGCCCAGTCAACGGTCAGCCAGCATCTAAAAGCATTGAAGAAAGCAGGACTCATCAAGGGAGAGGTCGATGGCCCACGAACCTGTTACTGCCTAAATGAAGAGACTCTCAAGAAATTCAAACAATGCGTGGAGAAGATATGAACCTCAGCATAGATACCAAATCCATTATTAGCATTTCTGCCAACACCGGTTGGCGCGAGAAGGTGGGTCATATCAAAATAAGGCTCGGTATCGGTCGTTTTAGATATAGAGTCGAGCCGGGAGTATATTCAGTTGGCACTCCTAAACCAGATTCTCCAGTTCTGGTAACTGCCAACTATAAACTAACCTTCGACCTCTTAAGGGGCAATCTTGCCGGCATTGATGCGTGGATTTTAGTACTCGACACCAAGGGAATCAACGTCTGGTGCGCAGCCGGCAAAGGAACTTTTTCGACCGATGAAATAGTGAAGCGTATAGCGGATTTTGATCTCAAGAAGATCGTTAATCACAAAGAATTGATCGTTCCGCAACTAGGAGCCCCGGGAGTTTCGGCACATGAGGTCCAGAGGCAATCCGGATTCAAGGTCATCTACGGCCCTGTCCGCGCATCGGATATAAAGCGATTTTTAGATAACGACAAAAAGGTCGACAGCGAAATGAAGGATGTAACGTTTACAACATTCGAACGTCTGATACTAACGCCACTTGAAGTAACAGAACTCTTAAAACCTTTTACTATTTGGATACTACTGGGAATCTTCCTTATATCGGGTATCAGCCCTCAATTATTTTCACCGGAGCCCGCGTTCTTAGGGTTAGCTGCAATGTGTGTCGCACTATTTATTGGGATATTCCTTGGCGCATTCATCACGCCGATACTCCTCCCATGGATTCCAGGAAGGTCATTTGCATGGAAAGGATTTATTATAGCATCTATCGTCGCATGGTTCCTCTTTCCGATCATTCATGCTCGCACCGATTTTCTCTCCGCCCTATCGCTATGCTTAGCAGCGGTTACGATTAGCTCCTTTAGCGCTATGAACTTTACAGGCTCCACTCCATTCACATCACCATCAGGCGTGGA
>JABGOS010000109.1 GCA_018645265.1 Deltaproteobacteria bacterium
AAATAAAAAAATTCATAAAAAGCTCTTTTTTACTTTGACAACGCAAATCCGTTCATGTAAAAGCGCGCCTCGTTTCTGAAAAGAGGAGTACCCGAGGGTGCGCAACACATAGCAATTCCCTGTTTCACTCCATATCGATAAACAATGAAGTTATTACATCCAGAAGCAAGGGGATGGTCGCCTTGCTTCGGTTAAATGTGCGCCTTTGCAGTTGTGGCGTAAAAAGGAAGAGGAGAAGGTTATGTTGAATCTATTAACGCTAGGCACGGCAATCTACAACTTTATCAAGCCTAATGCGGAGGAACCCAAGTGTACCAATTACAGGCTCTACGATATGGATACGGGTGAGACTCTTGGTTACGAAGAGGAATGCACATTCCCTGCAACAGAAATGGTTGGTTCAAAGGCCGCTGTAACAGCACAAACTGAGAAGTGTACGACTTTTAAGATCTACGACGTAAATACCGGCGAGACGCTCGGCTATGAAGAAGAATGTGCATTCCCTGCGACATCGGTAATCGGTTCAAGGCACGCTTCAAGGACACAAACCAATAACAGCGCAAAGAGATTTGCCAGCGCAAAAGCATATTAATTTCAAATCTATCTACTATTTTAAAAGGAGAAAGTCATGTCAGAGTTTAACACAAATGTGTTGGAAACAAGCGGTTACAGAATGCTAACACCAATCCTTCAGATGTTGCAGAGTCACCAGGACGGTCCAGTGCTAGTCATTGAAGATGAGAACGGCACACCTGAAGCGGGCGTATTCATATTCCCGGATCAGGACATGAATAAAATCGACGGAGAGATTCCTGTTGAATATGTCAATTTCAACGAAGGTGATGAAGGGGTATTTGAAATAATTGGCACAGTAAAAAAATCCGCCGAAGCTAGCTCGGCTGGAAACATGAGAGGCGTATCGAGATTTCTTCCCACAGCAGCAGCATTTACTAGCCTTCTCAAAATCGGAAAATAGAAATTCCAATTTTAAAATCAAAAGACCCTCCATATGGAGGGTCTTTTTTTGTTTTAAAAAAATACAAACAACCTCACCGTACTATCAAACTACAACTCGATGATGGACCCGATTCAGCAGAGTCCGCCTCATTACCTCCAGCTGACTCTGAATCATCCTGAGTCTCATCGGATGGCGATGGCTGAGCCACCTCATCAATAGGAGGTGATTCAGCAGCTTGAGCCCTCTTAACCTTTATCACTACATCCGTGACTTCCAATCCGTCACAACCCGGATCTTCGCTCACTACAGTATGGCCAAGCGTAACTGAAGCTGGACCCTCTCCATTTTCGGAGGCCACAGCTGAAACCGTCACCTCTTGAGGCTCGGCCCAGTCGTTGGGCGTAAACACGAGATATTGAGGATCAACCACCACATCATCATTCACACTGAGCATCACGGTGACATTCGCCTGAGGTTCCCTATTTAAAACTACGCTATACTTATCATTCGTTCCATTATCTGAAACCTGAGTTGAGCCACCACTTTCTAATATTAGAATCGCCGCTCCCTTCAACTCATACTCAACGACAATTGAATCCAAAACCGCATCTAAAACACTATCACTATGCAGGTAGGCTTTAAAATGAAACCTTCCTATTCCGACATCCTCCATGAAGAGTTCAAGATTTTCATTTATCTCAGAGGCGATATTTGTCTGATCATAGTCAGATGCTTCCGACCACTCAGCCCCATCGTAAAAATACCAAGTCGTACCATCATTAGATATCTGATATTTTATGGTTCCAGAGTTATCAACGCCTAGAGTCTCCACAAAACTCAGAATTGTGGAATATTTCGGAGCCGGGCTTAAGTTCGATATCGTAGGATTAGAGGTAGGATATGATCCTGGACCTATGCTCACGCTGTTCACCATTGGAAGTTCTGATTGTAGCTCCGAAGTGAGAAATGCACGATACTGAAGATAACGTCTATCGATCTGCAAATTATTAAACGTTATTTCTGGAAGCGATCCATCGTGATTCACTAGCTCCGAATAGTACGACTCGTCAGTGCCATCAGGCCCTATAAAGCCCTCACTCTGACAGTCTGCCATTTCGCACGTACGTACCTGAAACTTAATATCCGCAATACCCCTCAGATACCGGCTGTGAATTTCACTCGCAGAAAGCTCTCTGTTGTAGATTGCAAATTCATCGATCAACCCTCCCCTGAAGTTCACACTATTGCTATGCGGTAATCCACCTATCCTAGCCGTCGTTGCAACTGAATATTTCGAAGTTGGAACTGTCGAATAGCAACTACCAAGTGCCTGATCGCTCCCATCTAAATACAACTTCACCTTTTCACCAGATACTTCGCTGTTGCTAAATACGGCTGCAAGGTGGTGCCACCCGCCAACATACGACTCTGAATTAACCCCAAATATTGAATCGCCGACCTTAAAGCCTATACATCCATGCCTTAGATCCAAGCCATAGGCTTCGCTCCACCCAAACGCAGTACTGTCTAAACCTTTCCAATTAAACCAAAATTCAACCGTACTCTTAATATCCGAATCGAGACTTACCGATAGATCTTCAATATCGACAAACCCATTATCGGTAAACTCTATAGCTTCCTTATAAACTCCACCCTTTATTATCGAGGGATCGCCAACGACCTTCCCAACCGCTTTCCCTTCGCTAGTATTTGGAATTACATCTCCATCGCCAATAGTTCCCACGCTGCCGTTCATATGAAAAAGAGCAAGGTTTCCCTGCATATTGATATCACCTTGCGCATATCCCGAATCACTAGAGTTGCTGTTTGGAAGCTCCTTACCATAAGGACGCTTCGGAGCCCAAGCTATGTCGCTCCAGCCACCTTCACCTTTGGAATCCATGACCCTCGAATCAAAATAACCTGACAGATCAGAACGCTGCATACGATATATTTTCGCAATTTCATCTTCTGACAATGCTCTCTTCCAGATAGCCACCTCATCAACAGCTCCGGAATATTGTAAGTTCCCATAATTGCTGGCAAAACCACCAATCGTAAAGAGACCGGTATTGCCGGTTTTCGATGCAATACCATCTTCATCCGAAGAGATGCGCTCGCCATCGATGTATAGAATTCTTTCATCACCATCTACTACGGCAGCAAGGTGATGCCATTTACCGTCATTATAATTACCAAAATGATCTATGTATTTATGGGCATTATCCAACTTATTCCTTGTCAAAAAACCGAGCCTACCTGCTCCCTGAATAGACTTATTTGAGTTAATAGTCAGAGAGAGAAGCGTGCTGTTACCAGTTGTAGCTTTTAAACTGGCTACATACCCCCTATTATCGCTAGTGCTACGAAGCCATAGAGCCATTGTAACCTGTTGGCAGTTATCACCTATTATCTGGTTAGTGGCTGGACCTACGATCAAGTCATTAACGCTGGAACTCATCCCTTCAAAATTTAGTGCGCCTCGAAGTTTTCCCTCTATCGATTTCTCATCTGTCGATCCCTTAGTTCTGAGTTCCCCGTTATTTGCATTACCCGAATAGTCAATTATTACAGTCTTATCCTTAGCCCCCTCCTCATTTAAGTGTATCAACAGCGCGTTTTCGCTCATACTACACCATTCATCGGGAATAGCGTTGTCCGGAAGCTCCCAAAGATTTGTCTGGGTTTGTAGAACCAACCCATCCTGATTTTCATCCCATAAAGCACCAAATCCCGTACCACCTCCAAAACTCTCCGCCGAATCATCGCTATATGACGTCTGAACCAACCCCGCCTGGCCACCTGCTATTTCAATATCTACAAGATCGAACGCATACTTGCTCGCTATATCGAAAGGCCAGGTTGCAGTTCTGGCAGATGCCTTGGGCATAAAGATGAACAGAGACAGGAGAAGACAGAGAAATGACGACAACCATCGCAATAAACGCTGAGGGAATACAAACATATAACCCCCCTTCACAATATGAAATATAGGATAAATTCTATTGCCTACATTTATATGCAATAGGGATGCCAGGACTGACATAATAACCATTTGTTTTGAAAGGGTTTATTAGCGTGGGAAAATTCTCACATTGGAAAAGAGGATGACTTCCGTCAATCGCCTGACGGCCAACATAACAATATGTACGTGTTACTTATTGTCACATCGTCGGTGTTACTCCGTTTGTGGCTAAATTTTAATCGGCCAAAGATTGATCTTCGAATCAAATTCGCGCTCGATGATTGAATCGAACTCCTGGATGTAAACTTCTGCAAATGGATAAACGATTGAGCCCTCCATGAGATGCCCTCCGAAGGCGCTTCCATCATTCTCATCGGATGCGGTAATATGGGCATGGACCATAATCCCATCTTCCTTTGCGGTTATATTGCCGGTACCGCTTAAGATTTCAAAACACTCAGTCGCGTCCCTTTTAAACTCCTTACGCCCCCCCTGATAATATAGACCGTAGGACACCCTCTTGAGGCCACCGATGAAGTTAAATATCCCGGAACGAACCCCATTCTTCTCAACACACTCGATTAATGAGTTAAAAAGATCCTCCCCTTCATCAAGGCGTGCAACAATGGTTCTCCGTGGATTGCAGGCTTTGCTCTCCATTACTCCTCCACCTTCAATGTTATATTTCCAAGGCCATCGTATGTCGCCTCATAACTCCCAGGAGTACCATCCATAAATTTTGCAATTCCCCCTGTAAAAATAATCTCACCAGCCTTTAAAGCCTGCCCCTTTTTCTCAAGCTCCTTCACGAGCCAAAACAATGAATTCCATGGAGAACCTTCGACGAGCGTCGATACCCCTTCATTAATGACCACGCCGTCCTTCATCATCTTAATTTTGATGAGATCGGCATCTATATCCATCGTCGTTTTTGATTCTCCCAAGATAATTTTCGATGCGACCACATTATCGACTATAAGATCAATCCCCGTAACATCATCTATAGAACCGGAATATCTAATTTCAGGCAACTCTATCGCAGCGACGACCTCCTTAACATATTGCTTCAGATCGACAGGCGTTTTAATCCTATCCGGCGGAATATCCTGTCCAATGATGAAGGCAACCTCATTCTCCAAATGTAGGTCTATGAATGCAGCCTTTTTAAGAGCGGTGCCGCTTGGCACCTTCATAGATTCAAAGAGATATCCATAGACAGGGATCATTTTATCAGGATTCGTGGGATCCTTGATCGTCTTTGGTGACAGCTTGTAGCCAATAACCGTATCATCGTATCTTCTGATGAGCTTTTCGACCAGTTCGCCTTGCAGCTTATACGCCTCCTCCACCGTCATTTCCGGCTTAGACTTTGTAGGCCTCTCCACAGGAACCTTCGTCTTTCTGGCGGAGACAAGCTTATCGATCATCGTTCCCCCCGTGCATCCCCACATGAAGCTGGAAAAGATAACCGTTACGAAAATGAGCGTGCTGATTTTTCTCATATTTTACCCCCACTTATAATTGTCAGTCTTCATCTATAACACCTGATCCGACAAATTCAATACAAATGGAATTTCGATCTCCATATTCGTTGAACTGTTCGGTCAGATGCGTATAGTATGCCAATCAAACGACGGAGGTAACAAATGTCTGAAACTATTGAAGGACTCTCAGCAAATTGGACGGATGAGAGGGATGGCAAGCAGAAGATTAAGGAACTCGAGAAGGAGGTCCTCACCCGCGGCGCCTGGACAACGATCATGTATCTTATTCAGGAATTGGATTCGAAGACCGATGAGTTCGGTGCACCAAAGGTTAGGATCCAACGCTATCAGAAAAAGGGCGGAAGCTACAGCCCTAGAAGCAAGTTCACGATCACAAACGCAAAGCAGGCTTACCAGATGATGGAGATCATTCAGAAGTGGTTTCCAGATCGCCCAGAATAACAGCATATCCGCATCAAGCACAAAAAAGCGTCGGATGCTTTTCGATAAAATTACGAAAAAGCGTCCGACGCTTTTTATTTCATTAGGCTATTTCGACCAGTTCGATTTCAAAGGTCAGATCATGCCCAGCTAGAGGATGATTTGCATCCAACTTCACAACTGCATCAGTAACCTCAGTAATCGTCACGACAAGCTTGTTGCAATCATGGCTTCCACAATCACCACCACCACAACCGCCTTCCCTGTCGAGCTCCAGCTGTTCGCCAACCTTCGGCTCTATTTTTTTAGGAAACTGAGATCTCTCTACTTCGATCGCCATCTCGTCATTGTAGGAACCATACGCTTCATCCGCAACTATAACGACCGTTTTGGAGTCCCCTATATTCATACCAAGGACAGCCGATTCGAATCCAGCTATCAAATCCCCATTACCCAGAGTGAATTCAATGGGGGTTTTATCCTTTGAACTATCGAATACATCCCCATTTTTCAGTTTACCCGTATAGTGGACTTTTACTTTATCGCCTTTTTTGGCCTGTGACATACAAACTCCTTTTGTTTATGGTTCGAGGGAAGCTCCCATATAACATACCCTTCGTAAAACATTTTCTGTGCGCTAGAAGATTGCCTACTCCTTAACGCTTCTCAAGAGATAGATTACGACCGCTATAATAATAGTTATCGCCATCAGCCCTATGAGCCTGGGTGTGGAAAGGCAGCCTGGGCAGATCAAGTTCATACACCCTAAGAGAAGTCCCAATAGTACACCGACAATAAATCCATTCAGCAGACCGATACCCAAGGAGACTCCTAGACTAAAAACTACCCCCTCATGAACGTATAGGCCAGTAACGAAACTTCCGATGACGCCTCCTGCCAGCCCCCCTATCATGCCAAGGCCAACCATCGTAGGAATGCCCATCGGAAGGGAGAGCAGCATGCGCTCATCCGGCGACACTTGAAAGTTTATCTGGAGGGCAAGCGCACCCAAGATCCCACCGAATATGGATCCGTACAGAAGCCACCCTTTCCCCTCTAAAAAATCTTTTAACCAGCTCATATAGCCTCACTAGATAATACTTTGTGTTTCAAATGCTTGTTGAAGATAACCCCTTCATGATCGAGAATCCTATAGAGCCTCACCTTCAGAAAATCGGTTACTATCAGTTCCAAAATTGCATAACCCCATACAAGGCCAGCGAGCTTCCAGCCTATAGGTGTCACGTACCATCCATAAACTGCAAGGAGTGTAGCCAATATTTTTGTAACTACCGCCGACCAGAAAAGTGCTGCGCTTGGCATGATAGACCAAAACGGCCCTCTAGTACGTGTCATGAAGATGGTAAGGTGACCCGCCACGGCAAGCTTTAGGAACATGAAGGTCTGCAAAATAGCGTGGTCAAGATGAAGGACCCTATCACCGATGTAGAATAGTGAGAACGTTACAATCACACCGATGATACCCAAGAATGTTCCAGCACCAAGGACAACCCTCATACTCCATTTTTCAGGTTCATTTGAATACCTTACATTGTCGTACGCTATAGACATGATTGGAGCATCGTTGAACAGGGCGAGAAGCACGATCATGATCGCCGTCACCGGATAGAAGTTGAAGACGAGAATTGAAAGAACTATGAAGAGGAGAACTCTGATCGTTTCCGCTATCCTGTATATCGCGTAGCTGTTCATCCTCTGAAAGATCTTCCTACTCTCCTTTATAGCATCTATTATAACGGAGAGGCCTGGCCTCGTAAGAACGATATCGGCTGCAGATTTTGCAGCGTCCGTTGCACCATCTACAGCAATACCTGCATCAGCCTTCTTCAGCGCTGGAGCATCGTTCACACCATCGCCGGTCATACCGACGAAATGACCAAGTTTCTGCAGCAGATCGACGATTTTATATTTATGTTCCGGAAAGACCTGTGCAAACCCATCGGCATTTTCAACAATTCTACTCACCTCGCTATCACTCTTATCGATCAGATATTGCGCGGAAAGTATATGGGTTTTGAGACCAACCTGACCCGCAATCTCCTTTGCTATTGCAGAGTGATCGCCAGTGACCATCTTAACTTCAACGCCCATGCTGTTCGCAAGTGATATGGTTTCAGCCGAATCCTCGCGCGGTGGATCATACAGTGGAATGAGACCTACGAAATGCCAACAACCATCGCTACCTGCCATCGCTACCCCCAAGGCCCTGTAACCGCGCCCTGCGAAGTTATCGACATGTGAATTTACCTTATCGTCTATCGCACCCTTTTCGCTCGATAGATCCAAAATTACCTGCGGCGCCCCCTTGGTGACGCGTATCAAATTTCCGTCATTACCCTTAACTGTGGATTCAGTCCTTTTCGAAACAGGATCAAATGGGTGAAACTCAACTTCGGTGTAATCACCAACGGCATTCACAGATTTAGATCCTGTTATGATGGCATCATCTATAGGATCCTTATCCTCCGCCCTCGATGCAAGGGTCGCATACAGGAGAACGTCATCCTTGGAATAATTTCCAAAAGCTTCAACCTCAGCTAACGTCAGCTCATTCTTCGTAATCGTACCGGTCTTGTCGGAACATAAGATGTCCATCCCCGCCATCTCCTCGATAGCTACGAGCTTGCTGACGATAGCCTCCTTCTTCGCCAAAGCAGTGGCACCTACAGCAAGCGTTACGGAGAGGACAGCCGGAAGGGCTACGGGTATCGCAGCAACTGTTAGAACGAGGGCAAACTGCAGGGTGTTCAACCAGCTCTCATCACGAAATAGCGCTACCACAAAAATTACAGCCACAAGGGCTACGGCCAATACGATGAGATAATCGCCAATTTTTATGACAGCCTTCTGAAAGTGACTCTGCGTCTGTGCACTCTCTACAAGCTTCGCAGTTTTTCCGAAGAAAGTGTTCATGCCTGTGGCAACGACGAGAGCATCCATCTCACCCTTCTTAACTACAGATCCAGAATAAGCGACCTCACCTATCTCCTTTTTGACCGGAAGCGATTCCCCGGTAAGCGCGGATTCGTCAGTCTCTAAATAATCGCCCTTGAAAAGTTTTACATCAGCAGGAAGAATTTCACCGAACCTAACGCGAACAACATCGCCAGGCACTAATTCATCCGCAGCTACCTCAATCCATTTTCCATCACGCAGCACCTTCGCTTTCAGCGCAAGCTTCTGCTTTAAAAGCTCAATCGCGTTATCGGCCTTATGCTCCTGCCAGAATCCCACGATCGCATTCAGAAGGAGCAGAGCTACTATAATGAAGAAGTCCTCCCAGTGATGTATGACCGCTGATAGGATCGCTGCAATCTCGATCATCCATGGAATGGGACCCCAAAAGGAACCTAAGAATTTCAATAGGGGATTGGCCTTCTTCTCCTCAATCTCATTTCTGCCATAGACCTCAACCCGGCTATTCGCATCATAAGAGGTTAAACCACCCTCCGATGAGGAGAACTTATCCAAAGCCTCTTTTTCAGATAGCTTCTTTACTTCATCGGCTGATAATAGAATTTTTTCCATAATAGCACCCCCAAGAAATCACCCCTAAAATAAAAACGGGCCTCGAGGGCCCGTCTTATCCTGGATTTAAATAGTTATTTCGTTCTTTTGAAATACTCCGCCCTGTATTCAAAACCGAGAAGGAACGCTATTAAATTGTTCGGAAATTTTCTTATGTAGCTATTATATTTATCTACGGAACTATTGTATCCCTTAACGAGCTGTTGCATCTGCTCGCCGGTCTTCTGAAATCCCTGTTTCAGATTCATGAACTGATAATGGGAAGATATACCCGGATAGCGCTGCCCACCTTCAATGATCATATCTGAAATAGCAGCTTCCAGCTTGTTGGCAGCTTTTACCTGCGCCCCCATTCCACCGGCACTAGTATAATCCTTGTTGGCATCGGCCAGCGCCTTGGTCTCCTTATCCTCTTTCCCTGTATACAGGATCACCTCGTTGACGAGCTTAGGAACCGCGTCATAGCGAGGCTGTAGAACGTTTTCCAAAGGGGTCCAAGCATTTGCAAGCCCTTCATCGAGTTCAGCGATACTGTTGTACTTGAATATGCAAAGCAGAACCAGCATGGCAACTATTATGCCTATAACCCAAAAGATCGTTCTATTCATAGCTCCCCCAATTCCTTTGTTTTTTGACAAATTACAGATCTTGGGATGAGCTGTCAAGAAATGCCAAAACATGCTATAGGTGCGAGAAGTGTTGAAATGTTCAGACAACTCAGCTAGTTTCATACACAACCAAGGGGGATGATATGAAAAGAACGGTCTGTCTTCTAGCAACTATCATAATAGCACTCATAGCCACATCCTGTAGCAACTCAGGTGACTCACCACCAACAGATGAGGCGAAGACGATATCCCATCCATCATCGACAGGAGATGGAGGCACAGGAGCTGTAGCTGCCCCTGCCCCCACACCAGCACCAGCATCGACAACCCCCTATGCCGGCGAAGTCGTAAAGACAGTTACCAAGGGTAGCGTTAAGTTTGATGGGATAAAATCCAAATTCAAATGCAAAACTGATGGCGAGTGCACCGCTACAAAGTATTCAAATGCACCTAAGGACGCATCGGAGTGTACCTGTCAGGCAACCTGTACGCCATTCGTTGTAAACAAGGAGGAAGCGAGAAAAAGAAAGGAATCAAACGAAAGGCTCTGCGGACCGAGGCAATGGTTCGGCCCGAAATGTCCTGCCCCTGACTGTAGCTTTATAGAATTCGAGGCGTTCAAATGCGTTGACGACGTGTGTGGAGGATGGGCTGAGGGAAGATAATTCTCTCAGAGCATAATTCATAGATTGAACAACGAAATTTAATTCAGAAGGTTAAGTCGCCGGCACTGAGAGGACTGACTCATCACCTAGAAGCTTCTTGATATTCGACATCAGCTCTTCACCCTTGAATGGCTTTGTAACATATGCATCGGCCCCAACGGCATTCGCGGTCATCCTATCCTGATCATTATCCCTCGATGTCAACATGATGATGGGAATATTCTTATATTTTTCATCAAACTTCAGAAGGCGGCACATGTGATACCCGTCCAACCTCGGCATCATAACATCAGCAACTATAAGATCGGGCATTTCAAGGCGAGCCTTATTAAGGCCCTCCTGACCGTCGGATGCAATTGACACATCATACGATGCAGATTCGATTCTCTTCTTCAAGAGGTTTGTCATACTCTTTTCATCATCCACGACTAAAATTTTCTTTTTTTCCGTCATTTCTTATCTTCCTTTCGAATGCATTTAACTCTCATCATTCTACGAAAGCAAGTTGAAAAGATTGCGGACTAGTTTTTTATTCCGAACCATTGCCATCGTATTCCATAGATGAGATAAAAACATCTATGTGTATCGACCAAGAGAGAAAACTTGCAATCCTGCTAATCGGTCCTACCGGTTCCGGCAAGTCACCCCTTGGAAAATCGCTGGAAGAAAAAACCGATTGCGCACATTTTGATTTTGGAGCTCATCTAAGAAAAATTGCATCGGGCAAAAACCTCTTCGGCCTGAGCGACGGTGATAAAACATTGATCACGGAGCTCATTCAAGCAAACGCTCTCCTACCTGAGGGCCGATTTGATATCGCAGAAAAGATATTGGAATTTTTCATAAAGCAGCATAGTGACAGTCATTACATAGTGTTGAACGGCTTGCCGCGACATGTCGATCAGGCGAAAAGGATCTCTCAGTCTATTGAAATTCGGCATGTCGTTCATCTCAGATGTACAGCAAAGATTGTTAGAGAGCGAGTTCATAGAAGAAAAAGTGGAAAATCCAACGATGATTCGAAAAGGGATGATGATTGCGAAGAGGATATCGCTCGCAAGATCAAAATATTCAACCAACAAACAAAACCAATTTTGGATTACTACTGCAGAATAGGACTCAAGGTTATAGAGCTGGATATAGATTTCGATACAACCGAAGATGAACTTTTAGGTGAACTTAGAAAGATGATAAAATTATAATCTCACCAATCAACTCAGAAGCATCATCATTCTCCATCAACCTCAACAAGCAACGCTTCATCCTCATCATGGTACTTTTTCTTAAGATGATCGGTCCGCCATTTTGCCTTTGAAAAGAATCTCGCCACAACCAAGGTTGCCGCAAGCCATCCAAAACCTATCACAAAGAGCGCTGACCACGGATATCCACCATATGGCTTTTGGATATTTTTAATTGTATCGGCCATGAACATCACAAAGAGAACGAGCGGAATAAATATCTTTGCACAAAAAACCCAGAATTTCCCTAATTTGAATTTTGAAAATTTATCAAGCTTCGAGATAAACTTCGTTCCCCCAAAGAGCCATGCCACAACTATTGCCTCCAAAAAGCCCATCGTGATCATGCCCACGTTGCATACCATGTGATCTATTATATCGAGCCATAGGAGGCCTGCGTTCGTTGCGAAGATAGAGCCTCCAGCAACTCCAATCAAACATACGACAGTTGTTATTTTTTTCCGACTCCAACCGAACTTATCTATCGCCGATGATATAAAGGTTTCAATCATCGATACGGATGATGTGATACCGGCCAAAAGCAGCGTAAAGAAGAAGAGGACACCAAACGCTTCCCTTCCGAATGGAAGGTTATTTATCGCCTGTGGGTAGGCAACATATGCGAGTCCTGGACCGCTCTTAACTGCATCAGCCAGCGGCATACCCTTCACAAATGCGATATAACCAAGTATTGAAAAGACGGCAAAACCAGCCATAACTTCTACCAAAGAATTAGCGCTCGCTGTTATCATGGCGTTATCATTTATTCTCGATCTAGCCGGCAGATAGCTCGCGTATACAATCATCGTTCCGGAACCAAGTGACAGGGTAAAGAAGATCTGACCGAAGGCATCATTCCAAACGCTCGGTGATAAAATCTTACTGAGGTCTGGAGTCAAAAACGCCGACACACCCTCTCCGGCTCCAGGAAGCATGAGAGACCATACGAGCATTACGATCAATGAGATGAAAAGCAGAGGAATACCTATCTTGTTGGCAACCTCAATCCCCCTTCTTATTCCCCTGGAAACTATCGCCCAATTGACAAACCAGATGAAGATGATGCCGAAGAATATAGGCCATCTTATCTCACCAATATTGAAAGGTGAATCACTCACCCCCAAGAAGCTGTTAAAGAAATATGCTTGAGTGTCGACCCCCCAAGAGAGATCGAAAGAAAAGAAGAGATATCCAAGGCACCAGGACAGAACTGCACTATAATAGAACATCAGGCCAAACGTTATAAATATAGCAACCCACCAACCTAAAAATTCCCACCGCTTTCTAAATCTCGCAAACGCCACGGGGGCAGAACCCTTCTGCATGTAACCCCAGCCCTGCTCCAGAATGAGCAGAGGTATTCCTACAACCAACAACGCGATGAAGTAGGGAATGAGAAACGCCCCTCCACCATTCTTGTAAGCGACATACGGAAATCTCCATATATTGCCAAGGCCTACGGCGGAGCCTATCACTACGAGAAGAAAACCTATTCTACTCTTCCAGTGTGGTCGGTTGCTCATTCTCAACCCCTTTTCCAGTGCACGAAGGCTCAAGTCACTTTCTCAATTCAAGCACTCAGAGACTGACATACCTTACATCCCCAATGCCGCCCTCGCCCTCTATTATCTTCAAGGTGCCTTGCGACACCGAGCTATCTATTCCTATGATGGTGAGAGCATCCGCCCCTGGTTTCTTGCGAACATTTTGCATCTCTGCGATGTTGACACCATCATCACCCAGGATCGAGCATATCCTACCTATCATTCCGGGACGGTCCTCATTCTTAACGAAAAGAATTGAGCCAACAGGATCGATATCAACACGATAGTCATCATATCTTACGACTTTGGAAGCACCATCGTCGAATATGGCACCCCAGATTTCCACCGACCTGCCCTCCCCTGAGAGCTTCACACCGAAGGTGCTATCAAACTCACTAGTTTGATCGATCAGCTCCTCCACGAAGGAGACACCACACCTCTTCGCTTGGCTGACAGCGTTTACCAGCGTAACCTTTTCCGCGCTACAACAGCCAAGGGCACCTTCCAACGCTGATATCATTATGAGTGATGGATATTTCGATGCGGAATAAAAAATTATATTTTCTACCTTTGCATTCAATAGCTGTGAAGCAAGGCTCCCAAGTTTGCCTGCAAGCCTGATATGCTGCGCATATTGATCCGCCTCAGCCCCTGATGCGGGGAGGTTTACAGCTGTCGAGGAGATCCCCTCCCTAAAAAAGCGATTTACATATGACGCTATTTCACTGGCCACCGCATCCTGAGCCTCGACTGTCGATGCACCAAGGTGCGGAGTCATTATACAGTTCTCAATACCTTGAAAGAGTGGATCCTCAAATGGCTCCTTGGTATAGACATCGAGCGCTGCCCCAGCGATCTTCTTTTGCTTCAGAGCATCAGCCAGATCCTTCTCATTTACTATACCTCCGCGCGCACAGTTGATTACCCTGGCGCCAGGCTTCATCACGGAGAAATCCTCTTTTGAAATCATATTCTCCGTCTTTTCGGTGAGCGGCGTATGCACAGTTATAAAATCCGCTGATTTAAGGAGCGCCTCCTTAGTAAGCGGTTTAACACCAAGGGATTCCACCTGTTCATCGGTAAGATGAGGATCGAAGCCAACCACATTCATCTTAAAGGATTTCGCCCTCAGAACGACCTCGCGCCCTATTCTCCCAAGACCTATGATGCCGAGGGTTTTGTAAGCCACCTCCGACCCCTTAAACCTCTTTCGGTCCCATTTTCCTTGGGCCATTGAACTGGCAGCTTGAGGTATATTTCTGGAAAGTGCCAGGATCATAGCAAATGTGAGCTCAGCTGTGGAAAGGGTATTGCCGCTTGGAGCGTTGATGACGAAGATCCCGTGTTCAGTAGCCGCTTCGAGATCGATATTGTCGGTGCCAACGCCGGCCCTGGCTACAATTCGCAATTTCTTCCCCGCCTCAATAACATCGCGCGTAACCTTTGAAGCGCTTCGAACGATCAGCCCATCATAGTTTTCTATTTTCTTAACGAGTTCATCATGTGGCAGGGTTTCTATAGATTCTAGCTCGAGTACATCTGATTCCTCGATCTCCTTAAGCCCTGATTGTGACAGACCATCCGTACAAAGAATTTTATATGTCATATTATCAGTCACATAATCCACGAAGCCACTTTGGTCAATTGCTGACTTTGTTGAATTAGTTATCGAAATTATGCTATACGCCTGCTATAAGGAGCTTAAGATGAATTCTCAAAGTTTCCCATGGGGTCTATATGCTCCCGGATTGACTCTGATTTGCATAGGCATTTTAGCGTTGATCCTTCCTAAATTTCTTATAGCGATAATAGTTACGCTTCTATTTGTCGCCGGTGGAATCGCCCTGCTTTGGGCGAGGAAGGTTCACAAAAGCCTGGATCAGGATAGTACATCACCCGAGATATTTAGATTTCCTTGGTAACTTTCCGGAATGTAGAGATTACAACTCTAATGCTTTGTCGCCCAACTATGCGTTAACATCAGTATTCCACAGGCTATGAGAGCCATGGCAAGAAATGGGAGATCGATCTGCATGAGATAACCGACACCTGCGGTTACGAAAAAAATTCCGATTAACAGCCAAAAATTACTGATTGACCCGCCGAAGATAAATCTGCCTACAGCCACTCCAAGAACGATCGCACCGATCCCCAGAGTGGCAATTCCTTCAGGAAATGGTTTGAATAGAAAGTTGATCAACGCCCAACTTACAAATAAAATCCAGCCTGCGATATCAAGCCATCTCCCGACGGATCTATTTTTTTTAACGATAGCTATCGGTTTCATATTGCTAACTACAACAACTCGATCCCTTTTTATCGCCTGAGCAGCAGCATTCCCCTACAAGGCCTCTAATTACAATCAGCGCACCAAGAACTGTAAGGGCTATCTGGCCCCAGCTGACAGTCCACCACGTGAAGAGAACAACCAACACTCCAAGTATCGCAGTGCAAAAACAGGGAGTCCATTTCTTTCCCATAAAAACCTCCTCTTTAAGTAAGCCTTGATTGGCGTACTACTTAAAATCGAGATCATTTCTACCAAAAACAGCGGGCTTTAACAATCCCTTAAGCTATTGACGGATATGGCATAAAATGGCCACTCTACGGCCGATGAAGGTTCCGAAGCTGTCATTCATAATCTCTCTTCTGACCCATGCAGCTTTTATATGCATCCTGCTCTGGGCTGGGGGGATATTCACCCTTTCCAAAGGTGGCGGCACCGGCGGAAGCAAGGGCGCATTCGTAAGTGTATGGGTTGCTGATGCATCAGGCAGATCATACTCTGGCACCACAAGAAAGAGCACACAAAAGATATCCTCGCCAACGAAACCTCACAGTGAAAAGCCATCGAAGGCGGATGACAAACTTCAGTCCGCCAAAAGCATCGGTGATGGTCTGGGTGCCGGAGGAGGTAAGGGGCCAGGCATAGGTGGTTCAAGCGGCGAGGGTGCCGGAAGCGGCAAAGATGGGGAGAAGGTTTTGGCGAAGATCTGGAAACAGATCGACAGAAGAAAATATTATCCGATGATTGCGAAGAGGCAGAAACTGGAGGGAAGGCCGAAGGTAACCTTCGAACTCAATGAAGATGGAAGCGTAAAGTGGGTTCGGCTGGCCGCGTCATGTGGGTCTAAGATTTTAGATGATGCTGCAATAGAAACCGTTCATCGCGCATCCCCCCTCCCCTACTATCCAAAACCGATCACCCTGGCGCTTAAGTATTCTATCTCCGACTAAACTATCCCAATCGACGAAGGCGCACCTGTTTAGGGCACACCTCCTCACCTCATACGCCGGCTCGTCGTCTTATCTTTCGGTGCTGCACATACAGGCTTTGATGACAGCACCTCAAGACATCCCCAAACAGGTGCACCTTCGTCGATTACAATTGAAGATTTCAGAATCTTAAACAACAAACATCAGTTTGCTTATTCCGTCGCTTGAAAAGGTTATGATGCGGTGGCTATCTCCTCGAGCGGCGTGTGAATTTGCCACCATCTAAGCCTATAATGCTGCGGCAAAGAGGAGCAGGTGGAGTGACGGCGTATGAGTCGAGCCACCGTAGCGAGAGGAGATAGCCACCGCATCACCTTTCAAGCGACAAGCGATTTTCAGTATCCATTCTCAGATGTAATTTTTCTCAGTTTCTTTTTTTCTGAAGTGCGTTTCTTCTGTTCTAAAACTTTCTCTTTTGCTCGTTTCGATCTCTTTTGCTTCTGCTTTCTCTTCTTCCAACGTTTTTTCTCCGCTTCGCTCTTCTTGCCGAGCTTGATCTTTTCAATCTTTTCAAGCAGACGGCGCCTAGCGAAGAAGCGATTCATCGCCTGCGTGCGTTCACGCTGACACTTAACTATAATTCCTGTAGGACCGTGTTTCAAAACGACGCAGGTGGAGACCTTGTTCACGTTTTGACCACCACTGCCGGATGATCGAATGAACTTCTCCTCGATGTCATCCTCGGAGATACCTAACGATTCCATCCGTTTCGAAAGTTCATCCTTTTTGGCCTTCGATATCGGCATGACCCGACCAATCTACCATTTTCCCAATAAATATCAATAGATTACAAACCTTACACCATTACGAAGCAACTTTAGTCTTTTTTTGCCGATAATCAGCATGAGGGACGACCCCTTAGGGATAGGATAATGTACAAAGTACCCACTTCGATATCGCCATTTCAAGGCGCTTTGAATACAGGCGCCTTTGGGCCGCTCCATGCGCGGCCACTGCATGGCTTTGTTCATAATCCACTCCATTCTGTCGTATCGCCATCGACAAATCTCATCGTACAAAACCATCTCGCTCAACCACAAACTCAGTCAGCACCGATGCACGCACCTGGAGCAGTTGAGTATCGAAACATCCAACCTGTGAGAGGCGTTTTGGCCAGCGCTCCAAACGCAGCTCCTGAGAAAACAGACGACGCGGATCATCCTGCTACCGCCTTTGAAATCGTTCGCGACCTTCCGCAACAACCGATCGATGGCAACGTGCCAGATTCAATAATGGAAGCGGCTATCAGAATGATGCAAAGGAGCAGGAACAAGAAAACCACCCCTGATCAGTACACCTTCCTGGGACAGGATCATCACGCTTTCCTGTTGAGACATGAGAGCGGAGAAAACTTAGCGTTTGTCATGGATCCTGATGGAGATAATCATAACTATATCTACGAGCAATTCTTTCCCAGCCTCGGCGTATACTTTCACGAAGGAAAATTGCTCAAGCCCAACATAGAGAGGGAGATCGAAGGAACATATATCTTCGAAGTCAAAGGTCTCGGTAGGCGCGTGTATTATTACGATCCAAGATATCATCATTACATGAGCCTATATAACGCATTTCTTCCTGAAGCCGAAATCGGCGTGGATAAGGGTGAAATCTACGAACTGATAGTGGTGGATAAGGAGATGTTAGAGAATGACGATGGGAAAATTACAACTAGATTAAAAAACAAGAAACCCGGTTCAGTAAGGCTCATCATGCAGGATGAAAAGGGCAGATACTGGCCCGTAAGAAACCAGGCCTTTCCCTTTCTCAACCTCGCAACTGATAACAAGGGTCGAGCCTACATGGTAAGAAGCTACCAAGTCGCAAAAACGGATTACTTCTTAATGTTCATTCCAAACCATACCCAGCTCGGAGACTTTAAATACGATGGTTCTGGGAATCCTAGCAACATATGTGTCTTTAAATTGGAAGGGGACACAACAAGACCCGCCACCGAGGAGGAGCTAGAATCTTTAGTTGGCTTGAATTCTGAGGAACTACTCCATGCATATGAAAGATTTGATCCAAGATCAGAACACAGGGAGTTCAACTATCCACTGGTAACTCAAACTGGCAGACTTACTAAGACACGCATGAAAGTTCCTGATGGACCCCGTATGGTTGAGGTATTTCATCAGAGATTGGAAATCTTCACAAAACCATACACTACGAATATCGAACTCGTGATAGAGGCTGCCGACAGAGGTGAATATGAGAAGAAATTGGAATATATAAAGGATCTTCTCGAAAGAACTCCGATCCCCCTCTTCCGTCAAATACGACGAATAGAGATCTATAAAGATACGCCGTCATCATACGGATATCATTCGTACGACGTGGGTGGTGTCTATTACGGGATGAAAAGAATGATCCGACTCTTCTCCTTAACCGACAGCAAGGATCTGGCGCTCATGTTACTCCATCACGAGTTATGGCACTCATTGCATGGACCGACCGGAACATCGCTGTGGCAGAGGATCATCTTGGCTATGAAGGCAGGAGATATCACACATGAAGAGGACTACGTCGCCAGAACGACGAACTCCGATTACCACCTGAGGAGTTGGGAGGAATATGTCGCAGAGGTGGGATCGTTACTTTTTCCGTATAGATCGGAAGAGACCTTAAGAGAGCCCTTTGAACTACCGGCCCTTTCGATACCAAATATAGCCTCAGCGCTTATGATGATAATCGATGCCTATGAATTAGCCCCAACAGAAGAGACGATAGCAATTTGAGATTGAGGCTAAGACTGAGGCTTAGGATACATCCTTAATCTTAATCTTAGCCTTAACCTTAGACATCATAATATCGCGCCACTTCCCACGGATGTGGAACGAGGCGCATATCATCGATATCCCTCCTCTTCGTCTTTATCCACTCATCTATGAGGTTGGATGGAAAGACATCGCCGATCCTAAGATATTCCTGATCCTCTGTAAGCGCCTCAAGGGCCGCACCCAGTGACGAAGGGAATGACTGAATTCTATCCAGCTCCTCCTTCGGAAGCTCATATAGATTCGTCTCATACGGACCATAGCCTTCCTTCGTAGGATCAATACCCTTCTTAACACCATCCAGACCCGCCATCATGATAGCAGCGAAGGCAAGATAAGGATTACAGGTAGCATCGATGGTTCTAAATTCAAATCTTCTAACGTTTGAATCTTTCACATATCCCGGAACCCTTATAGCGGCGGAACGATTACTCTCCGCAAATACCGCCTTTACCGGAGCTTCAAAACCAGGAATCAAACGCCTATATGAATTAGTTGTGGGATTGGTAAATGCCAGAAGCGACGATGCATGCTTGAAAATTCCGCCTATGTAGCTGAGAGCAACATTGCTCAACTTATAGAGCCCACCTTCATCGTTAAAAACATTAACCCCATCCTTCATGAGATAGTGATGCACGTGCATCCCGTTACCTGCCTCACCTGGAATTAGTTTTGGAAGGAAGGTTATGATCTTTCCATGCTTCATCGCGATTCTGTGACAGATATTTTTCGCAAGAACTGTCGCATCGGCCATCATTTCAACTGGTGTTAGATTGAATTCAATCTCCGCCTGAGAACTCCCAACCTCATGATGATGATACTTTATATCGAGACCTACCTTCTTAAGCGCC